>CAIWXW010000077.1 GCA_903916755.1 uncultured Opitutaceae bacterium | reverse complement strand
GCGGCGCCGGCGCGGCGCGCACGACCCGGATTGGCGTCGGCGACTACGGCAATTCCAACATCGCCGAGCACTTCCAGTGGCAGATGACCGGCGACAAGAAGGCCCTCGCGGCCCTCTATGACCGCGAAATCCGCGAGATGGTCCTCGGCGAATACATCAGCACCGAGGGCAGCCTCTGGATCGACCGCGTCGGCGTGCCCTACGCCTCGCTCCAGCGCGCGCGGCTGGGCGGGATCGCCCTGACCCGCGGCAACACCTTCCCCGGCCACGTGGTGAGCTGGCGCTTCGCGGCGCCCGCCACCGCCCAGAGCCTGGCCATCCTGGTGCCGAACGCGACGGCCCGGTCCTTCAAGGTCATTGCCTACAACCTCGAGACTTCGCCGGTGCAGGCGCGGATGAGCGGCTGGAACGTCGACCCGGGCGTCTGGGAAGTGACCCAGGGGATCGACACCACCGGCTCCGACATCGCCGACCGGGACCTCGCCACCCGGCAGGTGCCGTTTGAACGCAGCGCGGGCATCGACCTCACCTTCGCGCCCCGGGCCACGACCGTCCTCACCTTCACCCTCAGGCAGGCGGGCGTCCCCTACTGGGAACGGCCCGACCTCGGCATCGACCCCGAGGACATTCTGGTCAACGGCCGCGAGGTGCTGGTCCGGGTCCACAGCGTCGGCGCCGTGGCCTCGCCGGCGACGACGATCGTCTTCCGCGACCGCGGCGGCCGGATCCTGGCCACGGAGGAGGTGCCGGCAATGGCGGCCCCGACCGACCTGAAGCCGAAGATACGCGACGTGCGCATGACCCTGCCCGACGGCGCGACGGCGGCCGGCGGCTCGGTGGAGATCGATCCCGACCACCAGCTGACCGAAATCACCCGCCTCAACGACAGCGCGCGCGTCGAGCCGGCCGCGGCCCCCTCCCGGATGCCGGATCCGCCGGCGCACGAAGACACGCACGCCCTCTAGCCGCGCCGGCGCGCGTGGAGGGCCTCACCCGTACCAATCCCGCCGGGTGAGCGGCAGGTGCGCCTCGCCGGCGGCATCGGGCTTCGCCAGCAGGGTCTGGTAGATCGCAAGCCGGCCGCGCGCGAAGCCCCGGGCCGAGCCGGCCATGTAGACCCTCCAGACGCGATAGGTGGGCTCGTTCACGAAGGCCAGGGCCTGCTCGTGCGCGCCCTCCAGCCGGCGCACCCAGTGCCGCAGCGTCAGGGCATAGTGCTCCCGGAGATTCTCCACGTCCCGGATTTCGAAACCGGCCTCGGCGGCCGCCCGCGCCACCAGGGGAAGGGGCGGCAGGTCGGAATCGGGAAAGACATAGGCGTCGATGAACGAGGGTCCGGCGCTCGCCTCGTAGCAATAGCCCTCCCCGATCGCGTGGTTGAGAAAGGTCCCGCCCGGGCGCAGCAGCCGGCCCGCGGTGCGGAAATACTCGGCCAGATGATCGCGCCCCACATGCTCCGCCATCCCCACGCTGACGATCGCGTCGAACTCCAGTCCCGGCCGGAGGGTCCGGTAGTCCTGCCGGAGAATCCGCACTTCCGCCTCCCGGCCCGCCGCCCGAACCCGGGCCTGCGCCAGCCGCGCCTGCGCCTCGCTCAAGGTGACCCCCGTGACCCGCACTCCGTGGTGCTCGGCCGCATAGAGGGCAAACCCGCCCCAGCCGCAGCCAATGTCGAGGACCTCCTGGCCCGGGCGCAGGCGGAGCTTTCGGCACAGGTACTCCAGCTTGGCCGCCTGCGCGGCCTCCAAGCCCGCCCCGGGCTCCGTGAAATACGCGCAGGAATAGACCATCCGGGCATCCAGCCACAGCTGGTAGAATTCGTTCGAGACGTCGTAGTGGAAGCCGACGGCCTCCGCGTCGCGCCGGAGCGAATGTTCCGGATCATCGGCGCCGAAAGTCGCCGGTGCGTCCTTCCGGTCCTTCTCCGGCAGGCGATGCAGGTGATAGGCGAGCGCCAGGATCCGCTTCCAGCCGTGCTGGACGGCCAGGGACTCGGCGATCTCGAAGGCCGCCTCAAGGTCCCCCTCCACCTCAAAGTCGTCGTGCAGATAGGCCTCGCCCAGCGCCTTCTCGGTCCCCGGGGAAAACATCGCGCGGAGGGCGCCCGGGTGGCGCAGGACCACCGTGGCGGCCCTCGGCTCCGCCTCGGGCCAGGCGGTGCCGTCCCACAGCCGGAACCCCACCTGGCGCAGGGGGGCGTCAGCAAAAAGCTCGTCGAGGAAACGCCGGGTCGCCTCGATTTCGGTCGAGATCGTCGTCTTCACCGGGGAAAGGCTTCGCCCCGCAGCCTAAGCCCCTTTTCGCGGCCGGCAAGGGCGGCCGGCCTTTTTTACCCGCCCCGGCGGTCAGGCCGGGGGCTTCTGTTCCAGCGGCAGCTCGTGCAATTTCAGCTGCGGATTCTTCTCCATGAAGTACTTCATGGTCCATTCATTGGGAAAGAGGATGATCGGCTGGTCCAGCTTGTCGGAGCCGAAGCTGACCCCGCTCACCAGGGTGAGCGCGCCGCGATTTTCCAGGTCGGGATGCGGTTCCGCCCAGCGCAGGAGGACCCAGGGCGTCGGCTCGATCCGCGACTCCGCGTTGTACTCGCTCTTCAGCCGGTACTGCACCACCTCGAACTGCAGGGGGCCGACGGCGGCGAGCAACGTCGACCCGGGCGGGGCATTCCGCGCGTTGAACGACTGGACGACGCCCTCCTGGAGCAACTGCTCGAGCCCCGCCCGGAATTTCTTGGAATCGGCGGGATTGGGATTGGAGATGTAGACAAAGACCTCCGGCGGGAAGCGCGGGATCTCGTCGAAGAGGATCGTGCGGTCCTCGGTCAGGGTGTCGCCGATGCCGAAGGCCCCGTGGCCGACCATGCCGATCACGTCTCCCGGCCAGGCCTCGTCCACCGTCTCGCGGTCGCGGCCGAAGAGCTTGTGCGAGGAGGAGAGCCGGACGGTCTTGCCGCTCTGGGCGTGGAAGACCGGCATGTCCCGGGTGAACTTGCCGGAGCAGATCCGCATGAAGGCGATCCGGTCCCGGTGCTTCGGGTCCATGTTCGCCTGGATCTTGAAGACCATCCCGGAGAACTTGTCGGACTCGACCGGGATTTCGCGCGCGATCCCGTGGAACACGGACCGGCGCGGCTGCGGCGGGACCGAGTTCCGGAGAAAGCCGTCCAGCAGGAGCTGGATCCCGAAATTATTGACGGCGCTCCCGAAGTACACCGGGGTCTGCTGCCCGGCATGCACCGCCTTCAGGTCGAAGGGATGACCCGCGCCATCGAGCATCGCGATCTGCTCGGTGACCTCCGCGAAAGTGTCGTCGTCGAGCTTCAGCCGGACCGCCGGCTCGTCGAGCGAGGTGACCTTCACCGGCGCGCGGTAGGCATTCCCCGCCACCCGCTCGAACAGGTGCACCTGCCGCTCGCCGCGCTCGAAGACCCCGCGGAACGAGGGCCCGTTGCCCATCGGCCAGACCATCGGGGTCGACTGGATCCCCAAGACCGACTCCAGCTCGTCCAGGAGGGCGAGCGGGTTCAGGGTCGGCCGGTCGCACTTGTTCATGAAGGTGAAAATCGGGATCCCGCGGCGCCGGCAGACCTCGAACAGCTTGCGCGTCTGGGTCTCCACGCCCTTGCCCGCGTCGATCACCATCAGGGCCGCGTCCACCGCGGTGAGCACGCGGTAGGTGTCCTCCGAGAAGTCCTTGTGGCCGGGGGTGTCGAGGAGGTTGACCGCAAAGCCGTTGTACTCGAACTGGAGCACCGTCGAGCTGATCGAAATGCCGCGCTGGCGCTCCAGCTCCATCCAGTCGGAGGTCGTTGCGCGCTGGTTCTTGCGGTCCTTGACCGCGCCCGCGAGGTGGATGGCGTTCCCGTACAGCAGGAACTTCTCGGTCAGCGTGGTCTTGCCCGCGTCGGGGTGCGAAATGATCGCGAAGGTGCGCCGGCGGGCGATTTCAGCGGGAAGGGCCATCAGGAACCCTCCAGCAGGGCGAATCTCGGGCCGAAGGTCGAGTAAAGTGTCACCGGGCCGTTCTCCGCTGGCCATCCCGCCGGACGGCCCCCAGAATCGCCTCGCTCGCCGTGCCGCCCGTCCCCTCCTCCCCGCCCGCGGACGCCCGCGAACTCGTGGCCCGAAACCACGCGTTTTACGAGGCGCTCTGGTCGCGGACCTACCTGACCCGCCCCCAGCGCTTCAACACCTGGCCCCTGCTCTCCGCGCTCCTGGCCGCGGCGCCGCGGCGCCTGGAGGTGGGGCCCGGCCTCCGCCCCCGCCTTCCGGTCGCCGGCACCCACTTCCTCGATCTGAGCCCCAGCGCGGTGTCGCGCCTCAATGCCGCCCAGGGCCTGGCCCAGGTCGGCGAGATCACCGCCCTGCCCTTCGCCGATCGGGCCTTTGACCTCGTCGTGGCGTGCGACGTGGTCGAGCACGTCGACGACGACCGCCGCGCCTTCGCCGAACTGGCCCGCGTGCTCCGGCCCGGCGGGGTGCTGGTCTTCTCCGTGCCGCTGTATGCGCAGCGCTGGACCCCGTTCGACGCGTGCGTCGGCCATGCCCGCCGCTACGAGCCGGCCCCGCTGCTGGCGCTGCTCTCCGCCCAGGGCCTCCGGATCGAGAAGAGCGCCGTCTTCGGGATGCAGGCCAACAACCCGCGCGCCCTCCGGTTCACGGTGTGGGCGCTGACCGAGTTCCGTCCGGCGGCCATCCGCTGGTACAACTGGCTCCTTTTTCCCCTGGGCCTGCTCCTCCAGAAGCCCCTGCGGTGGCGCGAGGGCCTGCCGGACCTGGCCAACGTCGACGAGATCCTTCTTGTCTGCCGGCGGCACGCGGGGACCTAGCCCCGCTCCGCCTCCTTGGCCGCGGTCAGGGTGACCTCGATGTTTTCCTTCACCACGGCGATCATCTCGTCCATCCCCTCCTTGATCTCGCCGACCTTGGGGTGCACTTCCTTGATCAGGTCGTGCTCCATCTTGGAGAGCCGCTCGATCCGCCGGCCCTGCTCCTTCAGCTGCGCCAGCAGGTTGTTCTGCTTGTCGGAAATGCGGTACATCCACCAAAAGCAGATCCCCCAGCAAAGCGTGCCGAGGACCGTCAGGAGGGCGCAGAGGTTGGCGATGTTCATGCCCCCTCCCGGACCCCGGGCTCCCGGCCGGGTTCCCGTCCGGACCCGGTCATAAGGCGGCCGGAGCCGCCCCGGCTCGCCGCGCTAGAGCTTCGTCTCGGTCCCGACCAGGGCCGGCGCCAGGGCCTCGCCCTTCAGCCGGATGCCGACCATCTTCTTGACGATCAGCGGGGCGTGCTCCTCGGCGACGTCGACCAGGGTGTGCCGCTGGTGGATGTCAATGGCCCCCACGACCTCGGCCGGCAGGCGCGTCACGCCGGCCACCTTGCCGACGATGTCCGCCGGGGTCACGAGATGCTTGCGGCCCACGTTGAAGAAGATCGTCACCATCCCGGGCTCGCGGCCGGTCCGCGGCGCCCGCTCGTACTTGGAGCGGCGGACCGCCTCCTGCTCCTCGGTCTCGTCGCCCGCGGGGGCCGCGGGCGCGCCCCCCGGCGCGGGTTCGGGGTCGGGCGCCCGCTTCGGGGTGACGCGGGCATGCGACGGTCGCGCCGCGGCGCTCGCCGGCTTCTGCTCCGGATCGGCCGCGTGGGGGCGGGGGCCGCCATAGGCGCGCTTGGGCCGCGCATCCGCCTCGTCGGCGGCGCGCAGCGGCGGCTGGGCCGCCGGGATCGCCTTGGCCGGCGCCCCGCCCGGCTTGGCCGCGGGGGCGCCCTGCAGGAGGTGGATCATCGCCGAGCAGATGTCGGTGCTGGTGTAGCCCTGCTCGAGCAGACGGTCGATCATCCGGTCGTGGCTGAAGAACTGCTTCGCCTCGAGGGTGGCGCGGATCTTCTCGAAGAACACATTGGCGCGCGCCTCCTCCACCTGGTCCAGGGAGGGGATGCTTTCACGGCGGATCTTCAGCCGCGCGACCTGCATCATGCCCTGCAGCTTGTAGAGCTCGCGGCCGGAGACGAAGGTGAAGGCCCGGCCCGACTTGCCGGCGCGCGCGGTGCGGCCGATCCGGTGGGTGTAGTCCTCGGCGTCGTTGGGCAGGTCGAAATTGAAGACGACCTCGAGGTCGTCGACATCAAGGCCGCGCGCGGCCACGTCGGTCGCGACCAGGAATTCGAAAGCCCGGCGCCGGAACTTGTCCATCACGCGCTCGCGCTGCGCCTGGCTGATGTCGCCGTGCAGGCGGTCGGTGGCGTAGCCCCGGGCGTGGAGGTGCTCGTCCAGCTCGTCCACCATGATCTTGGTGCTGCAGAAGATGATCCCGTAGCGGAAGTCGTGGACGTCGATCAGGCGGGTCAGGGCCTCGATCTTGGAGCGGCGGTCGACCTCGAAGTAGACCTGCTCGACCAGCGGGGCGTTCTGCGCCACCGACTCGATCTTGATCCACTCGGGATCCCGCGAATAGCGGCCGATCAGGTCCTGGATCCCGCGCGGGATCGTGGCGGAGAAGAAGAGCAGCTGCCGCTGCGCCGGCGTGTTCTTGAGCACGTGCTCGATGTCGTCGCGAAAGCCCATGTCGAGCATCCGGTCGGTCTCGTCCAGGACCACGACCCGCAGCTGGTCCAGGCTCAGCGTGCCGCGGTCCATGTGGTCCATCACGCGGCCGGGGGTCCCGATGACGACCTGGGCGCCCGCGGCCAGCGCCCGGAACTGACGGTCGTAGGACTGGCCGCCATAGATCGGCACCGCCTGGATCCCGCGCTTGAAGAAGGAAAGTTTGCCCACCTCCTCGGCCACCTGGACCGCGAGCTCGCGGGTCGGGCAGAGGATCAGCACCTGCACGGCGCGCAGCTTCGGGTCGACCCGCTCGAGGGCCGGGATGGCAAAGGCGGCCGTCTTGCCCGAACCCGTCGAGGACATGCCGACCACGTCCTTGCCCGTCAGGGCGACCGGAATCACGGCGGTTTGGATCGGCGACGCCTCCTCGAATCCCATCTTTTCGACGGCCTTGAGGATTTCCGGAGACAGGCCGAGTTCGGCAAACGGGCGTTTTTCCATGCCACAGGGTGGCACGGGTGCGCGGAAATGGAGAGCCTAAAGCAAGGGCGCCCGCCCGGGGGCGCTTTTCCTCCCGGGATCTAGGCCCGGGCGTACTGCGTGGGGGTGGCCGGCCGGGCGCCCAGCGCCTTGGCCGCACGATTCGGCCAGTAGGGGTCGCGGAGCAGCTCACGGGCGAGCAGGACGGCGTCGGCCTGGCCGGAGGCGATGATCTGTTCAGCCTGCGCGGGGTCGGTGATCATGCCCACCGCGCCGGTGGCGATGCCCGTCTCCCGGCGGATGGCTTCCGCGAAGGGCACCTGGTAGCCCGGCGCCGCCGGCACCCGGGCGAATGGCACCGCGCCGCCGCTCGAGCAGTCGATCAGGTCCACGCCGGCGGCCTGCAGGGCTCGCGCCAGCACGATCGACTGCGGGAGGTCCCAGCCGCCTTCCGCCCAGTCGCTCACGGAGAGGCGCACGAAGACCGGGAGCTGGGCGGGCCACGCCGCCCGCAGTTCGCGCGCAATCCGCACGGTGAGCCTAATCCGGTTCTCGAGGGAGCCGCCGTAATCGTCCGTGCGGTGGTTCGACAGCGGCGAAAGGAATTCGTGCAGGAGATAGCCATGGGCCGCGTGCAGCTCGATCACCTCGAAGCCCGCGGCGCGGCTGCGCGCCGCCGCCGCGACAAACTCGCCGGCCACGCGGTCGATGTCCGCCCGGGTCATCGCGCGCGGCGCCGGGTAGCCGGCGTCGAAGGGAATCGGGCTGGGTCCGATCGGCTCCCAGCCGCCGGCGGCCGCCGGCACCGGCTTGCCCCCGAGCCAGGGCGCGGCGGTCGAGGCCTTCCGGCCGGCGTGGGCCAGCTGGATCCCGGGGACGGCGCCCTGCTCCTTCACAAAGCGCGCGATCCGGGCCCACGCGGCCGCGTGGGCGTCCGACCAGATACCCGTGTCGTCCGGGGAAATGCGCCCCTCGGGCGACACCGCCGTCGCCTCGGTGAACACCAGCGCCGCGCCGCCGACCGCGCGGCTGCCGAGGTGGACCAGGTGCCAGTCGGTGGGGATGCCGCCCGGGCTCGAATACTGGCACATCGGGGAGACAAACACCCGATTGCGGAATTCCAGGTCGCGAAGGCGGTAGGGCGTGAAGAGGGAGCTCATGCGGAAGGAGGAAGAAGGATGGAGGGGCCCACCGTTACTCCAATTTTCCGCCGGCGCAATGGGCACCGGGCAAAACTCCGGACGCTCAGTCGGCGATCACCAGCGCCAGCGCGAACCCGTCGTGGCCCTTGCTCCCCACCGTCTGCAGTTCCGTGGCGCTCACCCGCCGCTCGCGCGCCAGCAGCTCGTTGAACCTCCGCACGCCCTGGACCGCGGGGTCGGAGCTGGCGGGATCCACCACCGCGCCCCGGCGGACCACGTTGTCGACCAGGATCACGCTGCCGCGGCGCGCGAGCTTGAGTGCCCAGCCAAAATATTCCGCCAGGCTCGGCTTGTCCGCGTCGATGAAGATGAAGTCGAACGGCCCCCGCCCCTCCGCCGCCAGCCGGGGAAGGGTGTCCTGCGCGCGGCCCACCCGCAGCTCGACGATGCCGCCCAGCTGCGCCCGGGCCAGGTTCGCCCGCGCCACCTCGGCGTGCTTGGGCTCGGATTCCAGCGTGACCAGCCGTCCGCCGGGCGGCAGCGCCCGCGCCAGCCAGATCGTGCTGTAGCCGCCGAGGGTGCCAATCTCCAGGATCGACCGGGCGCCGTGGATCCGCGCCAGCAGCTGCAGCAGCTTGCCCTGGTTGGGCGCCACGTTGATCGGGGGCAGCCCGGCGGCGACGCTCGCCGCCAAAGCCGCCTCGAGGGCGGGATCCGGCGCGACCAGGAGGTCGGTGATGTAACGGTCCACTGCGGTCCATTGCTCGGGGTTCATGGGGATGCCTCCGAGCCTCGCCGAAGTCCGCCCGCGGTTCAATGGCCGAGCGCCGCGGGCGGCCCTCTTGCAGCCGCGGCGATTTGGGACATGATGAGGGCTTATCTCCCGTCCGATGCCGACCCTGCGCTCCCTCCCCTTCTCCCTCCTCGATCTTTCGCCGATCCTGCGCGGCGGCGACGCCGCGCAGGCGCTGGGCAACACCCTCGACCTGGCGCGGCACGCCGAGCGCTGGGGCTATCGCCGCTACTGGGTGGCCGAACACCACAACATGCCGGGGATCGCCAGCGCGGCCACCGCGGTCGTGATCGGGCACGTGGCGGGCGGCACCTCCACCATCCGGGTCGGCTCCGGCGGGATCATGCTCCCAAACCATTCGCCGCTGGTGATCGCCGAGCAGTTCGGGACGCTCGAAAGCCTCTATCCCGGCCGGATCGACCTGGGCCTGGGCCGGGCGCCCGGCACCGATCCCCGCACGACCCACGCCCTCCGCCGCGAGCGGATGGACAGCGCCGATCGGTTCCCCCAGGACGTCGTCGAACTCCAGCGCTACTTCGAACCGGAGCAGCCCGGGCAGTCCGTCCGGGCCATCCCCGGCATGGGTCTCCGGGTCCCGATCTGGCTCCTGGGCTCGAGCCTCTTCAGCGCCCAGCTGGCGGCGGCCCTTGGCCTGCCCTATGCCTTTGCCGGGCATTTCGCGCCCGACGCCATGCTCGAGGCCTTCCGTCTCTACCGCAGCGGGTTCAAGCCCTCCGCCGCGCTCCGCGCCCCCTACGCGATGGCGGGGATCGGCGTCTATGCCGCCGCCACCGACGCGGAGGCGCGCCGCCTTTTCACCTCCGCCCAGCAGCAGATCCTCAATCTCCGCCGCGGCGAGCCCACGCCGCTCAATCCGCCCGTCGATTCCATGGACGGCCGCTGGTCCGAGGCGGAGGAGGCCATGGTGAAGGCCGCGCAGCGCGAGACGGTCGTCGGCTCCCCCGCCACCGTCCGCCAGGGCCTCGCCGCGCTGGTCGAGCGCACCGGCGCCGACGAGATCATCGCCACCGCGCAGATTTTCGACCACGCCGCCCGGCTCCGCTCGTTCGAGATCCTCGCCAGCCTCTGCCGCCAGCCGGCCGGGGTCCGCCCCTAGCCGGCCACCGTGCCAGCGCCCAGGACCTGCTGGAGGGCCCGCACCAGCGCGCGGCCCGTCATCGGCTTCTGGACGAAGGCAAGGCGGCCGCCCGGCCCCGCCCAGGCGTCATCATAGTCGTCGAGCATCCCGCTCATCGCCACGATCCGGACGTCGGGATTGGTCGCGCGCAATTGGGCGATGACCTCCGGGCCCTGCATCGCCGGCATCATCATGTCGGTCACGACGGCGTGGATCCGGCCGGGCTCCTCCCGGTAGATCGCCAGCCCCTCCGGGCCGTCGGAGGCGACGAGGACCGCATAGCCGAAGGCGGTGAGGAGGTCGCGCACGACGGCGCGCACGCCGTCCTCGTCCTCAATGACCAGGACCGTTTCCCCCCGGCCCCGCGGCTGCGCCGGGGCGGCCGCGCTGGGCACCCCGGCCTCGGCCGCGGCGACGGCCGGAAAATAAAGCCGGAAGACCGTTCCCAGCCCCGGCTGGCTTTCCACCTGCAGGACGCCGCCATGGCTCTTGAGGATGCCCAGGACCGTCGAGAGCCCCAGGCCCGCAAGCGCTAGCAGCCGGTCCGCGGCCTCAGGCGCCCACGCGCTTGAGGTCGATGTAGCCGCGGTCGACATCGACCGAGACGAGCTCGACCCGGAAGGAGTCGCCCACGCGCGTCCCCTCCCCGCCCTGCACCACCCGGCCCTCGACGGGCGGATGCAGCAGCCGGACCCACGTGCCCCTCTCGGAGGCGCCGGTCACGAGGGCGTCAAAGCGCTCTCCGGTCCGGCCGCGCAGCAGCAGGGCCGCGGCCGACTTCGCCACCTGGCGCTCGACCTTCTTGGCCGCGTCCTCCGCCTCGGTGCAATGCTTGGCCAGGGCGTCGAGCTCGCCATCGCCATAGGGCGCGGGGCGCCCCGCCAGCGCCGCCTTCAGGAGCCGCTGGGTGATGACGTCCGGAAACCGGCGGTTGGGCGCGGTCGAATGCGTGTAGTCGCGAACCGCCAGCCCGAAGTGCCCCGCCGATTCGGCGCCGGGCCGCTCGAGCACATATTCGCCGGCGCCCAGCAGCTTGATGACGCTGAGCGAAAGATCCGGAAACCGCAGGGGATCGCGCTGGCGGGAGGCCAGCAGGAACGACTCGAGCGCCGGGGCGTCGGGCTCCTCCGGCAGGTTCGTGCCCTTCGCCGCCGCGAGCTCGACAATCAGGTCCCAGTGCTTGGGCGTCCGCACGATCCGGCGCACGGAGGAGCGGTGCTGGCCGGCCAGGTAGCGGGCCGTCGCGCCATTGGCCGCGATCATGAGATCCTCGATGATCGACTTGGCCCGGTTCGGGGCGTCAGCCGTGAGGTCGGTCAGGGTGGCCCCGCTGAAGACCGGCTTCGGCTGGATGGTCTGGAGTTCGAGGGCGCCCTGGCGGTGGCGCCGCAGGCGGAGCTTCTGGGCCAGTTCGTCCTGCAGCCGCAGGTTGGCGTCCAATCCCGGCACCGCGGCCAGAGCAGCCGGCATGACGCCGCCGTCGAGCCAGGCCGCCACGCCGTTGTAGGCGAGCTTGGCCTGGTTGCGAACCAGGGCCCGGAAGTGCACGGCCCGCTTCAGGGTGCCGTCCCGCGCAAAGGTCATCTCCACCGCGACCGATAGCCGGTCCGCGCCCGGCCCGAGCGAGGTCAGGTCGGTCGAGAGCTTCTCCGGCAGCATGGAGAAGATCGCCCCCGCTGTGTAAACCGACGTCGTGTTGCGCCGGGCATGGGCATCAAGGGCGGAACCGGGCCGCACCAGCGCGTCGACATCCGCGATCGCGACGTAGGCCTTGGTCGCCCCGTCCGGCAGGGCCTCGGCGACCGTCAGTTGGTCGAGGTCGAGGGAGTCGTCGTTGTCGATCGAGCACCAAAGGAGCGCGCGCAGGTCCCGCACCGTCGCATCCGCCGCCGCGGGCCCGTGAATCTGCTGGATCTCCGCCAAGGCCGGCCCCGAGAAGTCCGGCTCCAGGCCGCGTTCGAGCATCACACGATGGGCGATGCGCTGCAGCAAGAGGCGGTCCGGCAGGGGGGAGGGATTCGGCGTCATCAGATCGCGGGGTGGCGGGGCGGGAAAGAATCGCCGCCGGGCGAAGGGATAGGCAACGCCATTCAGCCGAGCTCGGCGCTTGCCGCTGCGGCCGGCCCGCGGGTATACCGCTGGCCTTCCTTCGCCCCGCCCCATGCCACCCGCCCGCCGTCCCGCCGCTCCGCCCGCGCCGCCCGTGGCTGCGGCCGGGACCGGCTGGATCCTCCCCGCCGCGGCCATCCTCCTGGCGGGAATCGCGGCCATGGCGCCGGCCCTCCATGGCGCGTGGCTGTGGGACGACGTCGCCGGCATCGCGCGCAACCCCGGCCTGCGCGGCCTGGAGGGGTTGCGCCGCATCTGGCTCGGCGCCGCCGGGTACGACTACCTCCCCGTCAAGGACTCCCTTTTCTGGCTGGAATGGCAGCTGTGGGGCGGGCGCGTCTTCGGCTTCCACGCCGTCACCCTGGCCCTCCATCTCGCCAGCGCTTTCCTGCTGTGGCGCGGGCTGGGGCTGCTGGGAATGCGGCGCGGCTGGATCGGCGGACTTCTCTTTGCCGTCCATCCCGTGACGGTGGAATCCGTCGCCTGGATCTCGGAGACGAAGAATACCCTTTCCCTCGCCTTTCTCCTGCTCGCGCTGAACGCCTACCTCGTGCAGGACCAGGCGCAGGCGGGCCCGGCGGCGGAGCGCGCCTACCGCGCCTCCCTCTTCTGCTTCCTGCTGGCGATGCTGAGCAAGACCTCGGTCGTGATGTTCCCCACCGTGCTCCTGCTCTACGGCTGGTGGCGGCGCGGGGCGGTGACGCGCCGCGACCTCCGCGCGACCGCGCCGTATTTCGCGATCTCGCTCCTCCTCGGCCTGACCGCGCTCTGGTTCCAGGAGCACCGCGTCATCGCGGGCCAGGATCTCGCCCTGGGCGGGCCCGTCTGGCGGCTGGCCGCCGCGGGCCGCGCCATCGCGTTCTACCTCACGCAGGCCCTCTGGCCCGCGGGGCTCCTCCCGCTCTACCCGCGCTGGCCGGCGGACGTCTTCCACGCCAGCCAGGCCCTGTCGTGGGCCGCGCTGGGCGTGGCCGGAGGCTGGCTCTGGAGCCGGCGGAGCCCGTGGAGCCGCGCGGTCCGCTTCGGCCTGGGCTGGTTCGTCCTGAACCTGGTCCCCGTCCTTGGCCTTGCCCCCATCGCCTACCTGAAAATGTCGTGGGTCGCCGACCATCTGGCCTATGTCCCGCTCGTCGGGCTCATCGGTCTCGCCGCCGCCGGCATCGAGGCGGGGATCACCGCCCTCGGCGCGGGGCTCGCCCCGCTCGGCCTGGCCGGCGTGGGCGCGCTCGCCCTCGGCCTGGTGGCGGCGAGCCGCGGCCACGCGCGCCACTTTTCCGACGAGGTCACGCTCTGGACCTATGGCGTCCGCGGCAATCCGGAATCCGGGGTGGCGCGCCTGAACCGGGCCAATGCGCTGGCGCTCGCGAACCAGCTGGCCGCCGCCCTCCCGGAGTACCAGGCCGCCGCCCAGCGGGAGCCGGGCGACGCCGTCCTCCAGTATGATTTCGGGAACGCGCTCCTGCGCTCCGGGCTGACGGACGAGGCGATCGAACGGTACCGCGCCGCGCTGCACCTGAGGCCGGGCTACGCCGAGGCCCACGGCAACCTGGGCGTCGCCCTGCAGGCCCGCGGGCAGATGCCCGAGGCGCTCGTCCATTTTGCCTCGGCCGTGGAACTCAGGCCGGGCGTCCCCGACTTCCATTACAACCTGGGCAACGCCCTCCTTCGCGTGAAGCGGCCAGCCGAGGCGGTGATCCAGTACCGCGCCGTGCTCGCGGCCACGCCCGACCGCGTGCAGGCCCACTACAACCTCGGGCTCGCCTACATGGAGGAAGGCCGCTTCGCGGACGCGATCGCGGAGTACCACGAAACGATCCGGCTGATGCCCGGCAACCCCGCCGCGCACAACAACCTGGGCAACGCCCTCCTCGAGGCCGGCCAGCGGGCCGAGGCCATCGTCGAATACGAGGAAGCGCTGCGGCTCGACCCCAATCTCGCGGGCGCCCGCCACGACCTGCAGCTCGCGCTGCGGCGGCTGCCCGCGCCTACCGCGCCGGCCTCGAAGTAGGCGTTGCGGTGGATGCGGCGGGGGGCCTCGCGCCGAACCGGTCGAAATTGCGCAGGGCTGGGAAGATCCGCATCCAAAGTCCCGCAACGACCAGCGTCCCCACCCCGCCGAGGACCGTGGCCGGGATCAGGCCGAACATCGAGGCAGTGACGCCGGATTCAAATTCGCCGAGCTGGTTCGAGGTGCCGATGAAGAGCGAATTGACCGCCCCCACCCGGCCGCGCATCTCGTCGGGCGTCTGCAGCTGCACCAGCGAGCTGCGGATCACGACGCTGATCGTGTCCGCCGCCCCGAGGACCACCAGCGCCCCGAAGGAAAGGATGACGGAATGGGAAAGCCCGAAGACGACGGTCGCCAGGCCGAAGGCGATCACCGCCGCGAACATCTTCGTTCCCACCTGCCGCTGCGGGGGCCGGCGGGCCAGGACGACCGTCATGGCCAGGGCGCCGATCGCCGGCGCCGACCGCAGGATGCCGAGGCCCCAGACGCCGATCTTCAGGACGTCGCGGGCATAGGCCGGCAGAAGCGCCGTCGCGCCGCCCAACAGGACGGCGAACAGGTCCAGCGACACGCTGCCGAGAACCACCGGATTGTGCCGGATGAAGTGGATGCCGGAAAAAAGCGACTTCAGGGTGGCGGGCTGCCTCGGCCGCACCGTCCGCTCCTGCCGCATCAGGGCGACGAAGAGCGCGCCGACGAGGGCCAGGGCCGCCGCCGTGGCGTAGGGCACGCCGGCCCCAAAGGCATAGAGGAGCCCGCCGATCGAGGGCCCCACGATGGTCGCGGTCTGGAAGGCCGCGGTCACCCAGGCGATTGCCTTTGGCACCATGCCCTCGGGCACCAGGGCCGGCAGGAGCGCCTGGGTCGCCGGGCCTTGGAAGGCGCGCGTCGCGCCCATGACGGCCACAAGGCCGTAGATCCCCGGCACACCCAGCCAGTGGCCCCAGCTGCCGAAGGCCAGCACGGCGAGCGCCACTCCCTGCGCGGCCAGCGCCACCCCGTAGACGGTCCGGCGATCGTACTGGTCGACCGCGTGGCCCGCCGGGAGCGTAAAGAGGACGATCGGCAGGAACTGGACGAGCCCCACCATGCCCAGCTGGAAGGTGCTGTGGGTCAGCGCGTAGACCTGCCATCCGACCGCCACCGCCTGCATCTGAAAAGAGAGACCCGAGGCGACGCGCGCACACCAGAAGAGAGCAAAGGCCGGATGCGCGAGCGGCAGCGGGCGCGCCGGGTGGGCGGCGGGACGAGCGGGACCAGGCTTCATCGGGCG
Source organism: uncultured Opitutaceae bacterium (assembly GCA_903916755.1). Classification (GTDB taxonomy): domain Bacteria; phylum Verrucomicrobiota; class Verrucomicrobiia; order Opitutales; family Opitutaceae; genus Palsa-1447. Next base: position 4,233 of record CAIWXW010000077.1, on the reverse strand, counting down.
GTCGGGGCAGGCTGCCGCTGGACGATGAGGTTGGCGATCGTGATCAATCCGCCGCCGACCACGAGCCCGGCGGTCGCCGTCTCGTTCGGATAGGACACGCCTGACCAACGGGAAAACAGGGCGGGCAGCCCGAGGGCGAAGAGCGCGCCGAAAATGGGCTCGAAGCAATACATCAGCCCCGCCTCGGTCGCGGTCAGCACGGGCTGCCACCGGGCCATCAGGAGGAAGGCGCCCACTGTGCAGAAGCCGGCGAGGAGCAGCGTGAGCAGCAGCCAGACCGGCGACGCCCAAGGGGTCGCAAGCGCGGAGGCGTTCGGGGCCGCGAAGAGCGCCAGCGCGCCGAAAAGGACGAATTCCACCCCGAACCACACGAGCGTGATCTTGGCCGGCCGGTCTGGCGCGGCCTGCGGCCGGCCGAGCAGGAGAATCTGCACCATGAACAAGACGGAACTGCCGAGGGTCTCCAGTTCGCCGCGGCCCAGCCGCAGCTGATGCCAGTCAAAATGACCGAGCAGCGCGATGCCCGCGAGGACGAGAGCGCAGCTCACCCAGACCAGCGCCGGCGGGCTGCGCCGCCAGCGCAGCGCCAGCCACAGGGGAATCATGATCGCGTAGAACTGGGTCAGGAAGGCGGACGTCGACGCGGCGGTGAACCGCAGCCCATCGCTCTGCAGGAGCAGGCCGCCGCCGCCAAAGAGACCCAGCCAGAAGCCATGCTTCAGTTCCGCGCGGGTCAGGAAGCGGCCGTCGCGGCGCCCCCATGCCTGCCAGCCCAGCAGAAACAGAAATCCCAGGAAAAAGCGCGGCGCCAGCGCCAGGCCGACAATGTATGCGCCGTTGGCCGCGGGAATGAGACGCGCGTTGAGGAGCGCGATCGCCTTGATCAGCGGGAAGCTCAGGCCCCAAAAGACATTGGCGAGCAGCAGCATGCCGATCGCGCGCCTGCGCTCCTGCGCTTGATTCATGCCCTGCTCCCTTCCCCGGGCCTCACTCGCTCGGATGGTGGTGGAGCTTGTGGTCGGAAATGCTCGGATGCGTAAACTGGACGCTCTGCCGCGTCTTCAGCCAGCGCGGCCGCCAGAAGCGGGGGTCGGCCGCATGGTGGTGGGCGCGATCCAGGACCGTGCGGATGGCCGCCAGGCTGTCCGGGGCGATCGTTTCGCCGCCGGCGTAGAAGCTCTCGAGGGTGGCGGCGTCCATGTGCGCGTACTTGCCCTCCGGGGCGCTGGCAATGTCGCGGCGGAACTGCGTCCCATCGGTCGCGGCCTCGCCGCCGGGCTGCTTCAGGTTGAGCAGGTGGAGGTAAAGGGCATGCGTTTCAGCGGCGATCGAATCCGGCGACGTGGTCATGGCTACAATCTCGCAGGATTAAAGGCATTAGCAACCTATGTCGGACGCCCCGCCGGAGCCGGGCGCCAGGGTCCGGCGCACGTCGGACCGCCCCGGCATTCGCCCTTGCCTCTCCCCCGCCTGACTTTTACGAGCTACCGCGATGAAAACCCCGTCATGCCGGAGCCTCGCCGCCTGCGCGCTGGGCCTGTTCGCCTTCCCGCTCGTCCGCGCCCAGGCGCCGGCGCCCGACCCGGAGGCGGTCTCGCACCTGGTCCTCCTCGGCACGACCAGCCACGGCATCTATGAGCTGCGGCTCGACGGCGCGACCGGCGCCCTGTCCCCGCCCGAGCTGACCGTCCCCACGGCGAACGCGAGTTTTCTCGCCCTCGCGCCGAGCGGCCGCTTCCTCTATGCCCACAGCCAGCAGGGCAAGCTGCCCGACGGGCGGACCGCCGGCGCCATCCGTTCCTATGCGCTCGATCCCGCCACTGGCGCCCTCAAGCCCCTGAACCTCCGCGTGACCGGTGATCCGGTCCCGAGCAATATCGCCATCGATGGCACGGGCCGGGTGGTCATGACCGTGAGCGGCACGGGTGGCAGCATCCTCTCCTATCCCGTCGCGGCGGACGGCAGCCTCGGCCTCGTGGCCAGCCGGATCCGCAACGAGGGACCGCCGGGCCCCGTCAAGACCCGCCAGGAATTCACGTACCCGCATTCGAGCAATTTCGCGCCCGACAACCGCTTCGTCCTGACCTGCGATCTGGGCCTGGACCGCGTCTTCACCTACGCCTTCGATCCGGCGACGGCCGTCCTCACCCCGCAGACCCCCGCCTATGCGCAGTTTCCGCCCGGCACCGGCCCGCGGCACGCCAAGTTCTCGGCCGATGGACGATTCTTCTATGTGGTCGGCGAACTCGCCAGCACGGTCACGGCCTGCGCCTATGACGCCGCCACCGGCCGGATCACGATCCAGCAGGCGCTCTCGACCCTGCCGGACGGCTTCAAGGGCGACAACCTCGCCTCGGAAATCCGGATCCATCCCAACGGCCGCTTCGTCTATGTCGGCAATCGCGGGCACAACAGCGTGGCCGTCTTCGGCCGCGATCCGGCGACCGGCCGGCTGACCAAGCTCCAGACGATCCCGAGCGGAGGGGATTTCCCGCGCAACTTCAACCTGTCGCCCGACGGCCGGTGGCTGCTCTGCGCGCACCAGAACTCCGACAACCTCACGGTCTTTGCCGTCGATGCCGACACGGGCCGGCTGACCCGGACGCCCCACACCCGGGTCGTCCCCAAGGCCATCGCGGTCGTCTTCGTCAACTGAGCGGTGCCGGCCGCGGCCGGACGGCGGCCGCCACCAGGGCCCCCAGGAAGGCGCCCGCGACCAGGTCGACGGCGACGTGCTGGCGAGTGGCCACGGTCGAGTAGAGGATGCCCGCGCACCAGGCGGCGTTGAGCACCCGGAAAAATCCCGGCGCCCCCATCCGCCGCAGCAGCCGGTCGGTCCACACCCCGCAAAAGACCGCGAAGGCGGCATGCAGGGACGGGCAGGCGTTGCCGGTCGCGTCGACCGATTTAAGGGACGCGAATGCCCCGTAGCGCGACCAGTCGATGTCCCAGGGGGGCACGGCGGTCGGCCAGCCGACGAAGGCCGCGAGCCCGGCCACCGCGAGGATGACCGCGGCCCGCGCGAAGCGCGCCAGCTCCGGGAGCTCGTCCATTAGGGCCGGCGGGATGAGGACATAGATCCAGAGCGAGACGTAGCAGGCCAGCGACCCCGGATGAAATCCGATCCAATAGTCCGGCGCCGTCGCCGGCATGACGGTGACGCGGCGCAGCGGGTGCCTCAGCACCAGGAAGTAGGCGCAGAAGAACGCGGTCATGAAAACCGGGATCCAGAGCGACTTCAGCCGCCAGTGGGACCGCAGCCGGGGGGGCAGCTCGCGGAACCAGGAAGGGGCCGACATCGATTCACGATGGGCCCGCCGCTTAGGTTTGTCGAACACCATGCCTTTCGGGCAGGCTGCCGATCTTGCCCCCTCCCGCCTACACGCTCCGCCCCGCGACCGAGGATGACTACGACTGGCTGTGGGCGCTCAAGCAGCGCACGATGCGGGTCTATGTCGAACAGACCTGGGGGCATTGGGACGACGGGGTGCAGGACATCTATTTCCGCCAGGGCTTCTTTCCCGAGAAGCTCGCGATCGTCGTGGTCGGCGGGCGCGACGCCGGCCTCTTCGAGGTCGAGCGCTCCGTCCAGGAAATCTACCTGCGCCGGATCGAGATCGCCCCCGAATTCCAGCGGCGGGGCCTGGGCACGGCCCTGATCACCGCCCTCGCGGCCGAGGCCCGCGCCCGCCGCGTGCCGCTGCGGCTCCAGGTCCTGAAGGTGAACCCGGCCCGCCGGCTGTACGAGCGCCTGGGCCTGCAAATCGTCGGCGAAACTCGCACCCACGCGCAAATGCAGTTGAACGGACGGACCTAAAGCCGCCACGATTCCCGCGTCTTTACCCCATGAAGCTACCCACCCTGGTCCTCCCCTGCGTCCTCGGCCTCGCCTGCCTCGCCCGCCTCGCCGCGGATGAAATCGATCATCGCCTCGACGTCTACTGGAACGACGTGGAGGGCGGCGGCGCCACCCTGATCGTCACGCCCGCCGGCGAGTCGATCCTGATTGATTCCGGCAATCCCGGCACCCGCGACCCCGGCCGCATCCATGCGACCGCGACGCAGGTCGCCCATCGCCAACGGATCGACCTGTTCATCCTGACCCACTTCCACGTCGACCACTACGGCGGCGCGGCCCAGCTCGCCGCCCTCATGCCCATCGGGCAGGTCTATGACCGCGGGATCCCGGAGCATGACCCGGATCACTCGCCGAGCGACGCCCTCTGGATCCGG
>CAIWXW010000076.1 GCA_903916755.1 uncultured Opitutaceae bacterium | reverse complement strand
TCCTACAGCCGCTAAGGCTAGCCGGATCGCTCCATGATAGGGGCCGCTTCTATCGGTTAGCGCATGGACGACCACTACTGCCATCACCGTAGTCAGCGGAATCAGACCAGCCGCCGAACACTTCCAAGGATCCTGACGAACCTTTTTGAAGCTGAGCATAGCGCATTATACGCCACAAATTGCCGAAACGGTCAAAGAGCCTTCTGCTCTGCTTCAGCCAGCTGCTGATCCGGGATGCTGGAGGAGTCCCCAACCGAAAAGTCGCTCACCTTACGCAGCACGAAAGTGGGAGCCCCACCCCCATGCGGCGTCTTGAAGTTCTTGAATTCCGCGCCGGCCACATCGTCCAAGACCACGACCGGCCGCGTGTCCTCCTTGCCGAAGCTGAATTTGATGTCGCGGAACGCGAGGTCCTTGGCGTGGCGGACATACAAGCCCCAGGCCGGAAGGATGCCGAACATCGACGGCTCCGGATAGGCCTTGGCCTGTTCCGGCGGGTTGTACGGGTCCCGAGGCCCCGCAATGTCCGCGCCGCGCAGGAAAAACCGGTTCACGAGCTCGGCCGGCTGCTTGGCGGCGGCGTCCAGCGACAAGCCACCGTTCGAAGCCATTCGGATATCGCTAATCCGGACATCCTCAACCGGGTGGCCGGGCAGCCCGGCAATGATGATCGGAAAGCGGCCGTCGACATCCGAGGCGACAATGTGGCTGATGCTCACCCCGTGAATCGCGCCCACGGCTCGGCCAGCCGGCCCGTGGCCGCGATCGCCAATGCGCAGGAAGATGGCGGCATTGGAGACGTTCCGCATCGCGATGTTCGTGATGGTGACGTTCTCAATGGTGCCGCCGTCGACGGCCTCGAGGGCCAGGCCACGGCTGCGGTCGAAGACACAATTCGCAATGGTGATGTTTTTGAAGCCGCCGGCCGAGCCGGTGCCAAACTTGATTCTTCCGGTGGGGCCGTCGCGGTCCGGAGCCAGCGGCTGGGAGTGCCGATAGGTGCCGTCAAAAACCGAACCCGTGTCATACCCGCTCACCAAACAACCGGTGATCGTGATGTTCTCACAGGCGCGGAGGAACCCCAGGGTGTCCGGGGATTTGAGACAGATGCCATCGTCGTTCAAGGCGTTGATCGTGCAATCCGTGATCCGGACATTCCGGCAGCAATCGACGTCAAATCCATCCCGGTTGGTGTCCACTTTGACGTTCTCGATCGTAAAATTGTCGATCCCCAACGCATCCATCGCGCTCCAACCACCCTCGTGGACCCAGAAGTCCCGCAGCAGCACGTTGTGGCAGTTGACCAAGCCAATGGACTTGTTGCCGCCACGGCCAGGGAGGGTCAGGCCGACGCTAGCGGGGAGGTTGGGCGCCAGGGAGACGGATGGCCCGGAGAAATCGTGGCCAGACCCCCCGTTCTGCCGCGGCAGGCCCTTGCCGTAGATGACACCAGGGCCCGTGATGGCGATATCCTCAAGGCTATCGCCCGAAATGAGGCTGTTGTGGAAGCTGCCGCCGATGTCCGGCGACCCCGATCGGCTCGGCTCAGCCTCATCGTAGTGCCCAAATCCGGGCGCCTCGGCGGCCGCGACGATGGTGGATCCAGGACTGAGGTGCAGCCAAACGTGGCTCTTTAGCCGGATGGTAAAGCTCAGGTAGGTGCCGGGCGGAAATTCGACTGTCCCCCCGCCCGCTGCGGCCGCCGCCGCAATCGTCCGGTTGATGGCGTCGGTATCCAGCGTCTTGCCGTCCCCGGTGGCGCCAAAGGCGCGGATGTCGTAGGTCCGGGTTGGGTTCGGCATGTCCGGCTGCGCTTGCGCGCAGGCAGCGGTGGCGAGAGCAAGGAGGCTGGCGGCAACGAGACGGCGACGGATGGTGGTGGGGCGCATGGGGGGTAAGCGGGACATGGTCCTTAAGCGTTCAGCGGGGTGATGCTGAACTCGGCAGCAGGACGCAGGGAGCGGCAAAAGGATGTGCGCAGGCGCAATCGCGCGCTACGCCACCCGGAGGTTGTCCCGGCCGCTGCCCATGGTAGCGAAGCGCCGCCCAAATGCGGGCGGGAACGGTTACCCGCCAAGCTTCGTCATTTTGTCACAAGTGGGACGGTACTTTAGCTTGTGACCGACAAAGCCGCGCTTTGCCCAAGCCGCGCATGCTCATTTTTTTGGCTGCGCATAGTAGTTGTGAACGAGCACCATGAGGTGCATTTGCCCGACCAGCGCCTTTAGCGCGTCGGTCTGAGCCGGTGACAAGATTGACCCGGCTTGATTCAAAACACTGTCCCAATCAACCGAGCTGGGATCCACCGCACCCCCTTGCCGGTAGCTGGGGCTGGCATTGGCGACCACTTGCATTAATTGGCCAGCTTGGGCGTTGCTATAGGGTTCCGAATCGAGCGAAAGGGTGGCGGCGCCTTGAACGATCGCCATCGCCCCTTGCGCCCGGTTATATTGTTGCAGTTGGCTAAAGGTCCCGTCGCCCAGCAATGCGGTCAGATCGGCGCGAAACTGGCCGTTTTGCTGCTGGCGCAGGGCGGCACTCGCCGGATCGGCAGAGTCGAGCCCCTGGCTCGACGCCGCAGCCGCCAAGTCCATTTGGTCGGCCTGGTGCTTGGTCATGAGGTCTTCGAATTTGGCGATCTGGTCCGGCGACATTCCGGCTTCACGATAGAAGATATCGAACCGCTGGCTCAGGCTGGCCCGAAAGTACGCCATGAACGCCTGGATAAGCTGGGGATGCGACAATATCACAGCTAACTGCGGCTCTCCCGCCGGCCAAACGGCCGGAGCAGCCTTCGTTGCCGGCGCTCGTCCCGCCTCTTGAAGGCGCGCACCCGCACGCATATCAGCCCCGATTTTCCCCTCGGCCTGCTTGATCGCCGCCTCTAGGTCCTGTTTTCGCACAGCCAGGGCCGTGAGCCGGTCGTGGGCCTCATGCCCTTTGTGGATCCCGTACCAGGCCACGGCCAAGCTGAGGGCGAGAAATGCGATCGCGGCGGTGCCGGCGAATAATTTGGATCTCATGGATTAGCGATTAAGGGTCGGTTGCGCCGCAGGTTGGCGGGAAGCGGCCATGGTCTCTTGGGTGAGCTGCATGCGCATGAATGCGGCCTGCACCGCCTTCCATTGAGTGGGGGAAACCACCGCTTGGGCCTCGGGCATAACCGCACTCCAATCGACCTGGGCCAGGCTGACCGGCCCATTGGCTTGATAGGCCGCGCTGTGCTGAACCAATACCTTGACCAGCCGGTCCTTTTGGTCGGTCGACAGCGGCTCACCGGCCAAGCCGGCCGCCAGCCCGGCTTGGTTCGTAAATGAGAAGGCCGGCAAAACTTGGTTAAAATCCTGGAATTGCTGGTAACGCTCATCCCCTAAAAGAGCCCGCAATTGATCCTCCGAAGGGAGGATGACGCTAGGGGTGATGGTGAGCGGGGTCATCACGAGGTGCTCCTGGATACTATCGACCACCGCCTCCACGAACTTGTCGGTCTCGGCCTGCGACATTCCCACTGACTTAAAGAAGGGATTGTACCTCGCGGCGACCTGGGCTCTGGCTAGCTGTCGTAACATGCTCCGGGCCTCGGGATGA
>CAIWXW010000075.1 GCA_903916755.1 uncultured Opitutaceae bacterium | reverse complement strand
TCCTACAGCCGCTAAGGCTAGCCGGATCGCTCCATGATAGGGGCCGCTTCTATCGGTTAGCGCATGGACGACCACTACTGCCATCACCGTAGTCAGCGGAATCAGACCAGCCGCCGAACGCTTCCAAGGATCCTGACGAACCTTTTTGAAGCTGAGCATAGCGCATTATACGCCACAAATTGCCGAAACGGTCAAAGAGCCTTTTGTTCTACTTCGGCCAGCTGCTGATCCGGAATACTGGAGGAGTCCCCGACCGAAAAGTCGCTCACTTTACGCAGCACGAAAGTCGGAGCCCCACCCCCATGCTGCGTCTTGAAGTTCTTGAATTCGGCACCGGCAACATCGTCCAAGACAACGACCGGCCGCGTATCTTCCTTTCCGAAGCTGAATTTGATGTCGCGGAACGCGAGGTCCTTGGCGTGACGGACATACAGTCCCCAGGCCGGAAGGATGCCGAACATCGACGGCTCAGGATACGCCTTGGCTTGTTCCGGCGGGTTGTAGGGGTCTCGTGGCCCCCGCGATGTCCGCGCCGCGCAGGAAGAACCGGTTCACGAGCTCTGCCGGCTGCTTGGCGGCGGCATCCAGCGACAAGCCGCCGTTTGAAACCATTCGGATATCGCTAATCCGCACGTCCTCAACCGGGTGGCCGGGTAGCCCGGCAATGATGATCGGAAAGCGGCCGTCGACCCCCGAGGCGACAATATGGCTGATGCTGACCCCGTGAATGGCACCGACCGGCCTGCCAGAGGGCCCGTGGCCGCGGTCGCCAATGCGCAGGAAGATTGCGGCATTGGAGACATTGCGCATCGCGATGTTCGTAATGGTGACGTTCTCAATGGTGCCGCCGTCGACGGCCTCAAGGGCCAGGCCGCGGCTGCGGTCGAAGACACAATTCGCAATGGTGATATTTTTGAATCCGCCGGCGGAGCCGGTGCCGAACTTGATTCTCCCCGTGGGACCATCGCGGTCCGGAGCCAGAGGCTGGGTGTGCCGGTAGGTGCCGTCGAAGACCGAGCCGGTATCATAGCCGCTGACCAGACAACCGGTGATCGTGATGTTTTCGCACGCGCGAAGGACCCCAAGTGAGTCCGGGGACTTGAGGCAGATTCCGTCGTCGTTCAAGGCGTTGATCGTGCAATCTGTGATTCGGACGTTGCGGCAGCAATCGACGTCAAATCCATCTCGGTTGGTGTCCACCTTGACGTTCTCGATCGTAAAATTGTCGATGCCCAAGGCATCCATTGCGCTCCAACCACCCTCGTGGACCCAGAAATCCCGCAGCAGCACATTGTGGCAGTTGACCAAACCAATGGACTTGTTGCCGCCCCGGCCAGGGAGGGTCAGGCCCACGCTGGCGGGGAGGTTGGGCGCCAGGGAGACGGAAGGCCCGGAGAAATCACGGCCAGATCCCCCATTTTGCCGCGGCAGGCCCTTGCCGTAGATCACACCAGGCCCCGTGATGGCGATATCCTCCAGACTATCGCCCGAGATCAGGCTGTTGTGGTAACTGCCCCCGATATCGGGAGAGCCCGACCGGCTCGGCTCGGCCTCATCGTAATGGCCGAACCCGGGCGCCTCGGCGGCCGCCTCGATGGTGGCGCCAGGGCTTAGGTGCAGCCAAACGTGGCTCTTCAGACGGATGGTGAAGCTCAGGTAGGTGCCGGGCGGAAATTCGACCGTCCCCCCGCCCGCTGCGGCCGCCGCCGCAATCGTCCGGTTGATGGCGTCGGTATCCAGCGTCTTGCCGTCCCCGGTGGCGCCAAAGGCGCGGATATCGTAGGTCCGGGTGGGATTCGGCATGTCCGGCTGCGCTTGCGCGCAGCCGGCGGTAGCGAGAGCAAGAAAGCAGGCGGCAACGAGACGGCGATGGATTGCGGTGGGGCACATGGGGGGTAAGCGGGACATGGTCCTTAAGCGTTCAACGGGGTGATGCTGAACTCGGCAGCAGGACGAAGGGAGCGGCAAAAGGATGTGCGCAGGCGCAATCGCGCGCTGCGCCACCCGGAGGTTGTTCCGGCCGCTGCCTAGGGTGGCGAAGCGCCGCCCAAATGCGGGCGGGAACAGTTACCCACCAAGCTTCGTCATTTTATCACAAGTTGGACGGTACTTTAGCTTGTGACCGACAAAGCCGCTCTTAGCCCAAGCCGCGCATGCTCATTTTTTCGGCTGCGCATAGTAGTTGTGAACGAGCGCCATGAGGTGCACTTGCCCGACCAGCGCCTTTAGCGCGTCGGTCTGAGCCGGTGACAAGATTGACCCGGATTGGTTCAAAACACTGTCCCAATCAACGGAGTTAGGATCCACCGCGCCCCCCTGTGTGCGGCGGAGGCTCTCCTCGCGCAATGAGTAGTCCGTTTGGGCTTGGCGCAGATTGGCTTCGGCCTGTCCGGCCTGTCGCAGCTGGTACATTCCGATGCTGATCGCGGCCGTGCCGAGAAGGGTGGTGATCGCAACAAATCCTGCGACACCCGAGGTCAATTTTGTGGTGCTCATGAGATTCAAAAGGCCAACCAGGCCCAAGCCTCCACCGCTCGCGGCGGCGAATGCCGCTCCGGGAATCGACGCCGCCAGGGTCGCTGGCGCGGCCAGGGCGGCCTGGCTCGCCAGGGCGATCGCCAGAGCGGCCGAGGTTGAGGTTACCTTTTGCCTCGCCAAGAGACGGCGGAGCCTCTCCAGCGCCCGGTCGACGCGCTTCTGCGCGGCGGCCTCCGAAATCCCCAGTTTATCGGCGACTTCAGCATACGGGCGCCCTTCCAGGAATCGGAGCAAGACTGCCTCCCGATCGGAGGAACCCAAAGCCATCATCGCCTCGTCCACGATCGGCCGGAGGTGTTCGCCGTCACAGATCGGATTGGATTGCAAATCAGCCTCAAGCAGCGCTCTTGCCGATTCCTCCCGAGCCTGACGCCGCGCCGCGGCGCGGATAAATGATGAACTCTCGAGATTCACGGCCGTATAAAGCCAGCCGGCCAAGGTTGGATGGCCGAAAAGCACGTTAGCTTTGCGCGCCAACAAAATGAAAACCCGCTGGGCAACTTCTTCGGCTCCGTGGACATTGCCTCCCAGGCGCCGAAGCGCGGCATAGTAAACCAAGCTGAGGTGGCGCTGCACCAATTCGGCAAATGCCGCCTCAGATTGAGTATCGATATATTGGCGCAGAAGCTGTCCGTCATCCATCATTGGGTTCATCAGCTAACGTCCGCCGAATTCAAATCCAGACATGAATTCGGCGCTTTTTTCCAATTTGGGCCTCAACGGGTCGGCCGACGCACAAAGTTTCCCCAGCCTCTCTCCCTCGTCCGGTCGCCGCAAAGCCTAGCGGACCCAAATTCTCGCAGCGCCCCCCCTCTGGCTTTTCGATTGAAGCCCGCAGCGCTGAATTGCCAGGATTGCATTTTTAAGCCGGAGCTCGATTCTCCTGCCGCGCCTCTCGCCACCCCTGCGTCTTGCCCCCTTCGGGCGTTATTCCCATGAAGCTACCCCTCGTCTCCCTCCTCGGATTGCTCGCCGTCGCAACCTCTGCTTCCGGCGCCGATACTCCCTCCCTCCCGCCCGCGGCTGACGTTGCTGCGGCGCCGTTGCCACCGCCCGCCAGGGAAATCGCGCTCTATCCAGGGATTGCCCCCGGCTCAGAAAACTGGAACTGGGCCGAGCGCGCCGGCGGCTCCCCCACCAACCCCACCGTGCAAGATGTGGTCCATCCGGTGCTGATGTACTATCCGGCGGACAAGGCCAAAGCGGTCGGCACCGCAATGATCGTGGCCCCGGGCGGCGGGTTCATAAATCTCATGATGTCGTATGAAGGCGTGACGATCGCCAAACGCTTGAACGCCATGGGCGTGGACGCGTTCGTGCTGAAATACCGGTTGCGGTACAATGACCCAAAAGCGGCGGCGCGCCGCGCCGTTTCCATGGCCGAGCTCAACGAACCCGGCACGGTCAATCGCCCCGCCCCCGCGCTGCCCACGACGGGGCCGCAGGCCGGACAGGATGTCAGGGCCATGGCCGGAGCCGACGGCCAGCAGGCGATACGCCTGATCCGCCAGGATGCCGCCGCCTATGGCATCCGGCCCGATCGCGTGGGCATTATCGGCTTCTCGGCGGGCGGCTCGGTGGTCATGCGCACCATCAGGGGCGCACCCGAAACCCGCCCCAATTTTGCCGCCGCCATCTATGCCGCCGATGCGAACGGGGAAGCTCCGCCCGCCGGCGCGCCTCCCCTCTTCATTGCGGTCGCCGCCGACGACCAATCGGTCGGATACCGGAGATCGCTGGAATTGTTCGACGCGTGGCGAATGGCGGACGTCCCCGTCGAACTGCATATCTTCCAGACCGGCCGGCACGGCTTTGGGCGCCGCGGCGGCGGGGCCGACCACTTCATGGACCGGCTGGAGGAGTGGATGAGGTTGAACGGGTACCTGACCAAGTGAAGGTCGGGCCGACCGTCAGCGTCGGACCTGAGTCGGCCCACGCGTTATCGCGCCCCGTCTGACCCGGCGCGCCACGCCTAGTCACGGGGCTGGATCCCGCCTTCGCGCGAGCAGAGCCACTCAATCTTTGAAGGCCGATGCGGAGGCCCACCTTGGTGCCACGACGGCGCGCCCAGGCCGTCAAATAACCACGAACCTCCCGGTCCTTTCATGGGCTGCATGCGGCTCGTCGCCTTCGTCTCCCGATTCGTCCAATAGCCGTTCGACCAGGTCGTGTTGACATCGTGGTTATCCCAGGAGCCTTCGGGTTCCTTCGGCAGCGGCATCACATAAATCCAGCCCACGCGGACCAGTTCGAGAGCGGTCTGAACGGTGCCGGAATCGCAGGAACAGGTGTTCTGCCTCAGGTCTTCCGAACTTTGGGAGGCCAATATCGCCGCCGCGCGGCCCGGCGACGCCGTTCC
>CAIWXW010000074.1 GCA_903916755.1 uncultured Opitutaceae bacterium | reverse complement strand
TGCTCCATCCCGCCCTTCAGCGCCTCGGTGTGGGCCTTGCCGCGGGTGCGGACGATGCCCTTGCCGGTCTTGAGATAGCTGAGGATGCCCTCGCGGCCGGAGATGACGCCGCCGGTCGGAAAATCCGGGCCCTGCACGATGCCGCAGATCTCGTCCACGGTGATCGAGGGCCGGTCGATGACCGCGCAGGCGGCGTCGATGATCTCGCCCAGGTTGTGGGGCGGGATGTTGGTCGCCATGCCGACCGCAATGCCGGTCGAGCCGTTCATCAGCAGGTTGGGCAGGGCGGACGGGAGGACGGTGGGCTCGACCGTCGATTCCTTGTAGTTGGGGACGAAGTCGACCGTCTCCTCCTCAATGTCGCGGAGGAGGTCGGAGGCCGTCTCGGCCAGCCGGCACTCGGTGTACCGGTACGCGGCCGGGGGATCGCCGTCGACCGACCCGAAGTTGCCCTGCGGGTCGATCAGGGGGTAGCGCATGACCCAGGTCTGCGCCAGCCGCACGAGGGTGTCGTACACCGAGGCGTCGCCGTGGGGATGGTAGTTCTTGAGCACCTCGCCGACCACGCCGGCGCACTTGTCGTATGGGCGGTTGTGGAGCAGGCCTTCCCGCAGCATCGCGTAGAGGATGCGCCGCTGCACGGGCTTCAGCCCGTCGCGTGCGTCCGGCAGCGCGCGCGAGATGATGACCGACATCGAGTAATCGATGTAGGCCGTCTGCATGATATCGGTGATGTTGGCCGACTGGAGGGTTTCGGAGGCGGTGTACAAGGGAAAGGGTGGGGTGCGGACGGTGGAACGAAGGGGGAACGGAACCCGGCAAGCCGGATCAGACGTCGAGGTAGCGGACGTTGAGGGCGTTGTCCTCGATGAACTGCCGGCGGGGCGGGACGTCGTCACCCATGAGGAGGGAGAAGAGGGCGTCCGCCTTGGCGGCGTCGTTGACCGAAACCTTGAGCAGGCGCCGCTTCTCGGGATCCATGGTGGTCTCGAAGAGCTGCTTGGGGTTCATTTCCCCGAGGCCCTTGTACCGCTGGATGGTCAGGCCCTTGCGGCCGTTGGCGCGGATCTGGGCCACGATCTCGAGCGGGGCAAAGAGCTCGGTCTTGCTCTCGCTCTTCTGGCCCAGGTTCTCGGTCATGACGTAACGCGCCGACTCGGTCCGGCTGAAGGGGGTGAGGTCGAGCTCGGGCCGCGCGACCAGGCGGATCAGTTTGGACATCTCCGTGCTCTCGAAGATCTCGTGGATCGTGATCCGCTTGACCGGGCCGGCCGGCTTCTTCTCGGCCGGGGCGCCGTTGGCGCCATGGTCGGGCTGCTCGAAGAGGTCGGCGTCGAGCCCGTGGGCTCGCGTAAAGCGGGTGCGGGCCGCCTCATCCTGCAGGAACTCGTGCGACTCCTTGTTGCCCTCGCGGATGCGGGCCAGGTAGCGCGGTAGCTCGTGCGTTTCCGGCAGCGCCCGGTCGAGGTACTCGGCCAGCCCGGCGCCATAGCGGGTGACGCCCGCGCCGAGTTTCTCCAGCGCGGCCAGCGTCTCGACCAGCTTGTCGATCTGGGCGGGAGCGAAGACCTGCTGGTCCTTCGACTTGGTCAGGACCACGTCCTCGGAGCCCAATTCGAGCAGGATCCGGTTCAGCTGCTCGTCGTTGTCGATGTACTGCTCGCGCTTCTTGCGCTTGATCCGGTAGAGCGGCGGCTGGGCGATGTAGACAAAGCCCCGGTCAAAAAGCCCGCGCATCTTCCGGTACAGGAAGGTGAGGAGCAGCGTGCGGATATGGGAGCCGTCGACGTCGGCGTCGGTCATGATGATGACGCGGTGGTAGCGGGCGCGGTCGACGTTGAAGGCCGCCTCATCCTCGCCGGTGCCGATCCCGGTGCCGATCGCGGTGATCAGGGTCCGGATTTCCTCGTTGTTCAGCACCTTGTCCAGCTGGGCCTTCTCGCTGTTGATCAGCTTGCCGCGCAGCGGGAGAATGGCCTGGAAGCGGCGGTCGCGGCCCTGCTTGGCCGAGCCGCCGGCCGAGTCGCCCTCGACGATGTAGAGCTCGGTCAGGGCGGGATCGCGCTCGGAGCAGTCGGCCAGCTTGCCGGGCAGGCCGCCGCCGGAGAGGGCGCCCTTGCGGATCGTCTCCCGCGCCTTGCGCGCGGCCTCGCGCGCGCGCGCGGAAAGGAGCGTCTTCTCGATGATCCGCTTGGCGATGCCGGTGTTGGCCTCCAGGAAGAAGCGGAGCTTTTCCCCGACGATCTTCTGGACGATGCCGTCGACCTCGGAATTGGAGAGCTTGGTCTTGGTCTGCCCCTCGAAACGGGGCTCGGGCACCTTGACGGAGATCACCGCCACCAGGCCTTCGCGGACGTCGTCGCCGGTGATCGAGGGATCCTTTTCCTTCAGAATGTTGTTCGCCTTGGCGAAGTTGTTGATCACCCGGGTCAGCGCGGTGCGGAAGCCCGACAGGTGCGTGCCGCCCTCGAGGTTGTAGATCGAGTTGGCGTAGGCGAAGACCTGGTCGTTGTAGGAGTCGTTGTACTGCATCGACACGTCGACCACCGTCGCCGGCTTGGTCGGATCGAGCTCGTCCGGGACCGAGTCGCTGAAGGTGATCGGCTTGTCGTGGAGGACGGTCTTGTTGAGGTTCAGGTAGCGGACGAACTCGGTGATGCCGTCCTTGAAGAAGAACAGGTCGCTCTTCTGCGAGCGCTCGTCCTCGAGCTCGATGCGGATCCCGGGGTTCAGGAAGGCCAGCTCGCGCAGCCGCTTGGCCAGGATGTCGTACTGGAACTCCCGGGTGGTCTGGAAGATCTCCGGGTCGGGCTTGAAGGTGATCTTGGTGCCGGTCTTCTTCGTCTCGCCTAGGATCTGCATCTTCTGGGTCGTTTTTCCCTGCTCGAAGCGCATCTGGTAGACCTGGCCGTTGCGGCGGACCTCGGCCTCGAACCACTCCGAGACCGCGTTGACGCACTTGGCCCCGACGCCGTGGAGGCCGCCGGACACCTGGTAGGCGCCCTTGCCGAACTTGCCGCCGGCGTGCAGGTTCGTCAGCACGAGTTCCAGGGCGGGAATCTTGTAGACCGGGTGGATGTCGACCGGGATGCCGCGGCCGTCATCCTCGACCGAGCACGAGCCGTCGAGGTGGATCGTGGTCTTGACCGTGCGGGCATAGCCGGCGAGGGCCTCGTCGATGGAGTTGTCCACGACTTCGAAGACGCAGTGGTGCAGACCGCGCTCATTGGTGTCGCCAATGTACATGTCGGGGCGCTTCCGCACTCCCTCCAGTCCCTCCAGCTTTTGGATTTTTGAGGCGTCGTACGCGTCTGCGCCGGCCTGCAATTTTGAGCTATGGGAGGGGTCTAATGGGTCGGCCATGAAGGGTTATTGGACAGAAAAAACTAAAGAAAAATCATGTTCCGAAACAGGGGGGGCACGCGAGGGTTTTTTTGCCAAAAAACGGCCTAAAAAATGCCGTTTTTTTCGCTTATAAGGGCCTCCGGATTCCCGGAGGCCAGGGGGTAGCGGGTCAGCGGTGCGGCCAGAGGTTTAATTTGACCGCTCGGGCCGCGCCTCCACAGTGGCAAGTCCATGCCCGGCGCCGCCATTGAAACGCTTCTCATCCTGCAAGACCGCGACACGCGCCGTGTAGGATTGGAAGCTCAGCTCAAGGCGGTTCCGTCTGATATTGCGTTGGTGGAAAGGGACATAAATCAGGAGAAAGGGGCGATCGAGACGGCAAAGACCGGCCTGCGCGAACTCGAGAGCAAGAAGAAGATCCTCGAGACCGAGATCGGCTCCGCGGAGACGTTGCTCGCCAAATACCGCACCCAGCAGTCGGCGGTGAAGAAAAACGACGAATACCATGCTTTAGGCCATCAAATCGCGACCGTTCAGGGCCAGATTGCGGAGATGGAAGGCGCCGAATTGGAGATCATGTATTCGATCGACGCGGCGAAGCAGAAATTCGCGAATGCCGAGGCCGTCCTGAAGCAGAATATTTCCGGTCATGAAGCCCGCATCCGGACCCTCCGCGAGCGGGGTCAAAACCTCGCGGCCGAGCTCAAGTCCGCGCAGGAGGCCGTGGCCGCCGCCCGGCTGCCCGCGAACGAGGGCTGGCTGCGCGCTTACGACCGGATGGCGGTCCGGGGGCTGCCCGCCGTGGTGCCGATCCGCGGCGCCAAATGCGGCGGCTGCCACCTCAAGGTTTCCAGCGAGGTCGAGTCCGCCGCGCGGGGCAAGGGTGACCAGAACCTGCCGGTTTTCTGCGACCAGTGCGGCCGGATCGTCTTTTGGGAAGGTTGAGGCCCCGGCCGTAGCGCCGCGCGGAAGCGCGGGCGGCCCGTCCCCCGGGCCGGGCAAGTGAGGCTTGCAGGCACCCGTTTGGCCGCCAAAGGTTATACCCCTTAGCTTTGGAGCCTGGCCGTCGCTCCCGGTTCTTTGATCCCAAGGCGCGGTTAAACGCCGCGCCCGTTGCAACTTGGAGAGGAAAGTCCGGACACCATAGGGCAGGATGCTGCACGAGCCACGGGGCAAGTGCAGGCACCGCGGCGCGAGTCGCGGTGACGGAAAGTGTCACAGAGAATATACCGCCCGGTGGGGCAACTCACCGGGTAAGGGTGAAAAGGCGGGGTAAGAGCCCACCGCGTTCGCCGCGAGGCGGACGGCATGAAAAACCCCTTCTGGTGCAAGACAAAATAGGAGACTGGGCGGCCCGTCCGTTAGTCTCGGGTATGTCGCATCCCGTCGTGCTCGGCGCAAGCCGGAGGGCGGCGGGGCGCGGCCGGCGCAAGCCGGCCGCGAGAGAAATGACGGCCCATCCCCGGCTTGCCGGGGTGGACAGAATCCGGCTTACCGGCTCCAAAGCTAAGACTAATCTTCCCCTTGAATTCCGTCCGCCGCGCCACGCGCCTCTGGATTATCGCGGCCGGCCTCGCGCTGCTGGCGGCGGCCGGATCGCTGCTGCGTTTCACACCGACCTTCGTCCTCTGGCGCGGCCTGAATATCCCGGCGGCGGCGGCTGATCCCGCGCTCAATCGCGCCGGGGAGGTCCTGCTGCAGCTGCGGCATCCGCTCTCCTATCAGGCGACCGCCAACAATCGGGTGATCCAATGGCGGCTGCTCTTTCCGGCGCTCGGCCACGCCCTGCGCTTGCCGGACGGGGCCTACCTCGCCCTCCCCGGGATCGGCTGCCTGCTGGTGCTCACCCTGATCGCGGCCCTGCTGCTGCGGCACGGCTTCACGGTGATCCAGGCGCTCGCCGCCACCCTGATCTCCGCCACGTGCTCGTGGTTCTTTGTCTCGAGCGCATGGCTGGCCTACTTCGATTCATGGTACGTGCTGGGCCTGCTGGTCACGGTGTTTGCCGGCCCCGGCGCCCTCGTCGCCGCCGCCCTCGCGACGCCCTGGATCGATGAGCGGTACGTGCTGACCTTGCCGCTGTGCCTCGTGCTGCGTGACTGCTATCGGGAGAGCACGGGAGCGGCGGAGCCCGGAAGGGGGCGGTGGCGGGATGCGGCCCTGGCCGCAGGGGCGCTCCTGCCCTGGCTGCTGATCCGGCTGGGAGCGGTAGCCCTGCACCGCGATCCGGTGACCGGCGGATATCTCCACGCGATGACGCCGACGGCCAACGGGCCTTTCTACGCGGTCGGCCTCTGGGAGGGCCTGCGCTGGGCCTGGGTGGCGCCGCTCACGTGGCTGGCGGTCGAGACCCGGGCGAAGCGCCCCCGCTCTCTCCTCGTGACCGCGGTGCTCGTCCTCACGGTCGGGCTCAATCTTGTGGCCGCCAATGACCTCAGCCGCTCGGTCTCGATCGCGCTGCCGGCCGTCGTCCTCGCCCTCCTCCTCTTGCGGCAGCTCCGCCCCGGCCAGTTCAGCGTGCTCCTGTTCGCCGTCTGCGGCCTGAACCTGCTCTTTCCCGCCGAGCATGTCGTCTCGAACTGGACCGAGCCGATCAGCCCCTTTCCAGTGGAGCTGGATCACGCCCGCCATCCGCCGCCGGCGCTCGATCCGGACTACTACGTCCACGCGGCCCTGGTCTACAACGAGCAGGGCAATCCCCAGGCAGCCCTCGGCCTCCTCGACGCCGCGATTTCCCTGGATGGGCAGGATGCGGCCGCCTTCGCGAACCGCGCGGTCTCCCACTACAAGCTCGGGCGCCTCGCGGAGGCCCGGGCCGATGCGGATCAGGCCGTGCGACTGCAGCCGCACCTGACCGAGGCCCTCTACAACCGCGGCATGGTCCGCGCCGCGCAGGGCGACTGGGCTGGCGCCCTCGACGATGTCAGCGCCGCCCTGCGGGAGGCGCCGGCCGACTGGCCCGCGCGTCCCGCGGCGGCGGCCGAGGCGGCGCTCCTGCGGGCGAAGATGACGGACAGACGATGACGGGTTCACCGGTTCTTAACGTTTCCGCCGCCGGTTCGTAACACCGGGCCGGTAAGATGGGCGGGTGAATCTGACACCTTCCCGTTTCCACCGCATCGGACTTTCCCAACTCGTCGCGACCCTGGTGGTCGCGGCCCTCGCGTCGGCGCTGCATGCCGCCGACGCCCCGCCGGCCGACGTGGCTCCCTCCGCCGCCGGCGGGAACGCCGACGGCGTTTACCGCCTCAATGAGGTCGAGGTATCCGAGAACGCCACCTCCGCCCAGACGATGGCTCCCACCGAGAGCAAACTGGAGGCCCTCCAGCCGGACTCGACGATCAGTGTCCAGACGATCAACAACACGCTGGCCCCGACCTCCGATTACGCGACGATCGCCAACATCGCCCCCAGCGTCGCCAACGTCGAGACCGAGGGGCCGGGCCTGAGCGAATCGAAGATGCTTTCGATGCGCGGGTTCCAGGACGGGCAATACAACGTCACCTTTGACGGCATCCCCTTTGGCGACGCGAACGGTCCGACCCACCACACGACCAGCTATTTCCCGGCCAAGATCCTCGGCGGGATGGACATTGACCGGGGTCCGGGCACGGCCAGCACCATGGGCGAGGCCACCTTCGGCGGCACGATCGGCCTCCTTTCCAAGGATCCGCGGCCCGACGCGGCGACGGTCTTCACGCTCTCCGACGGGAGCTGGAACACCTTCCTCGGCAACGTGGAGGTGAACACCGGCGACCTGCCGAAGCTGAACAACGCCTCGCTCGTCCTCACCTACCAGTACATGAGCTCGGACGGATACCGCTCCTACTCCTACCTCAACCGGAACACCTATTACCTCAAATACCTGCAGCCGATCGGGAAGAACACGGTCCTGACCGTCGTCGGCACCTACAACAACATCAAGTTCAACAATCCCGGCACCGTCACGCAGGCCCAGATCAACCTCTACGGCCGGAACTTCGGGCTCGATGCCAACTACTTCGACACCAACAACGCCTACTACCCGATCAACTACCAGGCCAAGCAGGCGGACATGGAGTACGTGGGCATCGACACCCTCCTCGATTCCGGAATCCGGATTGACGACAAGGTCTACACCTACGCCTATAACAACGACAGCCACGAGTCGTCGGTCGACCCGGTTATCGGGGGGGCGACGAACTTTCCGTCCAAGGGGGGTGATGACCAGGGCGGCCAGTACAAGGTCAACGCCTACCGGGCCTTCGGCGATGACTTCGTCATCTCGCACGAGGACCCGGTGCTGACGGAGAAGGCCGGCTTCTGGGCGGAATACATCCGGGTCGTCCGCTACAACTACTATCTGGACTATAACCCCGCCTATGATGCGGCCCATCCGGGCCAGCTGTTCGCGGGCGGCTACATCGACCTGACGAACCCGAAGGCGACGACCAACCCGGCCTATCCCGGCTACTCGTACTTCATGCATGCCTACAACAAGACCTTCCAGCCCTTCGGCGAGCTGACCTGGCACCCCATTCCGAACCTGACCCTGGATGCCGGCATCAAGTACTCCAGCTTCACGATCGACCTCGAGGCGCCGGTCAACCAGACGAGCGGGCAGCTGCCGCTGTTCTACAACGCCACCTATTCGAAGGCGGTGCCGGACTTTTCCGCCAACTATGCCCTCACTTCGCATTGGTCGGTCTACGGCCAGATCGCGGAGGGGTTCCTCTTTCCGAACCTAAGCCTGCTCGAAACCAACCCGAACGACCCGAAGGACCCGACCCCGAGCACGCCGACGAGCGTCAAGCCCTCGTACACCCTGAACTATCAGGTCGGCACGGTCTACAAGACCGACCGGTTCAACGGCGACATCGACGCCTACTACATCAACTACAAGAACTATATCTCCTCGGTCACTGATCCGAACGATTCGAACAACACCCTCTATTTTCTATCGAAGGGCGTGAACTACAGCGGGGTGGAGGCCGAGGGCACGTTCTACGTCGGCGCCGGCCTCAGCGTCTTCGCCAACGGCTCGCTCAACCGGGCCGAGTACAAGACCAATGCCGGGGTTCCGACCTTCAATGTCGCCGCGGTGCCGAATTCCACGATGGGGGTGGGGGTCGCGTACAATCACGGCGGCTGGTTCGGCTCCCTTTCGGACAAGTTCATCGGGCCGTTCCAGGTCTATTCGAGCGCGCTGGCCAACCCGGACCTCGGGCTTTACGGCCAGACCACGACCGGCCACGCCGGCGGGCCGGCCGCGGTTGTGCTCCAGGCCACGCAGGGCGGCTTCTCCATGGTCAGCCTCTCGGGCGGCTACGGCTTCAAGATGCCCAAGGGCAGCTTCATCCATAGCATCAAGATCAAGCTGCAGCTGGACAATCTGACCAACCGCAAGGTTCAGGTCTTGAGTTCGGTCAAGGCGAGCGGCAACGCTTTCAATGTCCTGCCCACGGATAGCTACTTCCTTACGGTCTCGACGGAGTTCTGATCATCCGGCCGCCGGCAGGTCACCCCCCCCTCCCATGAAATATCGCCTTAACTTTGCTCCGTTGCTGGGAGCTTGCGTCAGCCTCGTCCTGGCGGTGGCGCCCCTGCGCGCCGCCGGCCCCTATGTGCACGGCGTCGATTCGTTGACGCTGCTGGCCCCGCCGTCAGTCCAGCACACGCCGGAAGACGACGCGGACCGCGAGACCGCGTTCCGCGTCTACAGCGGGCGGACGGCCGCCGACGTCGCCCGGGGCAAGGCCGAGCACAAGGTCACGCTCCAGGCCTTTGCGCCCGCCCTCGGCGCGGACTTCGCCCCCGGCAAGTATCCCCGGCTGGAGGCCCTCTTCAAGGAACTCGAGGGCGAGGCGAAGCCCGTGGTCGACGCGGGCAAGGACCATTGGCAGCGGCTCCGGCCGTTTGTGGCCGACCCGGTGCGTTTTTCCGACCCGGGCGACCCGGAAAAGACGGCCAGCTACCCGAGCGGCCATGCCACCCGGGGTGCCTTCCTGGCGCTCATCCTGGCGGAGGTCTTTCCCGAGCATCGCGCCGCCCTGATCGATCGGGGCCGGCTGATCGGTTGGACGCGGGTCGAGATCGGGGTGCACACCCCCCAGGATATCTACGCCGGCCGGGTCCTGGGCCAGGCATTGGCCCAGGCGGTTTTGCGCGACTCGGCCTTCCAGCAGGAGCTTGCGGCGGTGCGGGCGGAAGTGGCGGCCAACCCCTGAGGCCGGCCTGGGCCGCAGCAAAACGCCCTTGACTCAGCCGCCCCGGTTTGAGTCCTTGACCAGCTCCGAGTAACGAAAGACCCATGGCCAACACGAAATCCGCTATCAAAGCCGCACGCAAAGCCGTGCGCTTCACCCTCCGCAACAAGGCGATCAAGACGCGCCTGAAGAGCCTCCACAAGAAGTTCGATGCGGCCGTCAAGGCCAAGGACGCCGCCGCGGCCAAGGCCGCCGGCAGCGCCTATGTCTCCGCCATGGATCGCGCGGTGAAGTCCGGGGTCGTTCACCGGAACGCGGCCAGCCACGCCAAGGCCGGCGCCGCGAAGCACATCTTCGCGAAGAAGTAAGCCCTGGGTCGTCTGATTTTCCGCCCCGCGCGCCTCCGGCACGCGGGGCTTTTGTTTGGGTCCGGACGCGGCTGCCGCTGATTCGGCCATACTAAGCTTGGGTTGGCTTCGGCCGGTTGCTATCACCGGGAAAGTCGTTTCCGCCCATGCCCGTCCGCCGTCACTTTCTGCCCTGGGACCAGCCGCTGCTGTCCCAAGTGGTGCAATTCCTGGCCCGCGACTGGCCGGGCGCCGGGGCCCTCGACCTTTCCGCGGATTGGGTCGTGCTGCCGACCCGTCAGGCGGGCCGGCGGCTCCGGGAGGCCCTGGCGGCCCATGCCGCCGGCCGGGGCCACGCCGTCTTTCCGCCGCGGGTCCTCACGCCCGAGGCCCTGGTGGCCCCTGCGCCCGGAACGGCCTCGCGGCTCGAGTCACTCCTGGCTTGGGCCCGCACGCTGCAGGCCGCTGACTTTACAAGCTGCCGGGAGGTATTCCCGACCGATCCGCCGGCCCAAAGCCTGGCCTGGGGCCTGCGCGTGGCCGACCGGCTCCTCGGCGTCCAGGCGACGCTGGCCGAGGCGGGGCTGCGCATGGGCGACGTGGTGGGCCGCGCCGGCGCCGACTTCGTGGAGGCGGCCCGCTGGCGGGAGCTCGCCGAACTCGAGCGGGCTTACGACGCCCGCCTCGGCGAGCGCGGCCTCCATGACCCCCAGGCCGCCAAGATCGCCAGCTCGCGCCAGCCCGCGCCGTCGGCGGTCGCCGCCCGGATCGTCATGGCTGGCACGCCCGACCCAACGCCGCTCGCCCTCGCGGCCCTCGAATCGCTGGCGCCCGTCCAGGCGATCGACCTCCTGATCCATTCCCCCGATGCCCTCGCGTCGGACTTTGACGGCTGGGGACGTCCGGTCGCGGCGTCCTGGCAGTCCCGCGTGCTGGATCTGCCGGATTTCGGGTCCCGGGTGCGGCTGTGCGCTGATCCGTCCGAACAGGCGAATGAAATAGCGGCGCTGGCGGCGGCTTACGGCGCCCCTGAAGGGCTCCTCGCGATCGGCGTCGCCGACCGCGAGCTCACGCCCCCCCTGGAAAGCGCTCTCATCCGGCGCGGCTTCGAGACTTTCGATCCCGAGGGCCGGCCGCGCTGGGAGGATGCGCTGTATCACCTGATTGCGGCCCTGGCGGAAGTCGCGCGCGATCCGATTTTTGAGGCGGTGGAGGCGCTGGGGCGCTGCCCGGCCATCCTCGATTTCCTCTCCCAGCGGCTGGGAGCGGCGTTTTCGGCCGCCGCGTGGCTCGAAGGCCTTGATGAGCTGCGCGCCCGGCATTTGCCGGCCGATCTGGCGGGCGCCCGGCAGCAGGCAGCCGAACTCGACCGCTATCCCCAGCTAGCGCCCGCGCTCGCCCAAATCGGGGCCCTGCGGGCGGGCCTGACCGCCGCGGACTTTGCGACCGCGGCGACCGCTCCCCTGCAAGCCATCTTCGGCGCCCACCGCCTGGACCTCGCCAATCCCGCCGACGGCCGCCTGGCGGATGCCGCGGTCGCCTGGACCGAGACCGTCGGCCAGTGTGCCGCGGCCGCCGGGGACCTGCCGCTGCCCGATCGCTGGGAGCTCGCGCTTCGCTTGTTCCGCGAAGGCAAGGTCTCCGCCGAGAAGCCCCCCGGCGCCCTCGAGCTGCAGGGCTGGCTGGAACTCCTCTGGGAGGATGCGCCCCATCTCGTCGTGGCCGGCTTGAATGACGGCAGCGTGCCGGACGCGATCGCCGGCGATGCCTTTCTGCCGGAGTCGTTGCGGGAAAAACTGGGCCTGAAGACCAACGCCGACCGCCTGGCCCGGGATGCCTATCTCCTGCAGGCGATGGCTGCGAGCCGCGCCGGCGCCGGGCGCCTGGACCTGCTCTTCGGCAAGACCTCGGGAGCCGGCGATCCCTTGCGCCCATCGCGGCTGCTCCTGCGCTGCGCGGAGGAGGAGCTGCCGGCCCGGGTGGATGCGTTGTTCCGGCCGCTGCAACCCTCGGGGGCGCCGCTGGCCTGGACCCGGGCCTGGCGGCTGAAGCCGCCGGCGCAGACGGCCCCGCCCGCGCGGGTGGCCGTCACCGCGCTCCGTGACTGGCTTTCATGCCCGTTCCGCTTCTACCTCCGGCATGTCCTCGGGCTCCGGCCCTTCGACGCGGCGAAAAGCGAACTCGACGACCTCGATTTTGGCACGCTCTGCCACGCCGCCCTCGAAGCCATGGGCCGGCGGACCGACCTGCGCGAGTGTGACGACCCTGGATTGCTCCGCGCGTTCCTGTCGGACGAGCTCGACCGCCGCATTCGCGCCCGCTTTGGCGAGAATCTCACCGTTCCGCTCATCGTGCAGCGGGAGGCCGCCCGCCAGCGGCTGGGCCACGCCGCGGAAGTGCAGGCCCGGGAGTGCGCGGCGGGCTGGCGGATCTTCGACGTCGAGCGCAAGATCGGCCTCGAGATCGAGGGGCTGCAGGTCAGCGGCAAGATCGACCGGATCGACCGGCACCGGGAGTCCGGCGCCATTCGCCTGCTCGACTACAAGACATCGGACACCGCGCGGGCGCCGCGGGACGTCCACCTGCGGGCGCCGCGTTCGGATGAGACTCCGGCCCCCGAGACATTGTACACGGACGAGGACCGGACGCGCGTCTGGGCGGACCTGCAGCTGCCCTTCTACCGCCTGAGCCTAGGCGCCGAATTTCCGGGCCACATCGCCTGCGGCTACTTCAACCTGCCCAAGGCGGCGGGCGAAACCCGCCTCGCGCTCTGGGAGGATGATTCGGCCGACCTCGGGCGCTCGGCCGCGCGCTGCGCCGCCGCGGTCTGCCGCGCGATCCGCGCCGGTGAATTCTGGCCGCCCAACGAGAACGTCCGGGCCGAGCATGATGATTTCGCGACGCTGTTCCACCATGGGGTCGGGGCCAGCGTCGCCTGGCCGGAGGCGGAGGACCTGCCATGAGCGCCCCCAGCCGCCACATGATGATCCTCGCCTCGGCGGGCTCGGGGAAGACCTACGCGCTGACCAACCGCTTTGTCGCGCTGCTGGCGCAGGGCGCCCGGCCCGAGCGGATCGTGGCGCTGACCTTCACCCGCAAGGCGGCCGGCGAATTCTTCGACGAGATCCTGCGGAAGCTGGCGGGCGCGGCCCGCGCGCCGGAGGCCGCGCGGCGCCTCGCCCAGGACATCGGCCGGCCGGAACTCGGCACCGCTGATTTCCTCCGCATGCTGCGCCAGGTCGCGGAGGCGATGCCCCGGCTGCGCCTCGGGACCCTCGACGGCTTCTTCGCGCGGATCGTCCGCATCTTTCCCTTCGAACTCGGGCTGGCGGGCGAGTTTGAACTGCTGCAACCGCACGCCGCGCAGCTGGAGCGGCAGCGCGTCCTGCGCCGGATCTTTGTCGGGCTGCGGGGCGAGGGAAAGCAGGCGCAGCAGGACTTCATCGAGGAGTTCAAGCGCGCGACCTTTGGCGCCGAGGAGAAACGCCTGGGGCCGCGGCTCGACGAGTTTCTCGATGCCCATCTCGAGATCTTTCTTGGCGCGCCCGCGGCGGAGCTCTGGGGCCACGCGGCGCGGATCTGGCCGGCGGGCAACCCCTGGCTCCGGCCGGCGGCGCCCGCCGACGAATGCGTGCGGGTGCTGCGCGCCGGCCTCCAGGCGGCGGCGCCCGCCCCGAAGCAGCAAGCCCGCTGGGAGGCGTTCATTGCGGCCCTCGCGGTGTGGGCGCCCGGGGCGACGCTGCCGGACGAACTCGCCTATGTGGTGGAAAAGGCCCTCGCCGCCTGGGAGGAGCTGCCGACGGGGCGCGCCGTCCTGCAGTTTGACCGGAAGCCCCAGCCGCTCGGCGCCGCCGCGGGCACCGCCTTGGCCGAACTCGTGCGGCGGGTGTTCGGCGGCGAACTCCAACGGCGGCTGGAGGCCACGCGGGGACTGCACGCCGTCCTCCGGGCCTACGAGGACCGGTATCACGAAACCGTGCGCCGGGCGGGCAAACTGACCTTTGCCGATGTGCAGCGGCTCCTGCAGCCGCTGGCTCTTTCGGGTGCCCGCCTGGGCGGCGAGAGCACGGGCGAGCGCCTCTATCTCGACTTCCGTCTCGATGCGGAGATCGACCACTGGCTCCTGGACGAATTCCAGGACACGAATTTCGCGCAGTGGAGCATCCTGCGGAACCTGATCGACGAGGCCGTGCAGGACGCCGAGGGCCGCCGCAGCTTTTTCTGCGTGGGCGACGTCAAGCAGGCGATCTTCCGCTGGCGGGGAGGGGATCCCCGCCTTTTCCGGGAGATCTTCGACTATTACAACCGGGCGCCGGGCACGATCGCCCAGGACCGGCTCGTGCGTTCCTGGCGCTCCGGCCCCGCGCTGATCGCGATGGTGAATAGGGTCTTTGGCGATCAGGCGGCGCTCGGCGCGCTGTTTTCCGCGGCGGGGGCGGCCTGGAGTTCGGAGTGGGAGGCGCACGAATCGGCGGTCCCCGGGCATACCGGCCAGGCCGCGCTCCTGCATGGCGACGACGCGCCGGCCCGGTGGGCGATGGTCCACCAGCTTCTCACGGAACTGCAGCCGCTGCAGCGCGGCCTGAGCTGTGCGGTCCTCGTGCAGAAGAACGCGACCGCGGCCGACCTGGCGGATTTTCTGCGGCGGGTGGGCGGCTGGCCGGCCGTGGCGGAATCGGACCTGAAGGTCTGCATCGACAATCCGTTGGGGGCGTCATTGCTGGCGCTTTTCCAGGCGGCGGCCCATCCGGGCGACCGGCTGGCCTGGGGCCACCTGCGCATGACGCCCCTGCGAGGCCTTCTCGCCGCCGACGGCCTGGACGATCCGGGGGCGCTCGCGCAGCGGCTCCTCGGGCAGATCCACGCGATCGGTTTTGAGCGGACGGTCGAGACGTGGCTCCGCCGGCTGGAACGCCGCCTCGACCCCGCTGACCGCTTCACCCGCGAACGGGCGCGCCAGTTTTCTTCGGCCGCCGCCGTCTTTGACCAGTCGGGCAGCCGGGATGTGACGGAATTCATCGAATTCATGGGCCGCCACACGATGCGCGATCTCGAGAGCCCGGCGGTCATTCGCGTGATGACCGTCCACAAATCGAAGGGGCTCGGTTTTGACGTCGTATTTCTGCCGGACCTCGAGGGCCAGTCGCTGGGCCGCCGCCGCGACGGCCTCGCGGTGGAGCGCAATACCGATCGCGAGGTCGATTGGATTCTCGACCTGCCCCCGGACCCCTTTTGGGAGCATGATCCGGTCCTGGCATCGCATGTCCATGCGGCCAAGGCCGAGGCCAGCCACGAAAAACTTTCGCTGCTCTATGTGGCCATGACCCGGGCGAAGCGGGCGATGTTCGCGATCACCAAGCCGGTGGGCACGTCGAGCTCGGCCAACTTCCCGCGGCTCCTCGCGGACACGCTGGGGCACGACAGCGGACCGATCCGGATCGGCGGTCTCACCTTGCCGGGCGCATGGAGCGAAGGCGACGCGGACTGGCATCGCCAGCTGCCCCCGCCGGCGCCCGCGGCGGCGCCGGGGGCCGGCCTCGGACTCGTGGATGCGGCCGCGCGCGTCGTTCGGCGCACCGCCCGGCGGCCCGCGGCGGAAAATGCCGCCTCGTTCGAGACCGCGCTGCTCTTCGCGCCCGGGGCGGCGGCCGACTTTGGCACGGCGGTGCACGAGATCCTGGCGGCGGTGGTCTGGAGCGATTCCGCCGGGTGGCCGGCGGAAGGGCCCGAGGGATCCGCGGCGGCGGAAGCACGCGCCTGCCTCGCTGCGCCGGAACTCGCCGGAATTTGGGTCCGGCCGGAGGAGCCGGGAGCGGAAGCCTGGATCGAACGCTCCTTCGAGGTCGTGATCGACGCGACCTGGATCTCGGGAAAGTTTGATCGGGTGGTTCTCGTCCGCGACCGGGAGGGTCGTGCCGTGCGGGCGACGGTCTTTGACTTCAAGACGGATCAGCTGGGCGCGGAAGCGGATCTGGGCGCAGAAGCTGAACGGCACGCCGGCCAGCTGCGCCTCTATCAGCGGGCCGTCTCCGTCCTGGCTGGGCTGCCGCTGGGCAGCGTGACGGCGGAGGTCGTCTTCATCCGCCGCCGGCAGCGGGTCATTCTGCCATTCCTCACGGCATAAATTCCAAGCTTTACAGGGCAGCCCCCGTTTAGTCTGCTATCCCCTCACATGGGCAATCTGAAAAAGAAACGTCGGCTGAAGATGAACAAGCACAAGCGCCGTAAGCGCTTGAAGTCGCATCGCCACAAGAAGCGCAGCTGGCAGCAGTAGCCCGCACGCGCGGCCTTCGCGCCCCTTGCAACCCGCCGCTTTTCGCGGCGGGTTTTTCATGTCCGTAAACTATTGGCTGACGGTTACTTTCAGTGAATTCTGGGCCACGCTGAAGGGGGTGAAACGGGCCTGTTTGTTCGGCGGATTGGCCTCCAGCCGCGTCTGGATCCGCCGGGCGGCGGCGGGGCTCGCGGCGGTCATGAGCAGGTAGCCGCCGCCCCCGGCTCCCAGAAGTTTGGCCGCTTTTAGCCCGGGACCGGCCGTAGCGAGGATTTGGTCGATTTCCGGGCTGGTCGTGCCGGAATCGAGCCGGCGGTTGAGATCCCACGACCGCGCCACGCAGCGATGGAGGGCCTCCGCTGCCCCCACCCGGAGCGCCCGATCCAGAGCCAGGGCGTTGCCGCGAATCAGCCCAAGGGTCCGGAGCGTGCTGCTCCTCCCACTGGCCATGTCCTGGACAATCTCCTGCAGGATGTCCTTCGCCAGCCGGGTGATGCCGGTATAATAAAGCAGGATGGATCCCGCCGCCACGCCCGCCGCAAACGCACTCCCCGGCAGCGGCCGAACGGACGGGGTCTGGGCCGGACCGGCGGCCGTCCGCACGAGCTTGAGGCCGGGAAAGAGCGCCCCGGCCTGGTCCTGCCATCCCCCGCCGATGGTCAGCATCTGTTCGACCGCAAGCACGCGGCGGTAGAGGTCGACGGTTCGCCAGCGCAGGCCGCACGCCCGGTTGAGGGCCGCCAGGATCGTCGCGGCCAGGATGGATGACGTGCCGAGGCCGGAGCCCTTGGGGACGTCGCTCTGCAGGGAGATTTCCAGGCCGCCGCCGAATGCGCGGAGCTGGTCCGCGAGCGTGCGGGCCCGCGGGCCCCGGCGGAAGGCCGGATGGAAGCCGGCGAGGGCGAGCGCGGCCTTGGTCAGGGCGAAGCTCGCCGCGGGATGCCGGCACGCAGCCAGGGCCGTGAAGGTGCGGACGTCCTCCGCCTGCGCCAGGTCGAGCGAGCGGAGCCGGAACAGCGGCTCGCGTATCGAACGAACGAATACCTGAATCGGAGGCCGTCCGTCCAGCTCGACCGCGACATTGAGGACCGCGCCGCCGTGCTCCAGGCAATAGGGCGGCGTGTCGGTCCAGCCTCCGGCCAGGTCGAGCCGGACGGGGCTCCGCGCCCAGGCGGTGCGGCCGGCCGCCAAGCTCCGGCGCGGACGGGCCTTGGCGAGGTGACTCGCGGCCAGCATCGCCTGCTGCAGGCGGGCGCGGGCGGCCCCGCGGCGGTCGCGCCGTTCCCGGCCGGCGGCGAGGTCGGCGAGCAGGTGCAGCCAGCGGGCCGCGTATTCCGGGCGGGTGCCGGCCGCGGCGAACGCCGCCCCCCGGCGCC
>CAIWXW010000073.1 GCA_903916755.1 uncultured Opitutaceae bacterium | reverse complement strand
TTCGTCCGCGCGGCCGTCCACGCGCTCAAGGAGGTCCCCGCGATCAACGCCCAGCTCGATGGCGATTTCGTGGTCGAGAACAACTATTACGACCTTGGCGTCGCCGTCTCGACCGAAAAGGGCCTGATGGTGCCGGTGGTGAAGGACTGCGACAGCCTCAACATGGCCGCGATCGAGAAGGCCATCGGCGCCTCCGCCCAGAAGGCGCGCGAGGGCAAGATCGCCTTGGCGGATCTCGAAGGCGGCGTCTTCACGATCACCAACGGCGGCATCTTCGGTTCAATGCTGTCCACGCCGATCATCAACCCCCCGCAGAGCGCGATCCTGGGACTCCACGCGATCACGGAGCGCCCGGTGGCCCTGAACGGCCAGGTGGTGATCCGGCCGATGATGTACCTCGCGCTCAGCTACGACCACCGGCTCGTCGACGGCCGGGAAGCCGTCACCTTCCTGGTCAAGGTCAAGCAGGCGATCGAGGATCCGATGCGGCTGATGCTGAATGTCTGACCACGCCGCGGGCCCGCCCCAGTCCGCCCGATCCGGCCACCTCGGCGGCGTCGCGCTGATGGTTGGGTCCACCTTCTGCTTTGCCGCCAACGCCCTGCTCGTCCGCCAGCTCGGGCGGGTGCTGACGGTCAATGTCTTTCTGCTCGCGAGCATGCGGTTCCTGGTCGGGCTCGGCATCCTCGGGCTCTTCTTCCGCCGCGAGTTCCAGCCGCGTCATCTCCTGCGCAACCCCAAGCTCGTCGGGCGCGGCCTCATGGCGGGGGTGGGCGTCATCGCCTACTACGGGGCGATCGTCCACATCGGGGCTGCGCGCTCGACCTTCATCAACAGCACCTACGTCTTCTGGGCGGCCCTGCTGGCCGCCTGGGTATTCCGCGAGCGGCTCCGCCCCGTCACCACGGCCGGCGCCCTCGCGGCCCTGGGCGGCATCGCGCTCCTGACGGGAGTCTTCACCGGCGGCCATCGGGCGGCGCTCCCCTACGAGGCGCTGGCGGTGCTCTCCGCCCTCGGCTCGGCCTATGTCGCGATCACGATCCGCCAGCTTCACGCGACCGAGCACACCGCGACCATCTTCGGGGCCATGTGCGTCTTCGGGCTGCTGCTGTGCGGGCCCTTCGCCCTCTTCCACCTCCGCTCCCTCTCCCTGGCGGCCTGGGGCCTCGTGGTCCTTTCCGGCGTTTGCGTGGCCGGGGGGCAGCTGGCCCAGACCCGGGCCTACCGCGAGCTGCCGGTGGCCGAGGGCTCGCTGCTGCAGATGCTGTCGCCGCTGCTGACCGCCGTGGGCGGCGTCCTCTGCTTCGGCGAGGAGTTCAACGGGCGGGAGGTGGCCGGGGCCGCCCTCATCCTGGCCGGGACCGCGGCGGCGGCGCTGCGCCGACCCGCCACTTAAGCTTCCGACTGGGGTCTATTGTGGCAAGAGACCTGCTAAAACGACCTGTTCACGCTTAACCCATGTCCCTGCTCGACCCCTCCTACGACGTCGGAAAGTTTTTCGACGAGATGTTCCTCGCGAACCAGGGGGTGCGGCCCCATTACCGCCGGCTCGCCGAAAGGCTCGGCAGCCTGCCGGAGAGCGACTTCCACCAGCACCGGACGGCCGTGGAACTGGCGTTCCTCCGCCGCGGCGTCACCTTTACGGTTTACAACAACAACGAGGGCACGGAGCGGATCTTCCCCTTCGACCTGATCCCCCGGATCATCCCGGCGGGGGAATGGAGGAAGATCGAGGCCGGCCTGATCCAGCGGATCACCGCGCTGAACCGCTTCCTGCATGACATCTACCACGAGCAGAAGATCCTGCGCGACAAGGTGGTGCCGGCCGCGCAGATCCTGAGTGCCAAGCACTTCCGCCGGGAGTTCATGAACTTCAACGTGCCGAAGGACATCTACGTGCACATCTGCGGCACCGATCTGATCCGCGACGACGCGGGCAACTACCTGGTGCTCGAGGACAACCTGCGCTGCCCGTCCGGCGTCTCGTACATGCTGGAAAACCGCGCGGCCATGCGGCGCGCCTTCCCCACGCTGTTCCAGAGCTACCGCGTGCGCCCGGTGGAAACCTACGCCGACACGCTGCTGAAGGCGCTCCTGCACCTGGCGCCGAAGCGCGACGACAAGCCAAGCGTCGTCCTGCTGACTCCCGGCGTCTACAATAGCGCCTACTTCGAGCACACCTTCCTGGCGCGCCAGATGGGCATCCCGATCGTCGAGGGGCGCGACCTGGTGGTGCGCGATGCGCGCGTCTTCATGCGGACCACCGCCGGGCTGGTGCCGGTCGACGTGATCTACCGCCGGATCGACGACGACTACCTCGACCCGACCGTCTTCCGCCCGGACTCGGTCCTCGGCGTGCCGGGCCTGGTCGCGGCCTATCGCGCCGGCAATGTCGCCCTCGCCAACGCGATCGGCACGGGCGTGGCGGATGACAAGGTGATCTACACCTACCTGCCGAAGATCATCAAGTACTACCTCGACCAGGAGCCGCTGCTCCCGAACGTGAACACCTACCTCGCCTCCAATCCATCGGAGCGGAAGTACATCCTGGAGAACATCGGGAAACTGGTGGTGAAGTCCGCCAACGAGGCCGGCGGCTACGGCATGCTGATCGGACCCGCCGCCACCACGGAGGAAATCGCCTCCTTCCGGGCCCAGGTCGCCGCCCATCCCCGCAACTTCATCGCGCAGGACCCGATCATGCTCTCGCGGTCGCCCACCTGGTGCGACGGCCGGCTGCAGGGCCGCCACATCGACCTGCGCCCCTACATCCTCTGCGGCGAGAAGACGACCGTCACCCCCGGCGGCCTGACCCGGGTCGCGCTTCGCGCCGGCTCGCTCGTGGTCAACTCCTCCCAGGGCGGGGGCTCAAAGGACACCTGGGTCCTGCAGGGGGACGAATAACATGCCTCCCGCCAAGCCCCATCCCTCCCGGCCGCAGGCCACCGTCATGCTCTCCCGCGTGGCGCATTCGCTGTATTGGATGAGTCGTTATATCGAGCGGGCCGAGAACGTCGCCCGGCTCCTCGACGTCAACCTGCAGTTCCTGCTGGATTTCCAGGACCTCTCCGAGTCGAACCCCACCGAGCACTGGGGCTCGCTCCTCGCCAGCACGGGCGACGAGACCCTCTTCGAAACCCACTATGACGTGGCCGACAGCCGCACCGTCACCGAATTCCTCGCCTTCGACGCGCGCAACCCCGGCTCGATCCTCTCCTCGGTCTTCGCCGCCCGCGAAAACGCCCGGATGATCCGCGACCAGATCTCAAGCGAGATGTGGCAGTCGATCAACGAGCTCTACCTTTTCCTCCGCGGCCGCACGGCCAACGACGTCTGGAACGCGGGCCCCACCGAGTTCCTGCAGTACATCAAGATGGCGTCGCACAACTTCCAGGGCCTGACCGAGGCGACCTATTCCCGCAGCGAGGGCTGGGAGTTCATCCAGTTCGGGAAGTTCCTGGAGCGGGCGGACAAGACGACCCGCATCCTCGACGTGAAGTACCACATCCTGCTGCCGAGCGCCGTCGATGTCGGCGGCGCGGTCGACACGGCCCAGTGGCAGGCGGTCCTGCGCTCCGCCAGCGCCCTCGAGGCCTACCGGCGGTTCTATGTGCGTGAGATCCTGCCCTGGAAGGCGGCGGAATTCCTCATCTTCTCCGACTCCTTCCCGCGCTCGATCCACTTCTGCGTGGCCCAGATCGACGAGTTCCTCAGGAGAATCCTGGGCGAGACCGGCATCCGCCCGAAGAGCGAGGCCGCCCGCGCGTCGAAGCGCC
>CAIWXW010000072.1 GCA_903916755.1 uncultured Opitutaceae bacterium | reverse complement strand
CGTCCGCGTCCCGCAGGATGCGGACTTTCTCCTCTGTGCTGTAGCGTTTACCTTTCATGGTCTGGGTCCTTTCTATTGGACCAGACCAACTCTTCAAGTGGCTCGAATCGGCGGGATCACGTCAGCGGGGGGCTGGCCCCCAGCGAGCAATCGATCCTGGCGGACAGCTTCACCCCGGCCCAGCGCGGCCAGGCCTTCGCGCTGTACGGGATCGCGGTGGTGGTGGCGCCGACCCTGGGGCCGACGCTCGGCGGCTGGATCACCGACAGCTACTCCTGGCGTTGGATCTTCCTGATCAATGTGCCGGTCTGCCTGCTGTCGATCCTTCTCTCCAGCATGATTCTGGTGGATCCGCCGGCGGTGGAGGCCGACCGGGCGGAAGCGGTCAGGAAGCGCGGCCAGGTCGACTGGCTCGGCTTCGTGCTCGTGGCGGTCGGCCTGGGCTGCCTCCAGGTGGTGCTGGACAAGGGCCAGGAGGAGGACTGGCTGCACTCGGACTTCATCCTCGGGTTCGCGCTGGTCTCCGCGCTCTCGCTGATCGCCCTGGTGATCTGGGAGTTGAACCACGAGGACCCCATCGTGGACCTGCCGCTCGCGCGGCGCCCCAATTTCGGCGCGGCGATGATCGTGATGTTCGTCACCGGGTTCATCCTGATCAGCACGACCCAGATGCTGCCGCAGTTCCTGCAGACGATGATGGGCTACACCGCCACGAAGGCGGGGTTGGCGCTGACCGCCGGCGGCTTGGCCACCTTCCTGATGATGCCGATCGTCGGCGCCCTGATGAAGAAGGTGCAGGCGCGCTACCTCATCGCCTTCGGCTTGGCGATCGAGGCGCTCGCCTGCCTGCACCTGCGGGGTTTCAACACCAGCATCGGCTTCGGCCACGCCGCCTTCGCGCGCGTGTTCCAGGCGGTGGGGCTGCCGTTCCTGTTCGTGCCGATCACCACCGTGTCCTATGCCGGCCTGCCGCCCGGGAAGAGCGGGAACGCCTCGGCCCTGATCAACACCATGCGCAATCTTGGCGGCAGCTTCGGGATTTCGCTGGCCGTCACGCTGCTCGCCCGCCGCGGCCAGTATCACCATGCGCGGCTGGCCGAGCAAATCACGCCCTACGCTCCCGGCTATAATTCCGGTGGCTTCCATTCCCTCGCGGCCGTGCAGCGGGTCGTGCAGCAGCAGGCGCAGATGTGGAGCTACGTCGACGTGTTCACCGTCCTGGCCATCCTCGCCGCCGTGACGGTGCCGGTCACGTTCCTCCTCAAGCGGGTGAAGCCCGAAAAGGCGGCCGCCGCCCACTGATATGCCCGTCGCCACCCCTCGTCCCTGGCCCCTGGCGCTGGCTGCCCTGCTGGCCGGCTGTGCGGTCGGACCCTCCTACCACGCGCCCAAGCCGGCGCTGCCCGCGGCCTATCCGCCGGGTTCGTCCGCCCCGAGCGCCGCCCGGGCGGAGGAAGACGCGCCGGCCCTGGCGGAATGGTGGCGGGCCTTCGCCGATCCGGAACTCGATGCCCTCCTGGCCCGCGCCCTCGCCGACAATCGCGACCTGAAGCAGGCGGTCTCCCGCCTGCGGGAGGCCCGGGCGGAGCGGGGCGTCGTGGCGGCGGGCCTCTGGCCCCAGGGCGACCTCTCGGCCGGGTATAACCGCAGCCGCGGCAGCCAGAACGTGGTGCTTCCGCTGGGCGCCCTGGCCGGCTCCTCGGGCGGTTCTGCGGGCGGTGGCAGCACCGGCTCGAGCTCCGCTGCCGGCAGCCCGGGTCAGCATGCCGACGCGCTGTCGGCGGCGGGCGGCGCCTCCGGTGCTTCGGCGGGAAGCGGCGGCGGGGGCGGCGCTGCCTCATTGGGCGGCCCGCAAAGCCCGTTTGGCGATGGCGGCCTGCCCGGCGTGACCACCAATCTCTATCAGGCGGGTTTCGACGCGGCGTGGGAACTCGATGTCTTTGGCGGCACCCGCCGAGCCATCCAGTCGGCGGACGCGGAGATCGCGGCGGCGGCGGAGGGCCAGCGCGCGGTCCGGGTTTCACTGCTGGCCGAAGTGGCGACCCTCTATGCGGAACTCCGGAGGGGGCAGGCGCAGCTCGACCTCACCCGGCGCACCGTGGCGGCGCAGCGGCGGACCCTGGGCATCGTCCGGGCGAAGGCGCGCCAGGGACTGGCCAATACCTCCGACGTGGCGCGGCAGGCGGGCGTGACGGCCTCGACCGAGGCCATGCTTCCCGCTCTCGAGGCGGCGGAGCGGGGCCAGGAGCACGCGCTGGCCTATCTGCTCGGGGTGGAGCCCGAAGCCCTGGTTGGCGAACTGACCGCCCGGCGCGCCTGGTCGGCGCTGCCGCCGACGGTGCCGGCGGGGGTGCCGTCGGACCTTCTGCGTCGACGGCCCGACATCCGGCAGGCCGAGCGCTCCGTCGCCTCGGCCAGCGCCCAGATCGGCGTCGCGACCGCCAGCCTCTATCCCAGCTTTAGCCTCACCGGCTCGTTCGGCGTCGACAGCAGCGACCTTCGCCATCTGCCGGAATGGAGCAGCCGCTACTATTCGATCGCGCCGGGCATCCATTGGCCAATCCTGGAATGGAATCGCCTGCATGCCGGCATCCGCGTGCAGAATGAACTCGAGGCCCAGGCGCTGCTGACCTACGAAAACACCATCGCCCAGGCGCTGCGCGAAGTGGCGGATGCGCTGGTCAAGTATGAGAAGGAGCAGGAGCGGCGGGAGGCGCTTGCCCGTGCCGCGGAGGCGGACGCCCGCGCCCGCGACCTCGCGGACGATGGCTATCGGCGGGGGCTGACCGATCTTCTCTCCGTGCTCGACGCCGAACGGACGGCGCTGGCGGCCGAGACGGCCCTGGCGGGCAGCGATGGCGCGCTGCGGACCGACCTGATCGGGCTGTACAAGGCACTGGGCGGGGGCTGGGATGCCCCGCGATGAAACCGCGCTCGCTTCTACCCCTCCTGCTTGTTTCGCTTCCGTTCCTCGTGAACGCCCAACCCTCCGCCCCCGTCCATCCTGCCCCGCTCGGCTCCCAAGTGCTCGACTGGACCAAGCTCGCGGTCATCCCGACCAAAACGGGCGAACGGCGCTCGCTCTTCGACGGCCCCACCCGGACCTTCGTCAACGGAGAGGGCCATGTGACGACCCTCAATCCCGGCGAATCGCCGCACGAGCCCCATCGGCATCCCGACGAGGAGCTGGTCATCGTCAAGGAGGGGCTGATCGAGGTGATGATCAACGGGCATACCCAGCGCGTGGGCCCAGGCTCGGTCTTCTTCTTCGCCTCCGAGGACCTGCACGGGATGCGCAACGTGGGCACGACGCGCTCGACCTATTTTGTATTTCGGTTCGTGACGCCGGCATCCGCCGGGCCGGCCAAGGCGCCGTGAGTTGGGCGGTGGCGGCCGGTCAGAGGTTGATGGTCATCTGCAGGTAACCGTACTCGGCATCCTTCGAGCCGACGGCGCTAAAGGACTGCTTGATGTACTCGCCGCGGAAGAAATGCCCGAAACCGGCCTCCAGCAGCAGGCCCTGGCGCACGGTCCAGCCCCCGAGCAGGTCGGCCTCCTGGCCGAGATTGGGATTGTAGGTCGGGTTGATCCCGAAGCCGCGGCCGCTGCCGGCGGCGGCGCCCGAGGTCACCCGCGGCGCATCCGCCGACTTGTACCAGTAGTCGCGGGTGGTCTCGAGGTACTGCTGGTGCAGGTCGAACGCGAGGCTGGTCGCCTTGGTCGGCTTGACCGTGAACGAGAGACGGTAGTCCTCGATGTTCTCGAGCGCGGTCAGGTCCATCACGCCATACAGCCCGTGGTTGGACGGCATGATATTCTGGAAGGTGCCGCTATTGGCGTCCGAGGGATTCTTATCGCCTGACGCGCAGCTGACGATGGCGGCCAGCCGCGGCTTCCAGGCGCAATCCCGCCAGGTGTAGCCACCCTGCACGACGAAGGCCCAGGCGCTCTGGTCCAGCCGGGGAGCGGCTTTGGCGAAGGCCACCGTGGAACTCGCCAGGACCGGCGTGCGCTTTCCCGACTGGGCCATCGCCTCGACCCCGTAGTCCCACGGCCCGAGCGCGCCGGGCTTGGTCTTGGTGTGGAAACCGAAGGTGTAGAGGTCCTGGGGGGCGGGAAACCGCAGCGAAGCGGGGACATGGGACCAATCATCGGTCACGATGCCGCGGGCGACGTCGCGGTTGAGGACATAGGCCTCGACGATGTTGGTTTTGACCAGCCCCGGAAAGTCGAAATAGGCCCCCGACAGGGTGTCCTGGGAATTGGAACGGTTGAATTGATGGGCGTGGTCGTAGACCACGTTGGCGGCGAAGAGATCGACCCCCATAAAAGCGTCCTGATAGCGGAGTTTGACCGCGTCGAACGTCCGCGGGACATTCACCCACAGCGAGGGGCCGATCAGCCGTTGGTCGCCGTAGAGCAATTCCTGGCGGCCCGCCTTCAACAGCAACGGGAATTCCTTCAGGTTGCCGATCGAGAGATAGGCCTGCTGGGCCTGGAGCGGGCCGTCATTGTCGGTCAGGCCGAGCCCGGCTGCGGTCGCGTTGTAGCGGTTGTCTCCGATGGAGTAACTCGACCGGGCCTCCACCATCACGCCGAACCAGTCGCTGGTGTAGCCCACGCGGGGCATGAGGCGGCTGTCCCAGTAGGAATTATTGTTGGCGCTCGGAGGGCGCGCGGCGAAGTCGTAGCCGGAGCCGGCGTGCGTCGAGCCGGCCCCCAGCTTGTCCTCCGCCCGGATCCGCTCGTTGACGCCGATGTCCCAGTTTTGCCACGAGGGGTCGGCCGCGCGCAGGTCATCGTCGATGATCCCGGGCACCGGCGCGGTCGGCGAAGGCGGCACATATTGGGCACGCAGGGAAAGCGCGCCCAGGCAGATAAGGCAGGCGAAGGTCGGCCGAATTTTCATGGAAAAAGAGGGCGATCGCTGCTCGCACCGACGGGGCAGGCGCAGGCGATGGGGGGTTCAGCGTGCAACGGCCCGGGCACGCTGCAAAGAGAATCGGCGGAGGCCGCCCGGCCGCTCACCCCCCCGCGGTCCGGGCACGGGCCTCGTGCGGCACGGATTCCTGGCCGGACATCCGGCAAGATGGAGGGCCACCCGGAGGGCGGTCCTTCCGTCGCGCTCAGGGAGCGCAGGGCGCCGCGCGGCGGGAAAACAGACTCCGGAGGATTTCGTGTTCGGCCTGGAGCCAGTGCTCGAGGTCGCGTCCGCGGGATCCGCCGTGCTTCTGTGAGAGCTGGTCCGCGCGGCGCGCCACCTTGATTTCCAACTTCAGCAAGTCGGCCTCGAGGTAGACGGCCGGCAGCTGGTGATATTTCGCGGGAGAGTTCATGACCTAGGCGGAGGGACAGGCAAGAAATGAAGCGGTTCGATGAATCGGCGAAAAATCTAGCGCAGGGCAGGGGTTAATCAAATCGCCTACGTCACAATTCGGCAAAGCTACACCGAAATGACGATAATTCCGCGGCCGATTCACCGGAATTCCGGCAGCTAATCCTGGGACTACGGGCTACGCCGGGGCGCCATCGGATCCTGCCGGCGACTCTTCGGATTCGGGCTTACCCTTGAGCCCCATCTTCTTGCGCTTCCGATAGAGGGTCGCCTGGTCTATGCCCAGGACGGCCGAAGCCTCGGTCAGGCTGGTGCTGTTTTCGAGCACGCGCCGGATGTGCAGGTCCTCCAGCAATTCGAGCGAAATCCGGCCGCCGACCATGGCGTCGCCGCCTTCGCCCGTCGCCGTCCCCGAAGGGATCCGGATTTCCAGGGGCAGATCCTCGAGTTCGATGGCCGGGCCGGTGGAGAGGATGACCGCGCGCTCGATCGTGTTGTAGAGTTCGCGCAGATTCCCGGGCCAGCCATAGCGGGTGAGGGCGGTCGCGGCGGGTCCGCTGAAGGCGCGGACCGGGCGGCCGGCGCGCTCGGCGCAATGAACCAGGTAGTGCTCCGCAAAACGCAGGACGTCGCGCGCGCGCGCGCGCAGCGGCGGCATCTCCACCACGATGACGTTCAGGCGGTAAAAGAGATCCTCCCGGAACGCGCCCTCCGCCACGCGCTTCTTCAGGTCGCGATTGGTGGCGGCGACGATCCGGACGTCGGCGTGGCGCGTGACGGTTTCGCCGACCCGCTCGTACTCATGCTCCTGGAGCAGGCGGAGCAATTTCGGCTGGATCTCCAGGGGCAGGTCGCCGATTTCGTCGAGGAAGAGCGTGCCGCCATCGGCTGCCTTCACCTTGCCCCAGGTGTCCTTCATCGCGCCGGTGAATGAGCCCCGGACGTGGCCGAAGAGGGTGCTCTCGAGGAGCTCCCGCGTCAGGGAGGGGCAGCTCACCGTGACGAAGGGCTTGTCGGCGAGATGACTCGCGGCATGAAGGGCGCGGGCGGCCACGCTTTTGCCCGTGCCACTTTCGCCCAGGATCAGGACGGAGGCGGGGCTCTTGGCGGCGCGCGTGAGGACGTCCATCACCGCCGCCATGGCCGGGGTCTCGAAATCCAGGAGCGGCTCCGGCGCCTGGGCCCGGGTTTCCTTCACCGTTTCCTCGAGGTGCTCGATCTTCCGGCCCATGTCGCTCAGGCGGCGGAGCCGGGCCAGGACGGTGTTGAACTGCTCGCGGGTGAAGGGCTTTTCGAGGAAATCGGCGGCACCCTGCTGGAGGGCCTGGACGGCGGTCTTCACCGTTCCCTGGGCGGAAAACATCACCACGGGCAGGTTCGGCCGCAGCTTGGCGATCGTCGGCAGGAGGCTCAGCCCGCTTTGCCGCCCGAGGTGCAGGTCCAGCAGCACGGCGTCGAACTTGCTCTCGCGCAGCGAAGTCAGCGCGATTTCGGGGGTGGGCGCCTCCTCGGCGTAGTGGCCCTCCTCCTCAATTAGCAGGCAGGTGGCCTCCCGAAAGATGCGGTCATCGTCGATTACGAGGAAATCCATGGCGCGTTAAGGGGTTCAGGATGAGTGCGGGACCGGCCCTGGCAATCCCGGCAAGGTGATGATGAAGGTGGCTCCTTCCCCGGGCACGCTCTCGCAGCGCAGATCGCCGCCCATGCCGCGGACCAGCTTCCGGACGATGCTGAGGCCGAGCCCGGTCGAAGGCTCGCCGGCCGTCGGCCGGGCGCTCAGCCGGCAATAGCGGGCGAACATCCGCCCCTTGTCCTCCTCGGTGAAGCCCGGACCCTCATCGCGCACGCGGAGGATGGCGCCCCCGTCCGGGCCGGGCTCGGCGCTGATCTGGACGGACTTGCCAAGCGGCGAGAATTTGACGGCGTTGGAGATCAGGTTGTCCAGCACCTGGTCGAGCGCCTGGCGGTCGGCCACCACCGTGAAGTCGCCCGATCCCACCTGCGCGAGGGCGATGCCCTTGCGGCGGGCCGTCTCCGCGTAGTGCTGCACGGCGGTCGCCATCGCCTGGTTGAGGTAGACCTGCTCCAGGTTGAGCGCCAGGTCTCGATCCGCCGCGGAATTGGCCAGGAACTCCCGGACGAAGGAAAACATCTGATCGGTCGAGGCCAGCACGTTGGCGGCCATCCGGTCCAGCCGGTCGTCGGCGTGGGTCTTGGCGCGGTCATGGAGGAGCTGGACGCTCATCTGCATGCCGCCCAGGTGATTCTTGAGATCATGGGCGAGGATGCCGAGGAGCTCGTCCTTGTCCTCCGCCAGCTGGCGGAGATGGTCGCGCGCGGCCTTGAGGGCCAGATGCGTGCGGACCCGTGACATCAGCTCGGCCCGGTTGAAGGGCTTGGTGACATAGTCCACGCCGCCGGCCTCGAGGGCGCGGACGATCAGGTCCTTGTCGTCGGCGGCCGACAGGAAGATGACGGGAATGTCGACCCAGCGCGGCTGCGCTCGGATCAGGCGGCAGACCTCGAAGCCATCCCGTCCCGGCATGAGCACGTCGAGCAGGACCAGGTCGATCGCCTGGTGCTCGAGGCGGCGGAGCGCCTGGTCGCCGTCGCTGGCGAGGACGATGTCGAACCCGGATTGGCCGAGGATGTCGCCGACCACCTTCAGGTTGGTCTCCTGGTCATCGACCACAAGCAGTCGGGCGGCGCGGTGGTGAAAATCCTGTTTCATGCGGAAAGACGGGGCCCGGGCGCTAGGCGCGCGCGGCGGAGGGAAGGGAGGGGTTCGGCTGGCCGAGCGCGGCCAGCAGGGCTGGAAATTGGTCGAGGCATTTGTCGATGCGGATGCTGGCGTAGTCGTCGGCGGCGATTCGCAGCTCTTCGGCGTACTGTTGCAGCATGGGACAATCGTGGGCGAGCGCGAGTTCGGACAGCTGGCGGGCGAAATCTTTCACGTCGGAGATGGCGCCGGTCGCCCGCACCTTCGCCAGACGCGTGGCCTGGAGGCGGATGAGCTCGCGGCCGAGGGCCGGCGACCCCGCCGCGACCTTCGTGCCGGCGGACCGCGCGTCGGTCTCCGGCGCCGGCAGGGACCAGGATTGGTCCAAGGGCAGGAAGCGGGCGATCTCATCGTAGATGGCGCGCCGCGTGAAGGGCTTGCGCACGTAACCGGAGAATCCGGCCGTGGCCCCCGGTTCGGCGTCCGGCCCGCTCGAGGCGGTCACCGCGATGATCGGCAGTTGGTCGCCGCGCGGCAGCTTGCGAATCTCCGTCATGGCGGTCCGCCCGTCCATCTCGGGCATCCGGATGTCCATCAGCACCAGGTCCGGCAGGGCGGCGCGCAGCCGGGCGATCGCCTCGCGGCCATTGGTGGCGAATTGGACAGAGTGCCGGGTGGGATCGAACATGCCGGCCAGGAGCTCCCGATTGAGGGCGTTGTCGTCCACCACCAGGATCGTGGCGGGCCGCAGGCGATTGAAGTCGATGGCGTCGCTGTCGCCGGGCACGGACCGGTCGGCCGACCGCCGGGAATAGCTGACCGCCGGAAAGGTAACCCGGAAGAGGCTGCCGCGGCCGAAGTCGCTCGTCACCGTCACCGTCCCGTCCATCCGCTCCGCGAGCCGCCGGACGATGCTCAGGCCCAGGCCCGAGCCCTGGGCGTTGGCGATCCCCGGTGTCTCCACCTGGGCGAAGGGCTGGAAGATCGCCTCGTGCTTGCCCGGCGGGATCCCCGTCCCGGTGTCCTGGACTTCGAGGGCCAGCTGGCCCAGATCGGATTTGCCCGGGGTGAATTGCCAGAGGGTGCGCAGCGTGATCGAGCCCTGGGCGGTGAACTTGAGCGCGTTGGCCAGGAGATTGACCAGGACCTGGCGCAGCCGCGTCCGGTCGACCAGGACGGCCGTCGGCAGGTCGGCGGAAACGACAAGGTCGAACCGCAGGCCCTTCCGCGCGATCTGCTGCGCGAAGACCATGCGCATGAAATCGGTGAGCTCGCGCAGGTCGGTGAGCTCCCGGTGGATCTCCAGACGGCCCACCTCCGCCTTGGAAAGGTCGAGGATATTGTTGATCAGCTGCAGCAGGGAGGAGGCGCTTTCCTGGATGGCCAGCGCCTGCCGGTGCTCCCGGCTGGCCGCGGGCAGCCCCGTCGCGAGCATTTCGGCAAAGCCGAGAATGGCGTTCATCGGCGTGCGGATCTCGTGGCTCATGTTCGCCATGAAAAGGCTTTTCTCCTGCGCCACCCGCTCGGCCCGCAGGGCCTGCTGGGCGAGCAGCCGCTCGTTCTGCTCCTTTTCGCTGGCCACCCGCGCCAGATAGAAGGCGAAGACCCCCGTGCCGAGGCTGAGGATGCCGGCGGCGAGGGTGATCACCAGCGAGCGCTGCATCTGCCGGCGGGCGCCCGTGGCCTCGAAGGCGAGGAAGGTCTGCGGGCCCGGCACCACCCGGGCGACGATGGCCTGCAGCTCGTCCAGGTCGCGCTGCTCCTGGTTGGCCGCCGCCGCGGGAATGCCGACGGCCCCGCGGCGGCGGGCGTCGATCAGCCGGTGCAGGGCCTGCAGCTGGCGGCCGACCGTTCCCTGCAGCTGCCGCACCGCGGCCTGCCACGTGGGGGCGTCGGCCGTGGCGTCGATCAGCCATGCGAACTTGGCCGGAAGCTGCCCTTCGGTCGCGGACAGCGCCGCCAGCTGGGCCTGGTCGCCGGTTAGCAGGTAGCCGCGCTCGGCGTTCTCCACCGCGCGCATCGAAGCCAGCACGTCGACCAGGCCCAATTCGACCCGGGCGGTGTGCAGGGAGGTCTCCAGGCTGTTGCCCAGCCGGAGCCAGACCATGAGGGCCAGGGCGATGCTGCCGACCGAAAGGGCGACCCAGACGGTAACCAAATGCCCATAGATGCGGGATTTAAGCCCGGCTCTCATCCCGCGCCTTCCTGCCGGATGCAGGGGTGTGCCGGGAGGGACTGATAGTGGAGGATCATGATTCGGTGGCGGCGCGTGGCCTGAGGACGGTAGCGGGCCCGACGGTGGGTGCGCCACCGGCCAACGGTCTCGAGCAGAATCATCGCGCCGGATACCACAGACTTAG
This sequence comes from uncultured Opitutaceae bacterium, assembly GCA_903916755.1. Taxonomy (GTDB): domain Bacteria; phylum Verrucomicrobiota; class Verrucomicrobiia; order Opitutales; family Opitutaceae; genus Palsa-1447. Next base: position 14,787 of record CAIWXW010000072.1, on the reverse strand, counting down.
CTTGAGGAGGTGAGTTCCCTGCGACGGCCGGATCGGCGACGAAAGCACGCAGGCTGCACGAAGCGGCCGTCTCCGCCGTGCAACATGCAACCGCGCCGAGGCCCGGAAGCGGCGGACAAGCGCTGGCTTTGAATTTTAAGTCATTAGCCCGCGCTTTCTTATAGCTTTGAGGGCCCGATCGGTATGGCTTGCGCTAAAGAGGCCTCGGTCATCGTGCCGCAAAAACACATGCAGACCTTCCGTCACCGAATCATCCGATGAAACCGCCCTCCGCCTTTCTTCGCTGGGTCCTCGGCCTGCTCGCCGCCACCCTGATGGCGGGCGTCCTGGGCTTTTCCGGGATGGCGGGGACGGCGGCCGGCGCGGCCCAGGTGCTGTTTTATCTCTGCGCCTTTGCGCTGGCCGTGTCCGCGCTCGTCGGACTGATCCACGGGAGCGACGACGGGCATTTCCAGTAGGGCCGGCGGCGGGTTGAGGAGGCGGTGCTGCGGGCCGGAGGCCGGGACGGGTCAGGAAAGATGCCGTGACCAAGGACAGGTTTGCGGCCCGCCGTTATGGCTCGGATGGGATCGGCCGCACTGCGGGCGTGGTGGCGCCTTTGGGGCAGCCCGGACTGGCCGGGGGCGCCCCGGGCGCCCCTTTTGGCATAAACCCGCTTGTCTCGAGCCATTTTATGGTTTCCATGCAAGCAACCACTTGCATGCGCGCCCCGCGTTCCAGCCCTCAACGCCCGCTCCCGGCCAAGGCCGGGGCCGCCCGCACCACGGAAGACCGGCTGATTGACGCCGCCGGCCGGATCTTTGCCCGCGATGGCCTGGAGGCCGCGACGACCCGCGACATCGCGCGCGATGCCGGGCTGAACGAGGTGACGCTTTTTCGGCATTTCGGGACCAAGGAGGGCGTGCTGGCCGCGGTTGTGCGCCGCACCTTCGGGCCGGGCGAGCGCGCCTACCGGATGCCGGACACGGGTGACCTCCGGGAGGACCTGCGGGAATTCGCTCGGCAGTACGAGCAGGCCCTGCGCAAGAACCTCGCCCTGGTTCGCACCTGCGTCGGCGAGATCCACCGCCATCGCGATTATGCGGGCCGGGTGCTCCAGGCCATCTTCCAGCCGCTGCGGGCGGACCTGATCGCCCGCCTGGAGAAGGCGCGGGCGCAGCGGAAAATCCTGCTTTCGACCGATGCGGCCATCACCGCGGACCTGCTGAGCGGGATGATCCTGTCGGGGGTCCTGCGCGACACGAACAAGCTCAAGCGACGGGGCTACACCGCGCAGCGCTACCGGGCGGCCTGCGTGGATGTGCTCTGGTCGGCCGTGGCGGGCCCGGGGGGCCGGCCGGCATGAGTGCAGCGGTCGCGCCCATCCGCGGTCTTTACGGCTCGGATCCGCGCTTTCTCTCGCCGGCGGCCCGCTTTCTGGCGGACCGCAACCTCCTGAAGTGGGTGATCGCGATCACGGCGGCCACCGGCGCCCTGCTCGAGGTCATCGACACGAGCATCGTCAACGTCGCGCTGCCGAACATCCAGGGCAACCTCGGGTCCACCCTGGCGGAGGTTGGCTGGATCTCGACGGGCTACGCCTGCGCCATCGTGATCATGTTCCCGCTGACCTCGTGGCTCAGAGATCGGTACGGCCGCAAGCGCTACCTGCTTTTCTCCCTGGCGGGCTTCACCGCGGCGTCGGCCCTGTGCGGCGTCTCCACGAACCTGGGGATGCTCATCGTCGCCCGCATCCTGCAGGGCCTGGCGGGTGGCGGCCTGCTGGCCAAGGCGCAGGCCATCCTCTTTGAGACCTTTCCCCGCAGCGAGCAGCCGGCGGCCCAGGCGATCTTCGGCATTGGCGTGATCGCGGGGCCGGCCTTCGGGCCGGTCTTGGGCGGCTATCTGACCGACACGGTGGGGTGGCGCTGGATCTTCTTCATCAATCTTCCGGTGGGCATCCTGGCGGTCATCATGACCATGATCTTCCTGCCGCGGGACGAGGAGGAGGAATCCGGGGAGAGCCGGGTCGACTGGGCCGGCATCGGCCTGCTGACGGTCGGGCTCGCCTGCTTCCAGACCATGCTCGAGCAGGGACAGGAAGACGACTGGTTCAGCTCGGACTTCATCGTCGCCATGGCCGTGGGCGCAGTCCTGGGGATCGGGCTCCTCATCTGGCGGGAGCTGAGCATCGCGTATCCCGCGGTGGACCTGCGGGTCCTGAAGTACCGTTCGCTGAGCGCGGGCAGCGTGTATTCGCTCATCCTGGGTATGGGCATCTACGGGGTCATCTTTGCCGTGCCCGTGTTCGTCCAGAATTACCTTCATTTCACCGCGATGCAGAGCGGACTGATCCAGATTCCGAGCGCGATCGCATCGGCCTGCGCCATGATCCTGATGGGCAAGCTTTCCGGCATGTTTGACGCGCGTCTGCTGATCGCGATCGGGGCCATGATCACGGTTTCCGCGGCGCTGATGCTCTCGCACATCAATCCCGACACGGGCGCCGGCAGCCTCTTCTGGCCGCTCTTCCTGCGCGGCCTGGGCAGCGTGTGCATGTTTCTCCCCCTGAGCCTGGCGACCCTGGGCAATCTGCCCGCGGACAAGGTGTCGGCCGGCTCGGGCTTCTACAACCTCACGCGCCAGCTCGGCAGCAGCATCGGCATCGCCATCATCACGACCCTGCTGCCGCACCGCGAGGCCATGCACCGGTCCGCCCTGGTCGAGCGGGTCAACCCGACCGATCCCCAGCTGCTGTCGCGGGTCGGCGGCATCTCGGCCGGGCTGGCCCGGCATTCGGCCGACCATGTCGCGATCCGCCACCAGGCCCTCGCGCTGGTGGACCGGCTGATCAACGGGCAGGCCATGCTGCTCTCCTTCGCCGACATCTTCCTTTACGTCGCCATCGCCTTCACCGCCTCGCTCCCGCTCCTGCTCCTGATGGGCAAGGGCCGCGGCAAGGCCCCTGTTTCCGCCCACTGATTCCGCCTATGTCCTCCTCCGCTCCCGATACTGCTCCGGCTCCCACCGCCCAGCCGCCCGCCGCCTCCCGCCTGAGCCCGACCAAGCTCGCGCTCCTCGTCCTCGTGGGCGTCGCCATCTTTGGCTGGCTGGCCCATTTTGCCTACGACCTCTGGCGCTACGAGGAGACGGACGACGCCTATGCGACCGGCCACATCCACCAGATCAGCGCCCAGGTGAGCGGGCAGGTGGCGGCTGTCCTCGCGATCGAGAACCAGAACGTGCGCGCGGGCGACGTCCTGGTCCGTCTCGATCCGCTGGAATTCAATATCGGCACCGAGAAGGCGGCGGCCGCGCTGGCCCAGGCGCAGGCCGCCCGGGCGCAGACCCGCTCGTCCATCGCCCAGGCCGATGCCCAGCTGGCCCAGGCGAAGGCGGGCGACCGCCAGGCCGAGGCCCAGACCGCGCAGGCCCGCGCGCAGCTTTCATTGGCCCAGCTGACGCTGGATCGCGATAACCGGATGGCGGCGGATCGCGCCGTCACCCCCGCCGAGCTCGACAACGCCCGGGCGACCTTCGCCGCCGCCGCCGCCGTGGTGAACGCGGCGCAGGCCAACGCGGAAAGCATGAAGGCGAGCATCACCGCGGCGGAGGCCAAGCGGGCGGCGGCGGATTCGGAAATGAAAGCAGCCGAGGCGGCCGTCCGGCTCGCCCAGGCCGCGGCGGCCGACGCCGGTCGGCAGCTCGCATATGTGACGGTCAAGGCGCCGGCGGACGGACGGGTGGGCAACAAGAATGTCGAGGTCGGCAACCGCGTCGACACCGGTCAGACGCTGCTGGTTGTGGTCGAGCCGGAAGTCTGGTTCGAGGCGAATTTCAAGGAGACCCAGCTCGCGCGGATCCGGGCCGGCCAGCCGGCGGAGGTGAGGATCGACGCGATCCCCGGCCATGTGTTTCACGGCCAGGTCGAGAGCGTGGCCCCGGCCAGCGGCGGCCAGTTCGCGCTTCTGCCGGCCGACAACGCCACCGGCAACTTCACCAAGGTCGTGCAGCGCGTCCCGGTGAAGGTCGTGTTGCCCGCGGACGAGATGCGGGGCTTTGAGGACCGGATCCGGCCCGGCATCTCGGCGGTGATCGAGGTGCAGGTGCGGTAGGCTCGGGCCCAGGGGAGCGCGCGAAGGCGGAGGGGGCGGGATAGAATGGGAGGCTCCGGCGCGAGAGGGCAACCGTCCCGGCGGTTTGCTCTTCCGCCCGGCGCGGAGCAGGTTGGGTCCGATGAGAATCCACACGTTCACCCAGGAGCAATGGCTGCCTCAGCCCCGCGGGGAGATATTTTCCTTCTTCGCCGACGCCCGGAACCTCGAGGCGATCACTCCTCCCTGGGTTGGCTTCCAGATTCTCACCCCTGAACCGATCGCCATGAAAGTGGGGGCGATCATCGACTATCGGATTCGCCTGCATGGCTTCTCCCTGCGCTGGCGGACTGAAATCACGGCCTGGTCGCCGTCGGACCTGTTTGTCGACGAGCAGCGGCGCGGGCCCTATCGGCGCTGGATTCACACCCACCGCTTCGCGGACCGGGACGGGGGCACCCTGTGCCTGGACGAGGTTGAATACGCGGTGCCGGGAGGGGCGCTGGTGAATCGCTGGCTGGTGCGGCCCGACATCGCGCGCATCTTCGCCTATCGGCGGCAAGTGCTGGCTGGGCGATTTGGCCCGCCAGCTATCACCTAGGCCCGCCGTCCCGTCGCGGTCCGGCTCAGGGGGTGATCGGCGCCGCGGCGGGTATGGGGATCGCCAGCCAATCGGCGCGGACGCCGAGAACGCCGTTGATCATGAACTGAAGCGCGACGGCGGCCAGGAGCAGGCCCATGATCCGGATGGCGATGTTGAGCGCGATCGGGCTGAGCCAGTGGGCCCCGTGGGCCGAAAGCCGAAGGATGGCGTATGTCGCGGCCGCCACGGCCCCGATGCTGACGCATAGCCCGATCCGCTCGCCGAAGTTCACGGCCCGGTTTTGCAGGAGAATGACGGTCGAGATGGCGCCCGGGCCGGACAGCATGGGGATGGCGAGCGGCGTGACGGCTATGTCCATCTTGATCGCGCCGGCGGCGGTCTCTTCCCGGGTCTCCAGGACCCGGGACCGCTGGGCCCGCAGCATGTCGAGGGACACGAGGAGCAGCACGATGCTGGCGGCGATCTCGAAGGCGGGCATCGTGATGCCGAGGATGCGAAAGATCAGGCGGCCGAAGAAGGCGAAGGCCAGGAGGACGCCGGTCATGACCAAAGCCGCCATCCGGGCCATGCGCAGCCGTTCGTCGGGGGTGTTGTCCGGCGTCATCGCGATGAATGCCGGCACGACCGCGAGCGGATCGACGATCACGAACAGGGAGCTCATCGCGAGCAGGACGTATTCCAGGAGGGCCATCATGACGGGAGCGCGGCCGCAGCCGCACCGGCTGCAACGTACCCGGGGGCGGCGCGCCCGCAAATCTAATGCCGATTCAGGCGGGATTCCGGGGCTATTTCGTGGCCGCCGAATTCAGGTAGTATTGCTTCACCAGCGCCATGAGCTGCGGCAACTGGGCCTCGGCCTTGAGCGCGCTCAGCTGTGCATCCGACAGGATGCCCTGGGCCTGCGGGAGGACCTGGTTCCAATCGACCGTCTGGGCATTGGCCTTCCCGCCGTTGACATAGTTTCCGCTCGCGTTGGCCATCACGGTCATGAGTTGGGTGGATTGGCCCGGCGTCAGCGGCGCCGCAAAGGAAAGGCTGGAGACATCGTTCACGAGCGCCTGGAGGGGCTGCATGCGCTGGTAGTTTTGGACCTGCTGGAAAGTCTGGTCGCCCAATATGGACTTAAGTTTTTCATCCGAAAGGGTCGGGTCGGTGGGATGGACGCTGTTGGGGGTGACCGCGAGGGTGTCGACCCATTGCTCCGCCGTCTGGGTTTCGATTTCGTCGGCCTGGGCCGCGGTGATCGTGCCTGATTCGATCAGCGCGGCAAAGTTGCGCGCGACCTGGGCCTTGCCCACGGAAATCAGCATGTCGTGGGCCTGCTGGCCGTAGGTGGCCAGGAATGCCTTTCCGTCCTCCAAGGCCTTGGCCTTGGCTTCCGCTGCGTTGGATCCCCCGGCTGCGGGGCGCCGACGCTCGGCGTCCGGACGATCGGGCAGGGGGCCGGCCAGCTGGGCGGCGGCGCGTTGTTCCGCTCCCTTCAGCTTCTGGCCCAACTGCTGGATCTGGGTGAGTTCGCTCTCGTGGGAATTCGTTAAAACGACGACCAGGGCATTGGCTCGCCGGGCAGCCAGGTACTCGTAAAGGCCGAAGCCAATCGCCGCGACCGCCAGGATCGACAGAAGGACGAGAAGGGCAGAAGGGCTGCGCGGGGGAGGGGTCGCATGCATGGTGGCTTTCGTTGCTAGGCCATGTCCGCTGGGTTGCACCGGGCGAAGCATCGCTGGGGTCGTCTGATCGAGGGAAGGCATAGCGACTCCGGCCGGCATTTAAAGCTCATACGGCTGCTGGCGAGGGGAGGGTGGAAGCCGCTTAGCCGGACTCAACCGTCCTCCGCTATCCCAGATGGATTGAGGTCCGGCGGCGCCAGGAGGGCGCCGGCAGGGGTGGCCGAGCCCTCCTGGCGGCCGGGCCGGGCCGGTTTTTCCGAGGGCGAATGAGCTTATTTCCCTCGTACTTTTTCTTGTTTGCCGAGGGGCAGTCCGCTAGGGTCACTCGATTGGGCCTCACTTCGAAGCCCCCAAACCAGAATAAATATGGCCAAGAAATCAGCTCGCAAACCCTCCGCCGCTTTCATGAAACCGCTCACGCCCAGCGCCGCTCTGTCGGCCATCGTGGGCTCGAAGCCGCTCCCGCGCACTGCGGTCGTCAAGGCCCTCTGGGTCTACATCAAGAAGCATGGTCTCCAGGACGCCAAGAATCGCCGCCAGATCAATGCCGACGCCAACCTCAAGGTCGTCTTCGGCGGCAAGTCCAAGGTCGACATGTTCGCGATGACCAAGCTGGTCTCCGGTCACCTCAAGTAAGTCGCTTTCGAATCTGACTCTGCGACGCCGCGGCCCTGGCCGCGGCGTTTTTTTTGCGCCCTGTTTTCCCATCGCCAAGGCTCCGAGCCGGCGATTAGTCTTCTCGGCGCGGGAATTTCCCCTGATGCGGTCTGCCGATCGCTCTATTCCCGCGAACCCAGCGAATCGCTTTTTTAGGCAGCCCCGATCCGTGGCCGACCCCCTTATCTCCGCCCGCATAAGGCGGACCCAGCGAACCGCGCTCGTGCTGCTCACGATCAGCGGCATGATCAATTACGTCGACCGCGCGACCCTGGCGGTGGGGCTGCCGCTGATCCGCCACGATCTCGGCCTGTCGCTGGCGCAAAGCGGAATCCTGTCCTCCGCCTTCCTTTGGGCCTACGCCGTCTGCCAAATGCCGGCCGGCGCCCTGGTCGACCGCCTGGGAGCGCGCTTCATGCTCTCGGCCGGCCTCGGTCTTTGGTCGCTGGCGCAGATTCTGGGCGGCATGGTCGGCAGTTTTTGGCAATTTGTCGTCGCCCGCATTCTCTTGGGCGTGGGGGAGTCCCCCCAATTTCCCAGCTGCGTGCGGGTCGTGGGGGATTGGTTTCACCAGCGGGAGCGCGGTTCGGCCACCGGCGTCTGGAATTGCTCCAGCACGCTCGGCACCGCGATCGCGCTGCCGTTGCTCACCTTCTTCATGCTCTCGCTGGGCTGGCGGTGGATGTTCGCCATCATGGGATTGGCGGGGCTGGCGGTGGCCGTCGTCATCTATTGGCTGCACCGTGATCCGGGACAGAAACCCTCGCTGACGGGCGCTGAGCGCCAATACCTCGCCCACGAGGAGACGGCGGCCCCGCGGGTGACCTGGCGGGCTTGGCGCGGCCTGTTCCGCTTCCCCACGGTCTGGGGCATGATCGCGGGCTATTCCGGCGCGAATTACTGCATCTGGATCTATACGGCCTGGCTGCCGCAATACCTGGAAATCCAGTTTCACGTCACGGTCGCGAAGACCGGCTGGATCGGTTCGATTCCCTTTTTGTGCGGTGCCGCAGGCAGCATCATCACCGGGCGCTTTTGCGACTGTCTCCTGCGGCGCGGATTCTCGCCCATTGCGAGCCGCAAGATTCCCCTGATCACTTCGCTGGTCGGGGTGGCATTCTTCACCCTGTTGGCCGCCCGCGCCTCCACCGCGGTCCTGGCGATCACCTATATTTCGGCGTCGCTGTTCCTGCTTTACGGCGCGGTCTGCGCCGCCTGGACCATGGCGACGGTGGTCGCTCCCGTGGCCTATGCCGCCTCGATCAGCTCGATCCAGAACTTCTTCGGCTACATCGCGGCCGCCTTGGCCCCCACCATAACGGGAATCGTCGCGGCCCGGACCGGTTCGTTTCAGCCGGCGCTGCTGTTTGGCGCATTCGTGGCCCTGTCAGGTGCGATCGTCCATTTCCTCCTCGTCCGCCAGCCCCTGGCGCTCCGCCCCGAGCTGCTCAGTGAGCGAAGGGAATGATCCGGCCGGCGGCGTCAAAGCCCAGCGGCTCGGCCGTTCCGATAATCTCAAGGCTGGGCGATTGCCTGATTTCAGGGAGAAAGGCCTCGGAGCATTCAATCTCCTCCAGCATGAGCGTGTTCTTGATGCGGACCACCCGGGCGTGTTCGGGTTCAATCAGGCCGATGCAGCTGAGCGCCTGTTCCACCGCTTCCCGGTCCGATTTGAAAGCCAGCGGCATCATGGCGGCGCTGGGCGCGGAGGCGGTCAGGACGTTGATCGCGGTCTTCTCCCAGTCGATTTTGTCGGCCAGCCGCCGGGTGGTGAAATCCGCATTGCCGATGCCGGTCGCGTTGCCCCCGCTGTCGGGCGTCAGGTCGAGGGCGACGATGCGCAGGATGGCTGGGTCCTTGGGGAAGGTCTCGCGGGGATGAAAGGTCCGGCCGATGACATTGGTGTCCATCCCGGAACCGGAGATGTTCTTGCCGATCTCGTCGACGACCAGCAGATCGATCGAGGAAAAGGGCAGCCGCGCCATCCAGCGCTTGGCGTCCTGGAGCAGCCTTCGTTCGCCCGTTTCAATGTCGGCGGCCTTGAAGGCCTCCACCGCGGCCGTCTCGTCGTGCCCATCCTCGACGATGCCGAGGCCGAAACCGATGCGCGCCTTGGCCAGAACTTCCCGCGCGACCGCCATGATGACCGTCTCGAAGCGGTGATTCACGATCGCCCGGTGGTATTGCTTGGCGCCCCGGTGCTTGCCCATGCCGATCGCCATCATCTTGCAGAGACCCGACTCGATCTCGCCCTTGAAATCCGTGTGCGGCTTGATGCGGTTGACGACCCCGATCCAATCGGCCTCGGCGGCAACCCGGTCGCACCACACGGGCATGCCCAGGGTCGACCCGACCTGCACCACGTCCATGGTGGCCCGCAGCGGGCAGCCCATCGACGCCGCGGTGATGCCGTAATGTTCGAGGATTTCAAGTTGTCCCTGAGTGGTGGCCCCGCCGTGGCTGCCCATCGCGGGAAAGACGAAAGGGACGGCGCCCAGCTCCTTGAGATAATCCACCGTGGCGCGGACAATCGCCGCGATGTTGCTGATCCCGCGGCTGCCCGCGCCGACGGCCACGGAGTCGCCGCGCGCGATCGGCAGCCCGGCGCCGGCCATGGCGGCGCGCACCGCCGCGGGGATGTCGGCCAGGCGCTGACGGGATAATTTTTGCCGCACCCGGTACATCCGGGGTAGCGACGGGAGGACGGAGGGCATGGCGGCGCCGGAATGTTCAGGTCATCTTCGGGGAGGCGCAGATGATGGTTTCAAATTGAGGGGATTAAGGATGCTTGTCGATGCTCCCAGCGGCGAATTTGGCGAAAGCATGACTTGCTCGTTCTGCGGCCCCGACAATAATTCGGCGCGCCGCGGTTTCGCGCTACCCCGATGAAAACAGCCGTCACCCTTTCGCTCACACCCCAGGCTCGCGGGGGGCCGTTTGTGTTCTGGGACGATCTCGATTCAACCTTCGCGCTGATTGGCGAATTGGGGTTTCAAGCGGTGGAATTGTTCCTGCCCGGCCCCGGCGATTATCGCGGCCTGGCGACGCGCATCGCGGCCCATGGCTTGGCGGTGGCGGCGGTGGGGACGGGCGCCGGATGGATCCTGCAAGGGCTGACTCTCACGCATCCCGACGGCGCAAAGAGAATCCAGGCGCGCGATTTCATCCGGCGGACCATCGATATGGCGGGATCTTGGAAGGCGCCCGTCATCATCGGCTCGATGCAGGGCCGGCGCGACCCGGCCGGCAGCCGTGAAAGCTCCCTGGATTTCCTGGGCGAAGCCCTCCAGGCTTTGGGCAGGCATGCCGCCGAGCAGGGGCAGATCCTGCTATATGAGCCGCTCAATCGTTACGAAACTGACTTGTTCAACCGGCAGGTCGAAGCCGCGGTGTGGCTGAAGACTTCGGGCGCTAAAAACGTGCGGCTGCTGAGCGACCTCTTCCACATGAACATCGAAGAGCCGGATCTGGCCGCGGCGCTCCGGGAAGCGGGTTCGATGGTGGGCCACGTGCATTTCGCGGACTCCAACCGGCGGGCGATGGGCTCCGGACACACGGATGCCGCGGCGGCAGTCGCGGCCTTGCGGGAAATGGGCTATGACGGCTATTATTCGGCGGAAATATTGCCTCTCCCCGACAGCGCTTCCGCGGCCCGCCAGACGATCGCGAGGTTGAGGCAGCTGCTCGCCCCGGCATCCCTTGCCACCGCGCCCCTGGGCACCCTGGTTTCCAGCGGTGAGGTTTAACCCCTTCGGCCCCGATCACCGTGAAAGCCCTCCAACTTATCCAGCCCAAAGAATTTCGCTATGTGTCGATTCCCGAGCCGTCGGCGATCAAGCCGGACGAGGCGCTGCTGCGGGTGCTCCGGGTGGGGATCTGCGGCAGCGACTATGCCGGGTACCTGGGCAAGATGCCGTTTTACAGCTATCCCCGCATCCCGGGCCATGAGCTTTGCGTCGAGGTCCTGGCGGTCGGATCCGATGTCCGTAATGTGCGGGTGGGAGACCGTTGCGCGGTGGAGCCCTACATGAATTGCGGCCGCTGCCACGCCTGCCGCAAGGGCCGGAGCAATTGCTGCGAGCAGCTCAAGGTGCTGGGCGTTATGACCGATGGCGGGCTGACGGAGACGATGGTATTGCCCGGAGCCAAGCTGCACCCGGCGAATGCCCTGGCGCCGGAACAGTGCGCCTTGGTGGAGACTCTCTGCATCGGAGCGCACGCGGTCAATCGCGGGGCGTTGCAGCCAAGCGAAACGGCCCTGGTGATCGGAGCCGGCCCGATCGGGCTCAGTGTGATCACTTTTGCGCAACTGAGCGGGGCGCGAACGATCGTGCTCGATCTCAACGCGCAGCGGCTGGACTTCGTGCGAAGCCATTTTGGAATTTCCGATGTGATCCTGGCGGACGATCAGGCGGTGGCGCGGCTGGGCGAACTGACCGGCGGCGCGATGGCCGACGTGGTCTTTGATGCCACGGGCTCGCACCTGGCCATGGCGAAGGCCCTGGAATACGCCGCCTTCGGCGGCCGGGTGGTCTATGTCGGCATCACGCAGCAGGAGATTGCCTTTAAGCATGCGCCCATCCTGCATCGCCGCGAATTGACGCTGCTCGGCAGCCGCAACGCGCTCCCGCCGGATTTTACCCGGGCCATCCAATTGATTGCCGACGGCCGCATCAATACGCAGCCCTGGATAAGCCAGCTGGTGGAGTTCGAGGACGCCGCGGGCCAGATTCCGCTGTGGGCCCAACCGGACAGCCGGGTGATCAAGGGGATCATCAAGCTCTAGGGCGGCCACGGTCGCGGCGGCGCGAAGCGCAGCCGGCCAGCCAAATCATCTTATGCCATACTCCACCTCCAAGTTGATCGGGAAACGCGCTTTGGTGACCGCCGGGGCGCAGGGCATCGGCCTGGCGATCAGTCGCGAGCTGCTCGCCGCCGGCTGTCACGTCTTCGTCCACTATCACAGCAGCGCCGACGCGGCCCGCGCCCTGGCGGCGGAAGCGACCAAACGGGGCCAGCGCTGCGGCCACGCCGCGGCTGACCTGAATGAAACCGCGCAATCCGACCGGCTGGTCGCCGAGGCCGTGGCATTCCTGGGCGGCCTGGATATTCTGGTGAACAACGCCGGCACGATGCTCGACAAGCGATTGCTCGCCCAGGCGGATGACGAATTTTGGGGGCAGGTGATGTCACTCAACCTGGGCACGATGCGCCGGGTGACCCGGGCGGCCGTTCCGCATCTGGCGGCCGCGGCGCCGGCCGGCGGAGGCGCCAGCATCATCAACATCGCATCGCTGGCGGGACGAAAGGGCGGCGCACCCGGCACCCTGGCCTATTCCACCGCCAAGGGCGCCACCCTCGCTTTCACCCGCGCGCTGGCCGAGGAACTCGGGCCGCAGGGCATTCGCGTCAACGCGATCGCGCCTGGCCTGATCCTGGGATCCCAATTTCACGTCATCCACACCAAGCCGGAAGCCATCCCCGGCATCGTGGGCGGGATCCCGCTGGGGCGCCCGGGCGTGACCGAGGACGTGGCCCGCGCCACGCTGTTTTTCGCGGCCGAATTCGACGGTTTCATCACTGGCGCCACGCTCGACGTCAACGGCGGGTCCTACCGGGCCTGATTTTCGCCCCGGTTGCCGCTTCGCCGTCAGGTCGGCCTCAAGCGCTGTCCTGACGGCGGCCGTTGGGTATTTCTGGACTGCCGCTAAGGGCGGTGCGGAATGCCATCGTGGGACGTCGGGCCCTTCACGCACGGCCTCGCGAGGCCCATTTTGGCGGACGCCGCCGAGGTTCCGCCAAGCGCAAGGGGCGTTAACGCCGCCTGGGCAGGTCATTAGCGGCCCCGGCGCGGAGCCGGGAGCTTTCCCGGCACTTGCGCGGCTAGGGGCTGTCTCTATCTGCAGGCCAGATCCAGCGTGCAGCTAGGACTCCGAAACGAAGCGGTGCGCGGCTCGCCTTGCGCGAGGAAATATTTCTATGAAAAAGAAGCCCATCCAACCGATTCCCCCGGAAACCTCCGATAAAGCCGACGACGCTGCGATGGGATCGCTGCCCGCCCATCCCGTTCCCCCGCCAGCCGCCGATAACCCGGACGAGTCGACCGGATCGCTTTCGCGCGATCCCAGCGAGCCACCCGGCAACTTGGGCAGCCGCAAGCCAACGTTCGAAGGTGACGACGAACAGGAGGTGGCGGAGGAGCTCGCGGAACAGGGGGTGGAGGCGGCTGAGGACGACCAGGCACGGGCCGCCCGCTCCCGGTTTCCCTCGGCCTGACGTCCGGACTCAGTGGGCGGGGGCTCTGCCCGCGGCCAGAGCCGACTTCAGAAGGACTTGGGCTGAAGATCCACCGCGAGCATGGTTTCGGTTGCCTTGGATTTGATGTCCAATTTCACCTGCCGATTTTCACGCGCCGCGGAGGCTACGGTCCTGACCAACGTGAGAATTCCCATGCCTTCAAAGTTTAGGCCGTCAATGCGAGTCACTGTGTCTCCTGGTTGAACACCGGCCGCTGCTGCGGCTGAGCCGGGCCGGACGGCCAAAACTTCAAGGCGTCGTACGCCCGCCCAGATGCATGGAGCCCAAGGCAATTCCAAGGGGCAACGCAGCGGGTTGCCGCAAAAGCCAGTCGCCGCCGAGGTTTTGCGAAATGATCGCTGATGGGTACATCTTACTGCCATGAAGAAGATCGGCTTTCTGTCCTTCGGCCATTGGACGCCTTCCCCACAGTCGCAAACTCGGTCGGCCGCTGACGTGCTTTTGCAGTCGATTGACCTGGCGGTCGAGGCTGAGCGCCTAGGAATGGATGGAGCCTACTTCCGGGTTCATCATTTCGCCCGCCAATTGGCCTCCCCATTTCCGCTCCTGGCGGCGGTGGGCGCCAGAACCCAAGAGATCGAGATCGGGACCGCCGTCATCGACATGCGTTACGAGAATCCGCATTATATGGCCGAAGACGCGGGCGCCGCCGATCTCATCGCGGGCTCCCGCCTGCAACTGGGAATTAGCCGTGGCTCCCCGGAGCAGGTCATCGAGGGGTGGCGGCACTTTGGCCATCAGCTCAATGACGGTGAGGACGACGCGGCCATGGGACGGCGTCATGCGGAGACGTTTCTGGGGCTGCTCGAGGGGAAGGGATTTGCGAAGCCAAATCCGCGTCCGATGTTCGCCAATCCGCCCGGGCTCCTGCGGCTCGAGCCCTTTTCCGCGGGTTTGCGTGAGCGCATCTGGTGGGGCTCGGCGACCAATGCGACGGCAGTCTGGGCCGCGAAGCATGGCCTGAACCTGCAGAGCTCGACCCTCAAGTTCGATGAATCGGGCGAACCGCTGCACCTCCAACAGGCAGCTCAGATCCGCGCCTTCCGGACAGCGTGGACCGAAGCCGGTCACAAGCGCGTTCCACGCGTTTCCGTGAGCCGAAGCATCTTTCCCATCATGAACGATCTTGATCGCTCCTACTTCGGCGGCGATGAGGAGCAAAAGGATCAGATCGGCTTTATCGATTCGACCACGCGGGCTGTCTTCGGGCGCAGTTATGCGGCGGAGCCGGATGTGCTCATCGAACAACTCCGGAAGGATGAGGCCATCGCCGCAGCGGACACGGTTTTGCTCACGATTCCCAATCAGTTGGGCGTTGCCTATAACGTGCACGTTATGGAAGCGATCCTTGCCACCGTCGCCCCGGGGCTCGGATGGCGCTGATCCGCCGTCCGGCGCCGCACCGGACGTTCATGCGGACAAGGCCGCGGTCGCGCAGTGACTGTCGCCGTTGAACCCGAGGATG
>CAIWXW010000071.1 GCA_903916755.1 uncultured Opitutaceae bacterium | reverse complement strand
GCAGTACCGCAAGATCATCGTCAGCAGCAAGGCGCTCGAGACCATCATCGCCCGCGTGCAAGGAGCCAAGAAATGAACGCCGACCAAGTGCTCAAGACCGTCGTCCTGACGGAAAAATCCAACCGGCTGTCCGCCGAGCTGGGCCAGTACACCTTCGAGGTGTTCAAGAACGCCAACAAGCACGCGATCGCCGAGGCGGTCGAGAAGACCTTCAAGGTCACCGTGCGCCGCGTGAACACCCTGAACTACCAGGGCAAGAACAAGCGCGGCCGCAGCGGCCAGCCCAGCATGACCTCCGATTACAAGAAGGCCATCGTGACGCTCAAGGCCGGCGACAAGATCGAGCTCGTCTAATCCGCCCCCGCCATGCCCATCAAATCCTTCCGTCCCCTGACGCCTTCCGGGCGTTTCACCTCCCTCAACAAGGTCACCTCGCTGCTGACGAAGAAGAAGCCCGAGCGTTCCCTGACCGAGGCGAAGAACCGCACCGGCGGCCGCAACGTCTACGGCCGGCTCACGTCGCGCCATCGCGGCGGCGGCCACAAGCAGCGCTACCGGATCATCGACTTCAAGCGCTCGTTCCTCGACCTGCCCGCCAAGGTGCAGGCGATCGAGTACGATCCGAACCGCACCGCGCACATCGCCCTGATCTCGTACGCGGACGGCGTGAAGACCTACATCCTCGCCCCCGAGGGCCTGCAGGTCGGCGCCACCATCGTGACCTCGAACAAGGCCACGACGAACGACTTCCTGGTCGGCAACAACTTCCCGCTGGAGCTCATCCCGCCGTCGACCAAGGTCCACGCGGTCGAGCTCGTCCCCGGCCGCGGCGCCCAGATCGCCCGCTCGGCCGGCACGTCGCTCGAGCTGATCGGCGTCGAGAACGGCGCCGCGCAGCTGCGCATGCCCTCCGGTGAAATGCGCATCGTGCACGCCAAGTGCCGCGCCACCATCGGGATCGTCGGCAACGGCGACCACGGCAAGCAGTCGCTCGGCAAGGCCGGCCGCTCCCGCTGGCTCGGCCGCCGGCCGCACGTCCGCGGCGTCGCCATGAACCCGGTCGACCACCCCAACGGCGGCGGCCAGGGCAAGTCCAAGGGCGGCGGCGGCCGCCAGCAGCTCGTTTCCCCTTGGGGCCAGCTCGCGAAGGGTTTCCCGACGCGCCGCCGCTCCAAGCTCTCCAACAGCATGATCATCGTCCACCACAACGGCCGCAAGCCGCGCGGTCGGAAGAAGTAAGACCCTCCCCCTTCCAGGGCCCGCTCCATCAAGAAAGGTTTCTTTGTCGACTACCACCTGCTCGAGAAAATCGAGAAGGCGGTCAAGCTCGGCGCGAAGAAGCCCATCCAGACCTGGTCCCGTCGCTCGACCATCACCCCCGATTTCATCGGGCACACCTTCAACGTGCACAACGGCAAGCTCTTCGTCGCCGTGCACGTCACCGAAAACATGGTCGGCCACAAGCTGGGGGAGTTCGCCCCGACGCGCGTCTTCAAGTCGCACGGCGGCATGACCCGCAAAGAAATTTAGTCGGAGACCCTCCTCATGGACGTTCAAGCCCTCACCCGCAACGCGCGCATGTCGCCGAAGAAAGTGCGCGAAGTCGCCCGCACCATCCAGGGCCGCAAGGCCGCGGATGCCCTGGCGTACCTCACCCTCATCCCGCGCAAGTCCGCGCGGCTGCTGGCCAAGACGCTCGCGAGCGCCATCGCCAACGCCGAGAACAACAACAACCTCGCCGCCGACACCCTCGTGGTGAAGCTGGCGCTGGTGGAAAACGGCCCGGTGCTCAAGCGCTTCAAGGCCGGTGCCAAGGGCACGGCGATGCCGCGCCGCAAGAAAATGTCCCACCTCCGCATCATCGTGTCGGACGGCGTCCAAAACTGATTTTACCATGGGCCAAAAGACCAATCCGATCGGCTTCCGTCTCGCCGACCGCCGCAACTGGCAGTCCCGCTGGTTCGCCAGCAAGAAGGACTTCCCGAAGCTGCTGCACGAGGACCAGATCATCCGCACCATGCTGATGGAGAAGCTGAAGCAGGCCTCCGTGCCGCGCATCTTCATCGTGCGCGCCTCGAACCGCGTCCGCGTCAAGATCTACACCGCCCGTCCCGGCATCGTCATCGGCCGCAAGGGCCAGGAGGTCGAGAACATCAAGGCGGCGCTGGCCAAGCTCACCGGCAAGGAGATCCTCCTGGACATCCAGGAGGTGAAGAAGCCGGAGATCGAGGCGCAGCTCGTGGCCGAGAACGTCGCGCTCCAGCTCGAGCGCCGCATCGCTTTCCGCCGCGCCATGAAGAAGGCGGTCGAGATGGCCATGGCGCTCGGCGCCGACGGCATCCGGATCCAGTGCTCGGGCCGCCTCGGCGGCTCCGACATCGCCCGCCGCGAATGGCAGCGCAAGGGCCGGGTGCCCCTGCACACCCTCCGCGAGAACATCGACTACGGCTTCTCCGAGGCCCTGACCCTGTATGGCAAGATCGGCGTGAAATGCTGGATCTGCAAAAAAGAGGAACCCGTCACCTGACGCGTCCCTGCGACCTGAAATTTAAAATCTAAGCAAGACCATGGCTCTCGCCCCCGCCCGCACCAAATACCGCAAGGTCCAGAAAGGCTCCCGCGCCGGGAACGCCAAGCGCGGCAACACGCTCGCCTTCGGTGAATTCGGCCTGCAGTCCCTGACCCGCGGGCCCATGACCGGCCAGCAGATCGAGGCTGCCCGCGTCACCATCTCCCGCCATCTCAAGCGCAAGGGGAAGCTCTGGATCCGCGTCTTTCCGCACAAGCCGGTGACCAAGAAGCCCGCCGAGGTGCGCATGGGCCAGGGCAAGGGCCCGGTCGAGTTCTACGTCGCGGTGATCAAGCCCGGCGCCGTGCTCTTTGAGCTCGCCGGCGTGCCGACCCGCGTGGCCCGCGAGGCGTTCCGCCTGGCCGACGCCAAGCTCCCGTTCCATTGCCGTTTCATCGCCCGCGAAGGCATGGCGGTCTAAGTCCCGACCCGTTTTCCTTTTCCGTCATGAAAGCCAAAGAAGTCAGCGAACTCTCCTCCAGCGAGGTGCAAACCAAGCTCCGTGAAACCCGCGACCAGCTCCTCCAGCTGCGCCTGCGCAAGAACACCGGCCAGATCGAGAAGACGCACGAGCTGCGCTCCCTCCGCAAGGACATCGCCCGACTCGAGACCGTGCTGACCCAGAAAAACTCCTCCGCGCCGACCGCCGCCTAATCTCCATGTCCTCTCCCGCCACCGCCGCGCGCAACACGCGCAAGACCATCCTCGGCTTCGTCACCAGCCGCTCGGGCGACAAGTCCGTCAAGGTCACGATCCCCTACAAGACGCCGCATCCGCTGTACCACAAGGTCATCAACCGGAAGACGGTCGTGCACGCGCATGACGAGAAGAACGAGACCCGCGTCGGCGACAAGGTCGAGATCATGGAGACGCGCCCCCTCAGCCGCCTGAAGCGCTGGCGCATCATCCGCATCACCGAGAAGGCCGTCGGCACCACCGACCGCGCCATTTCCGAGACCGACGTGGCCGCCCAGGTCCCGACCAAGACCACCCAGCCGAAGCCCGAAGCGGCTCCGGCCTCCTGAACCCGGCGCCAACCGCCTAAGGCCCCCACACTACCATGATCCAACTTCGTTCCATTCTTGAGGTGGCGGACAACACCGGCGCCCGCCGGGCCGCCATGATCAGCAAAAAGGGCCAGAACACCGACACGGCCAGCGTGGGCGACGTCGTCACGGTCCACATCAAGGAAAGCTCCACCGACGCCACGGTCAAGAAGGGCGAGGTCGCCAAGGCCGTGGTGGTCCGCACCAAGACGGCGGTCCGCCGCGCCGACGGCAGCTACCTGCGCTTTGACAGCAACGCCATCGTCATCGTCGGACCCGATGGCAATCCCAAGGGCACCCGCATCTTCGGCCCCGTCGCCCGCGAACTGCGCGCGAAGAACTTCATGAAGATCATTTCGCTCGCTCCGGAGGTACTCTGACCATGCAG
>CAIWXW010000070.1 GCA_903916755.1 uncultured Opitutaceae bacterium | reverse complement strand
GGGCCGCGATCGTCACGACTCCCGGGGTGGCGAACTGCTCCGGGGCGGCGCCGGGCGCCGCGTCGGCCAGATCGGCCGGCACGAGGGCGCTGGTCGCCTTTTCGCGGTTGGCGGCGTAGCCGCTCTTCTCCCCGTAGATCACGTCGTCGTCGCCGACCTCGGCCGGGACCATGAATTCATGCGAAAAGTCGCCGCCCATGACGCCGGTGTCCGCCTTGACCGCGATCGCGTGCGCGCCGATCCGGCGGAAGAAGCGCTCATAGGCCGTCTTCATCGCCTGGTAGCTGCGGACCGCGCCCTCGTCGGTCGCGTCGAAGGAATAGCCGTCCATCATCAGGAATTCCCGGGCGCGCATCAGGCCGTAGCGCGGCCGGATCTCGTTGCGGAATTTCGTCGCGATCTGGAAGAAGGTCTTGGGCAGGTCCCGGTAGCTGGACAGCTCGTGCTTCATCAGGGGCGTGATGATCTCCTCGTGCGTCGGCCCGAGGACGTACTCCGGCTCGCGGGGCGCCCGCTTGCCGTCGCCGGCGCTGTCCGCCCGGAACATGATCTCGCGGGTGGCCGCCCAGCGCGGGCCCTGCTCCCAGAACTCGGCCGGGTGCAGGTGGGGCATCTGCAGCTCGATCCCGCCCGCCCGCTCCATCTCCTCGCGGCAGATCTCGGAGATTTTCCGCATCGTCCGGAACCCCAGCGGGAGGAAGGTGTAGAGGCCGCCGCCCAGCTTGCGGACCAGGCCCGCGCGCACCAGCAGCTTGTGCGAGGCGATTTCGGCGTCGGCCGGGCTCTCCTTGAGGGTGGGAATGAAATACTGGGACCAGAATTGCATGAACCGGCGAGCGAAGCGCCCCCGCTCCCGCGGGGCAATCCTATTGCGGGACCCGGCATTCTGCGCTCTCCTTGCCCCTTCCATGCCTCCCGCCCGCCAGCCCTGGCCGATGAAATGGATCGTCCTCGCGATCGTCGTCTTCATCGGCCTCTACACCTATATCAACCTGCACTTCCGCAAGCCCGGCCCGGCCTACCAGCCGTACCGGGATGCGCAGCAGCGGGCCAGCCTGGCCCAGGTGGGCTACCAGCGGGTGACGCTCCGCGTCGACCTGCCGGCGGACCCCAAGCCGCTGGTGCCGCTGGCGGCGGTCAGCGCGGCGATTCCCGGCCTGCCGGCCGACCTCGGCTCGACCCTGATCGTGGCCCCGCTCCTGCCGACGGAAATCGGCGCGGTCTCCGCCGCCGCCGTCAGCGAGCCGGTCGACGCCTACCGGATCAGCTTCGCCTGCACCCGCGGCGACGCCCACCAGGCGATCGCGGGCGCGGCCCTGTATATGAAAGGCCACGACCTCTTCATCGTGACCGACTGCGAGCGGCTGGCCGAGGGCCTGACCGCGCGGAGCCGCGCCGGAGTCGTCATTCTCAATGTCCCGACCACCGCCATCCCGATCGGCACCTACCGGGTCACCCTCTGCGGCTCGGTCACGTCCAAGTCCTGGACCCTGCAAGTGCATTGACGAGGCGGCCCATTGGTCCTTGTTTACCGAGCCTTGAGCACCAGTCCCCCCGTTCCCGTTTCGTCCGCGCAGGCGACGACGATCAAACCCACGGATCTCCGCGGCATCCTGAAGTATGTGCCGCGCTTCCAGGGGCAGATCTTCGTGATCGCGATCGACGGCTCGATCGTGGCGGATGAGAACTTCGGCAACCTCCTGGTCGACGTGGCCGTGCTGCGGAGCCTCGGCATCAAGATCGTCCTGGTCCATGGGGTCGGCCACCAGCTGCAGGAGCTGGCGGACCTCCGGGGCGTCACCATCACCAACGCGGACGGCACCGGGGTGACGGATCCGGCCACCCTCGACCTCGCGATCCGCGCCTCCTCGCGGGTGTCGCACCTGATGCTCGAGGGCCTGACCCAGAACGCCCTCAAGGCGGTCCTGACCAACGCCGTCCGGGCGCTGCCGGTCGGCATCATCAAGGGGGTCGACCAGCAGCTGACGGGCAAGGTCGAGCGGATCGACCGGGACTTCATCGGCGAGCTGATCGAGAAGCAGGTGGTGCCCATCTTCTCCCCCCTCGCCTTCGGCGCGGACGGCCGCTCGCTGCGGGTGAACTCGGACCTGCTGGCCGCCGAGCTGGCCGAGGCGCTCCACGCGACCAAGATCATCTACCTCACGCCGCAGTCCGGGCTCGAGATCGGCGGCGACGTCCGGCGGGACATCTCCGTCGACGCCCTCCGCACGATCCTGCGCGATCATCCCGACCAGATCGCCGAATGGAGCCGGAGCAAGGCGGCGCACGCCGTCAAGGCGATCGAGACCGGCACCCAGCGGGTGCACATCGTCGACGGCCGGGTCTTCGACAGCCTGCTCAACGAGATCTTCTCCAACGAGGGCGTCGGCTCGCTGGTCTACGGCAACGACTACCAGCAGATCCGCCAGGCGACGAAGCGGGACGTGCGGCACATTTACAACCTGACGCGCAACGCGGTCCGGCGGGAGGAGCTCGTCCACCGCACGCAGCTGCAGATCGAAAAGAGCATCGACCAGTATTTCGTCTTCGAGGTGGACGAGAACATCATCGCCTGCGTCACCCTCGCCTACTACGCCGACAAGCCCAAGCTGGCCGAGGTCGGCTCGCTCTATGTGGTGCCCTTCTACCACAACCGGGGCGTCGGCAAGAAAATGGTCGAGTACGCCTGCCTGCAGGCCAAGGAGCGGGGCGCCGACACGGTGATCGCGCTCTCCACCCAGAACTTCGGATTTTTCAGCAATGTCTGCGGCTTCCAGGAGGCCGACAAGGACATCCTCCCGGAGGCCCGGCTGAAAAGCTACGAGGACAGCGGCCGCAACGCGCGGGTGCTGGTGAAGGCGCTGGCCTAAGGGCCGGCCGGAGCGCCCGCCTCCGGCGCGGCCTTGCTGCCCTGGAGCATGAGGTCCCGCAGGTGCTGCTGCGCCTGCTGCTGCTGCTGGATTTGCTGCAGGGCCTGGAGCTGCGGGGCGGAGAGAAACGACTGGGATTGGGCCAGGGTCGCCTCCGTCACCGCCGCGGCCCGGACATTGTTCCCGAGAGCGGGGGAAGGAGCCGGCCCCGCGGAAGTCTGCGCCATGACCTGGGTCAGCTGGCTGGCCTGGGCCTCGGTCAGCGGAACCGCGCTGCCGCGCAGGTTCGATTGGAGTTGGCTGACGACGCCGCGCACCGCCTCCGTCTGCTGGAATCCCTGAAATTGGCCGAAATCGGCGTCCCCGAGGGCGGTCTTGATCTGCCCGTCGATGTCGGACTGGGCCCCCTCCACCAGTTTCTGGAAGTCGCGCGGGTCGGTGATGCCCTGCTCGTTCGCGCTGGCAAATACGTCGAGGGCCGACTGCTGGCGGTCGACCAATAGCTGCTTGAACTGCTCCAGCTTGTCGGCCGGAAGGTTGAGCTGGGCAAAAAGGGCCGCATAGCGGCGCTCGATCTGCAGGCGGATCTGCGCGCTCATCAGCCGCTGCACCTCGGGGTCGTTCATGCGGGCGAACACGTTGTTCATGAGCCCGTTCCCGCCCGCCCCCCGATTGGCCGCGCCGGCGGCGCTCGCCGGCCCGCTCCCGCCGCCGCCGGCCGCGAGCTTGCGGCTGAGCTCCTGGGCTCGCTTCTCGGAGTCCCACACCCGTTTCTGCAGATTCGCCCTTTCCTCGGGGCTGACGGCGGTGGCCCGCAGCGTCGCGAGATCCTGGTGTTCCATCCAGGCCAGGGCCAGCGCGCCCACGGCGATCAGGGTCAGGAGAAGCAGGAGGTAGTTTTTTGCTGATTTCATAGGCTGCTAGGTTTCCTGTCGCAACACCGCCAAGGGGGGATGGTTCGTGATGCCGCGGTTGGCGAGCCACCCGGTCACGAGGGTCACCAGGGTCACCGCCGCGGTCGCCTCCAGCAGAAACAGCGGGGAGATGGCGGCGGGGATCTTGAAAACAAAATGCGCCAGCAGCAGGTTTCCGCCCACCGCCAGCATCGCGCCCACCACCGTCGCCAGGATGCCCAGGATGGCATATTCCACCAGCTGGATCAGCACGAGCTGGCGATGCGACGCCCCGAGGGTACGCAGGAGGACGGTCTCGCGGATGCGCTGAAAGCGGCCGGTCAGGATGGCGCTGACCAGCATCACGATTCCCGTCGCGATCACGAACGAGGCCATGAAGCCGATCACATAGGCGATCTTGTCAAAGACGCGAAGGATGACCGCAAAAATGGCGCTCAGGTCCACGACCTCGAGCTGGGGGAAGGCCGCGGTGACGGCCCGCTGGGCCTTGGCCGCCAGGGCCGGCGTGGCCGCATGGGCGCCGAGGGAGTAAGAGGCGGGCGCGCCATTGATCACGCCCTCGGGGAAGATGAATTCGTAGCGCCGGCCCGCCGCCATCTGGAATTGGGGAGAGCCGGCCAGGACCGCGGTGACCCGGGTGCGCATCGGGATGCCCTGGACGTCCCATTCCATGATGTCGCCCAGCCGCAGCACCGGATCAACGCCCCGCCGCAGGGCCGGCGAAAGCGCAATGGGCACCTCCGCCGCCCCGGGCTCGGCGGTGCCCGCGAACTTGCCCTCCTTCACCGTCTCGTTCGGGTTGAGATGGTCGCGATGGGTGGCAAACAGGACGGTGTCCTTCGCGCCGGGCAGCCGCCAGCGCCGCCCGGGCGGCTTTCCGTTCACACTCAGCAGATTCATCTGCACGAAGGGCGTCTGCAGCACCACCGGCGCCCCCTGGTCGGAGAGGAGCTTCGTCACCGGCTCCAGCTCGTCCCCCTCCACGACCGGCAGCAGCAGGTTGGGCCGGCCCGCCCCGCCGGGACCCTGCAGCTGGGCCATGAGCTCGGATCGGGTCAGGAAGAGCGCGATCATGAGAAAGGCCCCGAGGCCGATCGAAAGGAGCAACAGCACCGTCCGATTTTGGGGACGATAGAGATTGGCGACTCCCTGGCGCACCACATAGGGCATCTTGCTGGGAAAGAAGACCCGCGCCGCCCACGACACCAGGTACGCCGCGCCGGTCAGGGTCGCGAACCCGAATCCCAGGGCGAAGGCGTAGCCCATGCCAAACCGGACACTTTTCGTCTGCCAGACGGCGAAGCCCGCCACCGCCACCGGGATCGACACGGCAATCACGACGCGCCAGGGGTCGAAGACGCCGCTGGCACGCTCGGCCAACGCGGACCTAAACGCCGCGAGGGGCGGCACGTTTCGCACCGTCAACAAGGGCAACAGGGTGAAAAGCAGGCAGATGACCAGGCCCGAGACCATCCCGCTGGCCACCGCCGGCCAGGAGATGAAAAAATGGATGGGAAACGGAAACAGGTCCTTCAGGAGCGCGGGCATCAGGCCCTGGCCCACGAGGCCGAGACCAGCCCCGACCACGGCGCCAAACAGCCCGAGGGCGAAACCCTGCAGGAGGTAGATCGCAAAGGCCTGGCGGCCGCTCGCCCCGAGACACCGGAGAATCGCCACCGTCGCGATCTTCTGGCGCACATAGACATGGACGACACTGGCCACGCCGATGGCACCGAGGAACAGCGCCACGAAGCCCACCAGATGAAAGAAGGCATCGAAGCCGGTGATCCCGTCATCCAACTGCTGTCGCCGTTCGTCCGCGGTGGCGATGACGAGGCCGCTGTCGGGAAATCCGGCCTTCAACCCCTTGACGAACTCGGCCGCGACCAAGCCGCGCGGCAGCCTCAGGTCGAGCCGGTTCGCGCGGAGGCCCAAAGAGGGGGAAAGCGCGGCGAAGGGAATAAAGGCGACGGCGGGCGCAAAATTCACCTGCGGCGGCGAGCCCGGATAGGATGCGACGACGCCGATGACGGTGAACCGCTCGCGCGCCCGCCCGAGCGCCACCGTGTCCCCGACTCGGACCTGCAGCTGCTCGACCAGCTTCGCCGAAACGATCGCCACGTTTCCGCCCTGGCGCAAACGCCGCAGGGCGTCAGCGGGCTTCACGTCGAATTCGCCATAAAAGGGAAAGTCGCCCTCGATCGCCCGAATCTGGGTGCGCTGGGTCGCGCCCGCCGCGGCCACGGGCGTCGCCATGATGCGCTCCCGGGCCACCTCCACCCCCGGGGCCGCCATCGCCTGGGCCCACTCCGCCGTCGCCGGGATCCGCCCGTTGATGATCACGTCGGCGCCCAGCAGTCCACTGGCCTGCTCGTCAATGGCGCGGCGCAGGTTGGCGCTGACCGAACCGATCGCGACCAGGGCCGCGATGCCGAAGACGACCGAGAGCGAGAGCAGGAGCAACCGCCGCCGCGAGGCGCGCGAATCGCGCCAGGCCATCTTCAGGATAAAGCTCACGGCGCCGGGCTGCCGGGCATGTCGCTGACGATCGCGCCGCTGCGGAAACGGATCACCCGACCGCAGCGCTGCGCCAATTCGAGGTCGTGGGTCACGAGCACGAGCGTCGTGCCCCGCTCCCGGTTGAGTCCAAAGATCAGCTCGACCATCGCCTGCGCCGTGTCGCCGTCGAGATTGCCGGTCGGCTCGTCGCAGAAGAGGATCTTCGGCCGGTTGACGAAGGCCCGCGCGAGCGCCACCCGCTGCTGCTCGCCGCCCGACAGCTGCACGGGGTAATGGTCATACCGGTCGCCGAGGCCCACCCGCTTGAGCAGGTCCCGGCTGTCGCGCTCGTAGTCGCCGGCCGCGGCGCTCGCGCCGCGCAGCTCGATCGGCACCAGCACATTCTCCAGGGCGGTCAGCGTCGGGATCAGCTGGAAGTTCTGAAACACGAATCCGATGTGCTGGTTGCGGACGCGGGCGCGGCCGTCCTCATCCAGGCGGTCGAGCTTTTCACCGGCCAGCGTCACGCTGCCGCTCGAGGCCCGGTCCAGGCCGGCGCAGAGGCCGAGCAGCGTGGTCTTGCCGCTGCCGCTGGGGCCGACGATCGCGAGGCTCGCCCCGGCGGCGAGGTCAAAGCTGACTTCGTGGAGCACCGTGAGGGGGCCGGCCGCCGTCGGATAAGTCTTGGTCAGGCGCTCGACTTTCAGGATCGGGAGGTCGCTCATCGGGGATGGCCGTTCACCATGGAGGACCGAGGGGGATTGGCCAGTATTTACCGCGATTCCGTTCATGGTCCGGCGGCCTGGGCTTAGCGTGCCAGCAGCTTGGCCGGCCGCAGAACGTGTTCGAAATCGAGGTAGAAGATTACCAGGAGACCCAGCATGGCGAAGGCATATCCGACCAGGGCGAGCACATCCAGCGGCACCCAAAGGAGGGCGGCCATGACGGCGAGGGTTGTACTGAGGAGGAGGATGATCTTCATAGGATAGCGAGTGATTGCCTCCAGAACCCACCGGAGGCGCAAAAGTTGCACCCCGGCCCCGCCCCTTCGTGAAAAAGATCATCCTTCTCCTTTCGGCGCTCTGCGGCCTTGGGCGGCTGGCCGCGGCCGATTCCCTGGCGGTCGGCGCGACCTCCCGGCCCGGCGACTTTGCGGTGGCGCAGGGGAAAGCCGTGGCTCCGATCACGGTCGCGCCCGGCGATTTCGAATGCGTGCGGCTGGCGGCGCACCTTTTGGCGGACGACGTCGAACGCGTCACCGGCCGCCGCCCGATCGTCGCCGAGAGCGACGCCGCCGCCCCGGGCGGGATCGTGGTCGGCACGCTCGGCCAGAGCCCGCTGATCGACCGGCTCGCCGCCGCGCACCGGCTCGATGTTTCCCGCCTTCAGGGGCAATGGGAAAGTTTTCTCATCACCACGGTCGACGGATCGCTGGTCATCGCGGGCAGCGACCGGCGCGGCACGGCCTTCGGCGTCTTCGAACTCTCCCGCGCCATCGGCGTCTCACCGTGGTATTGGTGGGCCGACGTGAGCCCCGCTCATCGGGAAAATCTCTTCATTGCCGCCGGCACCCGGAAATTCGGGCCGCCCTCCGTCCAATACCGCGGCATCTTCATCAACGACGAGGACTGGGGCATCCAGCCGTGGGCGGCGAAGGGCCTCGACGCCGCCGCCGGCAACATCGGCCCCAAGACCTATGCCAGGATCTGCGAACTGCTCCTGCGCCTGAAGGCCAATACCCTCTGGCCCGCCATGCATGAGGTCTCGGCAGCGTTCAACAGCATCCCCGAAAACAAGCTCGTGGCCGACCGTTACGGCATCGTGATGGGCTCCTCCCATTGCGAGCCCCTGCTCCGCAACAACGTCGGCGAGTGGCCGAAGGACAATCAGGCCGCCTTCAACTTCCTGACCAACCCCGCCGGCGTGACCCGGTACTGGGAGGAGCGGCTGCAGACCAACGGGCGCTTCGAAAACTTCTACACGATCGGCATGCGCGGCATCCACGATGGACCGATGCAGGGGCCGAAGGGCGACAAGCAGATCGTCGACACGCTCCAGAAAGTGATGGCCGTGCAGCGCGGCCTGCTCGCAAGGTACGTCAACGCCGACCCGGCCCAGGTGCCGCAGATCTTCTGCCCGTACAAGGAGGTCCTCAATTACTTCCTCCACGACCTCCAGGTGCCCCCGGACGTCACCGTGGTTTTTCCCGACGATAACTTCGGCTACATCCGCTATTTCCCAACGCCCGAGCAGATCGCCGCGCGGCCGGGCGGATTCGGGGTCTATTACCACCTCTCGTACCTCGGGGCACCGCTTTCCTACGTGTGGCTGAACACCACGCCGCCCGCCCTCATCTGGGAGGAGATGCACAAGGCGTATGAACACCGCGTGCGGAAGCTCTGGATGCTCAATGTCGGCGACCTGAAGCCCGGCGAAATCGGCATCGATTTCTTCATGCAGATGGGTTGGGACATCGGCCGCTGGAGCCTCGATACGCTCCCGGAATACCTGCGCGACTTTGCGGCCGGGCAGTTCGGGCCGGCCCAGGCGCCGGCGATCGCCCGGCTTCTGGCCGAATACTACCGCCTGGGCTACCAGCGGAAGCCCGAGCATCTGCAGTGGTACGTGGGTCGTGAGCAGCCCCGCCCGAGCGACTTCACCTACACGAATTACGGCAACGAGGGCCTGCGCCGGCTGGCCTCCTACCGCCGTCTTGCGAGCCGGGCCCAGGATCTGGCGACCTCGCTGCCGGCCGAGCAGCAGGCAGCATTCTATGAGCTGGTCGAATATCCGATCCTGGGCGCCACCGCCGCCAATGAGCGGCTGATCGCCGACGAAAGCGCCCAGCTCAGCCTCCGCCAGGGGCGCGCGGATGTCGCGGACTGGGCCGGCGAGTTTGCGGCCGGCACCGAGGCCCTCCGGACGGAGACGGCCCGCTACAACGAAGGCCTCGTCCCGGGAAAATGGAATGGGGTCATGGAGGACGACCCGCTCCTGCCCTCCCGCGCCTACCGCAACGCGACCCTGCGGCTGCCGACGGCGGTGGCCCGTTTCGAACCCGGTCCGGCCGACGGCGTCGGTGTGGCCATCGAGGGGCGAACCCAGCCGCTGGCGGCGGGCGAGACCGCTCCCCTGCCCGCGCTCGATCCCTTTCTGGCCGGCGAACGCTTCATCGATGTCTTTGCCCGAGGCCTGGGGACCCAGGACTACGTCCTCACCACGGACTGCGATTGGATCGAACTCCATCGGGCGCCCCCGCACCCGAATGCCGGGCGGGCCACGTTCCATGCCTCCGCCTTCCACTCGGGGTCGGTGCTCCATGAGCCCGAGAACCTGCTGGTGTCGGTGGATTGGGCCAAGGCGCCCCTCGGCGCCGACGTCGAGGGCCATGTCCGGGTCCGGAGCGGCGACCAGATCTTCACCGTCACAGTTCCCCTCTTCAATCCGGCCGAGATTCGCCCCGCGCAGCTGGCCGGGCAGTTCGTCGCGAGCAACGGGGTCGTTTCGATCGAGGCCGATCACTTTTCGCGCCGGGTCGATGTGCCGGGCGCCCGCTGGGAGGTCATTCCCGGACTGGGACGCAGCGGCAACGCGGTGACGGTGCTTCCGACCACCGCCGCCAGCGTGGACCTGGCGCGGGTCGCCGCCGCGGCCCCCGCGCTGCAATACGACTTTCATCTCTTCCAGGCGGGCGACGCGACCGTCCGCTACGACCTGATCCCGACCCAGCCCCTGGCGTACGGGACACCCCTGCGGTTCGCGGTCGGCGTGGACGGCGAACCGCCGGAGCTCGTGGCCGTCACGGCGGGCAAAAATGGCGAGGCCGGCGTGTCCCGCGCCTGGCAGGAAAGCGTCTTGGACAACACGACCCCGGCGTCGTCCCACCACCATTTCGGCGTCGCGGGCCCCCATACCCTCAAAATCTACATGATCGACCCCGGCGTCGTCCTGGAGAAGATCGTCATCGACCAGGGCGGCCTCCGGCCGTCCTACCTGGGTCCTCCCGAGACCCGGGTCGCGGTCCAACCCTAACCCCCCACCGGGCCTGGTCCCGGTCTTCCCCTCCGCCATGAAGTTGCGACTCCTTGCCCTCGCCGCCTTCGGACTGGCCTCGTCGGTTGGCCTGCTGGCCGCGTCCGACGAGGAGAAGCTCGCCGAAGCGGGAACGCCCGATCTGGGTCCGGTGCCGACCCCCGCCGAAGTCCAGGTGGCGCTGCCCGGGGCCTTGCAGGCCCGCATCGTGACCGTGCTCGACAAGCCCCTCCCCTCGCCCGCGGGCGATCCGCACGAGTACGTGAGCTATGGCCGCTACTGGTGGCCCGACCCCACCCACCCGGACGGCCTTCCCTTTGTGCAGCGGGACGGCGACGCCAACGAGGCGCAGATCATCCAGGGCGACGAACTCCGGCTCCTGCACATGACTGAGGCGGTCGATGTCCTGACCCTGGGCTGGTCCGAACTGCACCGCGCCGATAGCGCCGAACGAGCGGGACAATGGCTGCGCGCCTGGCTGGTGGATCCGGCCACCCGGATGCGGCCAGATCTCGACTATTCACAGGTTCACCTGGGGCACACCCACAACCGGGGCAATGCGGCGGGCGTCCTCGACGGCCGTTTCTTCGCCTCGATCGTCCGCGATCTTCGCCTCCTGCGCGGATCGCCGGCCCTGACCCGGACCGACGAGATCGCGGTGCGCGGATGGTTCACCGACTACCTGCGCTGGCTATTGACCGCCCCGACGGCCACTGCCGAGCGCGCCGCCGCCAACAATCACGGCTCTTGGTACCTCGTCCAGGCCGTGTCGATCGCCCGGTACGTGGGCCAGGAGGATATCGCCCACCGCTTCTGCGAGGAGGACCTCCTTCGCATCGCCCACCAGATCAGGCCGGACGGCAGCCAGCCGCTCGAATTGAGCCGCGTCGACGGCCTGAGCTACAGCGTCTTCAACCTCCGCGCGCAGTTCGAGCTGGCCCAGCTGGCCCGCGGGCTGGGTTTCGACCTGATCCACTACCGCTCGCCGGAGGGCGGGAGCCTGATCGGCGCGCTCGACTACCTGCGCCCCTACAACCGGGCCCCTCAGACTTGGCCCGGTCACGAGAAGAAGCCGATGGCGCCGGGTTTCCTCGATGAACTGATCGCCCAGGCCGGGCATTAGGGACGGAGCGGGGGACGGGCATCGGGCGTCTTACTTAGGGCCGCCTAAATGGCGGCAGATGCGGGGCCGCATGCAACTTTGGCCCCCGGGGGGACATCTAAGGAGGATCATGCAAACCCATCCTCTCCGCAGTTTGGCTTGGCTTCTGGGTTGTCTGGGGTGTGCGGTCCCCATCGGCCGGGCCGCCGAGTCTCCCAGCCAGGAAGTCCTGGCCAGCTATCCCTACCAGCCGAACCTGGTCGCCCTACCCGCTGTGGCGCCCGCCGTCGCGCCCTCGGACGCGCCGATCGTCATGCCCACCTTCCACGCCGTTGAACCGGCGGACCGCTCCTTCCGCGACATGGAGTTTGCCATGGCCCGCGCCCGCGACCGACAGGCCCACGCGTTGTTTGTCTGGGAACTGCGGTGGAACACCGAACTGCAGGCCGTCGTGCGCCCCACGGTTCAGGAGATCGACATCCCCTGGTCGCCCATGACCAGCCCCTCGGATATCGCCTTTTCCCCCAGCTCCGTCGGTTCCGTCAGCAATAAGGTCCAGGTGCGGGTGCCGCTGGCGAACCTCAGCTGGTAGCCGACCGCCCGGGCCGGTCCCGGTTCATCGCCAGGTGGGGCGATGCGGTTTTCATGGACGGAGGTTCGCCGTACCCCAAGTATGGCGCCGAACGATGCTTCGGCTGCTGCTCCCTCCCAACCTCCGCGATGCTGCGCCCCGCAATGCGATCGCGGTGAAGCTCGAGCTGAATTTGACGGAAGCGCCCCCGCCGGCGCTGCTGCCGACCCTGGCCATCCTCTCCCACCTGATCGGCCATCCGGACCCCGCCGCCGTGCGGCAGAGCTTCCTGCAGCTCACTCGCAAGCAGCTGCGGGACCTCGTGCACGCCGCCGTGGGGCAGCCGGTCTTCTTCTGGTCCAACCGCCCCGACACCCCCCTCGGCTGGCGCAGCTCGGCCCTGATCGGGGTCACCGAGCACCTGATCGAACCGGCGGCCGCTCCGGCCCCGGCGCCGAAGGCGCCGCCCGCCCCGGCGGGCGCCCCCCGCCGCAAGGCGCCGCCCGTGACGCCCATGAACGTCGACGGCAGCGAGCATTTCCTGGCCATCGGCCTGCCTTCGCCCGAACACCCCTCCTACGCCGACGCGCTCGACCTCGTCCGGACACGGGGCTTCGTGCTCGAGCCGTCCAATCGCAAGTGGTGGCTCCGCGACCGGCACAAGGTGCTCAACCTGCTGGCCGAACAGCGGGCGCGCTGGGAAGAGCAGTTCGGCGCGTTCTTCACCCCCGGTTTCGAAAAGCAGCTGGCGCGGCTCCAGCCCGTCGATGTGATCTGCGAGGCCACGGGCAAGGAGGGCGGTTTTGAGGTCATCCTGGGACTGAAGGCCGGGGACGCGCCCGAAACGGAAATCCGGTCCGCGATCGCGGGCAGCCGGGGATATTTCGAATCCGGCGGCAAGGTCTTCCTCCTCGATCCTGAGGTGGTGCGCCGGGTCGGCGCCGCGCAGCAGGTCCTGGCCGGGGATCCCGCCGCGGGCTTGTCCGTGCGCCGGGCCCAGCGCATCGGCGGCGCCCGCGTCGCCGAACTCGACGAGATGCTGGCCGAACTCTCCCCCTCCTTCCTGCCGCCCGCCGCCTGGAAGGAGCGCAGCGCCGTCCTGCGCAACCTCTCCGCCCTCGAGCCCGCCCCGATCCCCCCGGAGCTCGACCGCCAGCTGCGGCCCTATCAGCGGCTCGGCGCGGCTTGGCTCTGGTACCTCTACCACCAGAAGCTCGGCGGCGTGCTCGCCGACGAGATGGGTCTCGGCAAGACCCTCCAGGCGCTGGCGCTCTTGACCGCGCTCGCGCGAGGGTCGAAAGAAACCCGCCCCCTCAGCCTCGTGATCTGCCCGGCCTCGCTGCTGGAGAACTGGCGCCGGGAAACCCTCCGCTTCGCGCCCGGCCTGCGCGTGTTCGTGCATCATGGGGAGCGACGGCTGAGCGCCGCGGACTTCAGCCGGCAGGACCTGGTCATCACCTCCTATGGGACACTCGCGCGCGACCAGGAGCTCTTCGCCCAGCTCGAGTTCGCCTGCGTCGTGGCGGACGAGGCCCAGCACATCAAGAACCGGCGCTCCCAGAACGCGCGGACGCTGCGGTCGCTCCGCGCCGCCGGGCGCTTCCTGCTGACCGGCACGCCGCTCGAAAACTCGCTCGACGACCTGCGCTCGCTGTTCGAATTCCTGCTGCCGGGCTACCTAGACCCCGTCCCCGCCGGCACCCGGGGCGACGAGCGCCGCTGGTACGACGAGCGGCTGCGCGCGAAGACCGCGCCCTTCATCCTGCGCCGCACCAAGACGGCGGTGGCGCCCGAGCTGCCAGCGAAGATCGAGCAGATCCAATGGTGCGAGATGGGCCCCCTCCAGGCCCGGCTCTACCGCGACACCCAGGAGAAAAGCGAGCGGGAGCTCTTCGACCTCGAGGCGGGCGGAGCGAGCGAGGCCCGGGTCCGCCTGGCGGCGCTGACCCAGCTCCTCCGCCTTCGGCAGATCTGCTGCGACCCGCGCCTGCTCCCCGGGGCCCAGCCGCCGCAGCCCGGCCAGGCTCCGGCCGAGTCCGCCAAACTGGACGCGCTCCTCGAACTCCTCGCCGAGGCGGTGGACGACGGCCACCGCGTGCTCATCTTTTCCCAGTTCACCTCGCTCCTCGCCCTCCTGCGCCCGGAGCTTGAGGCCCAGGGGCTGGCCCATTGCTACCTCGACGGTTCGATGACCCCGCAGGCCCGCCAGGCCGAGGTCGATCGCTTCCAGGGTTCGCCGGACGTGCCGGTGTTTCTGCTGTCGCTCAAGGCTGGCGGCACCGGCCTCAACCTCACGGGCGCCGACACCGTGGTGCACTACGACCCCTGGTGGAATCCCGCGGTCGAGGCACAGGCGACCGACCGGGCGCACCGGATCGGGCAATCGCGCACCGTCACCAGCTACAAGCTCATCGCCGCCGGCACGGTCGAGGAAAAGGTCCTGGGCCTCCAGCAGGAGAAGCGGGCGCTCCTCGCCGAAGTCTTCGAGGCCAGCGACGTGGCCGCCGCCAAGCTCTCGCTGAGCGACCTGAAGGGGATCCTCAAGGCCTGACGCGCAGAATCGCCCGGCGGTAGGCAGTCAGCGCCGGGCTGCCGTTGTCGCGCACCGCCAGAATGACGTGGAGGTCATGGCCCGCCGCCTCCGCGGGCACCGTCACCGTCGCCCGGACGGCGTGCGCCGCCGTCACCTGGAATTCGCCGGGATAGCCGCCGGCCTCGGGATAGGGGATCCATTCGTAGGCCAGGGCGTTGCCGTCGGGGTCCGAGCATCCCTCCGCCGACAGGCTGACGGTCGCGCCCGCCCGCGTTTCGATCGTCAGGATCTGCTGACTGGCGTCGCCGTTCAACACCGCCACCGGGCGGTGGTTCGCCTCGCGGTAGGGCCGCACGCACCAATCGAGCCGGGCGCGAAAATCATTCTGGAGGTCGGCGGCCCAGCGGCGGAGCGTGTTGTCCCGGTTGCTGGTGCCCTGCCAGCGATCGACCTGATTCGCGCCATAGTAGGTCGGAATCCGCCGGAAGAAGTCCTCCCGCACGCCGAAGCGCCCCGACCAGCAGCCCCATTCGGGGTGCATGGGATCGTTCATCCCGGTCGGAATCAGGTAAAGGAACGTCAGGGAGTCGCCCTCCTTCTGCGGAATATTCGTGTTCAGCGGGTAAAGCGCCCCCAGCGCGCCATGGCCGGTGAGGACGTCACGCCGCACGTCAAAGCCCCCGGCGGTGGCGGCCAGGAATCCGAAGCGGTGGCTCCATCCCTCCCCGTCGACCTGGGGCCATTCCTTTTCGACCCAGAGGCGGAAGAGCGGCCGGACGCTCGTCGTGTGGTCGCGAAAGCGGTCGGACGAACTAAGGAGGATCTTGTTCTTGAACTTGGCGTAGCCCGCGCGCCCGCGCTCGCCCAACACCTTGTCCAGCGCCCGCTGCAGGCAGCTGGGATCGCTGCCCCAATCCGTGCCCCAGTTGAGGAACCAGATCGGCCGGGGATCGTCGCGGTCGACTGCGGCCAGGATCAGGTTCACGCCCGCCTCGGAATCGCTGCAGCCCGACACGGTCCGGGCCAGGAGGGCCTCCGGGGTCGGGTACCCCGGCGCGTTCTCGCTCAGCCGGGGATACACCTGGCCGTAGGCCTCCACCGCCCGCCGCACGATGCCGAGGCCGGTGCGCTCCGGATTGTGGTTCTCCCCGTCGCGGGCCTTGGGCCGGTTGGCGATGATGCCCTCGACGTCCCATTCATTGGCATAGACGAGGAAACGCACCAGTGACTGCTCGTCGTCCGGATCGCCGCCCGCGTCCGTCTCGACGATGACCCGCAATTTCGGCTGGGCCAGCAATGACCCGGCGCAGGCCAGGAAGAGAAGAACAAGGCGCAGGGGAGGCGATTTCATGGGGGAGTTAGAGTCTGGGGGCGGCGCGGGGTGGATCCTTCCCCCTGAGCCGCTCCTGGGCAATCTATGGTCCCGGCGCCGTTTTGGCCGCCCGGGGATCGAGATCATGCCAGAGCAGCCCGGCCAGCGCCAGCGTGGTGGCCACCACCGCCGCGAACGAAACCCAGAAGGCCGCGGCCAGAACGAACGGGGGGTAGTACTGCAGCTTGACGGTGCTGCGGCCGGCGGGCACCGGGATCATCACGAGGCCCTCGGGCGACTTCGCGACGGGCACCCGGCGGGCGTTGACGATCGCCTGGTAGGCGTCCTGGTACATCCGGGGCGTCTCGAGCCAGGCGGCTCGCGGGGAGGAAACCTGCGCGCGGTACGGGATCAAGGAGGTCACGTTGACCGGCAGCCGGGCCGGGTCGTAGCTCATGAACACATAGTGCGCGAAGTGGCTGAAATCCAGGCCGAGCGGCGCCTCGCGCAGCGTGCGAAATTCGAGATGAAACGATTCCGGCCGGTCGAGGCTGGTGTGCAGCGCCAGGAGATGGGAATGGCCGGCGCTGCTGCCGAAGGACAGGGCGTTGCCAAACTCCGGCATGAGGTAGAAGCCGCCAAAGCCCTCCGGATGCAGCACGATCGCTCCCTCCCGCGTCGGCTCGCGGAACTGGAGGAGGAGCGCGTAGCGCCGGCCCGGCTCCAGCAGAAACCCGGGCTGCAGACTGAAGCTGTGCGTGCCGGTGTCGCCGGTGCCCATCTCGCCCTGCGATACCACATCGAAGGCATCGCCGACCATTGCCTCCACCTGTTCCTGGTTTCCGGTCAAGAAAGCATGGGTGTCGCGGGCGAAGAGTCGGTTCTCCAGGAGGGGTTCCACCGTCCCATGGCTGAAATAGGCCGGCAGCGCCGGAAACAGCAGGTAGGAAAACCGGGTGAGCAGCGCGTTCTCGGAACGCAGGGCCTCCGGGCCCGAGCTGGGATCGCGGCCGGCGTCACCCAAGACGAACCGGTTCGCCTGGAAGAGGCTCCAGCCGGTCAGGACGAGCAGGCTGGCGCCCGCCAGGACGCGGACGCCCCTCCGCTGCGGCCCGGCCAGCCCGATCGCCCGCCAGGCAGCAAAAGTCACCAATCCCGCCAGGATCAGGTAGAGCCGGTTCATCGGCCAATTGCCCGTGGTGTTGCGGATGACGGTCGGCACCCAGCGCCAGAGCAGCGCATTCAGGCCGGGAATGGGGGTCAGGAGGACGACGATGGAGAGCGCCGCCAGTGCGAACGTCAGGGTCACCGCCTCGCGGCGGCGAAACGAAACTCCGACGGTTAGCAGCAGCGCGGCCCACAGGGTGTAGCCGAGTTGGAGATCGGAAAGCTCCCGCGCCGAGGCGCTGACCGGCTCGAGCACCGCGGGAAAAGCGGACTGCACGAAGGAGGCTTCGATGCCGGGATCGCCCCCCTGGAAATCCTTGATGGGATGGCCCGCCTCCGGCGTCGCCACCAGCACCGAGACCAGCGGATACCCCGCCACCGTCAGAAAGACGATCGCTGCGATCAGTTCCGGACCCAACGAACGCCGGCCGGACCAGCCCCGGACCCACCGGACACATTGCGCCAGGCTGACCCAGGCGGTCGTCCACATCGCGATGGGCGTATGCCCCCACCACAGCACGCCCAGGGCCCCCGCCAGCAGCGCCACTTCGCGCCAGGTCGCGCGGAAGAACGTCCGCACGCAGGCGTAGAGCGCCAGGCAAACGGCCGGCACCGTCGTCCAGCTCATGTAGAGGTCGCTGGAATAGGGCATCCCGATCACGCCCGGACAGGCCAGAAAAAGCAGGGCCGCCACCGCCGCCAGATTGCGGCGCCGGGGAGCGAGCGCGGCGAGGCAGAGGTAGCAGATGAGCGCGGTCGCGACCCCGAGGCCGGAAAGCAGAAGGTTGAGGACCGACATCGGCCCGAGGACCCGAAAGGTCGCAAGATCGAGTGCGGCCCCCAGGTAGTGAAAGCCGGGGGCAATCCGCAGCGGATAGATCGCGCCGTTGAACTGGTAAGCGCTCTGGCCGACGTAGACCGGAAACACCCCGGCGCGGACCTGCTCCAGCATGTCGGCCATCATGTTGGCGTACCATTGCGCGTCACCGGCCCCGCGCAGGGCGGTCGTGATGTAGTAACGCATCAGCCAGGCCCCGACCGCAGCCACGGCCAGCCAGCGCCAAGCCTCCGCCATGCCGTCGACGCCGCGCCGCCGCCGGAGCGCGTAGAGGAAGAACAACAACGCGCCGCCATAGAACGCCAGGAGGCAGGCGGCGGAATCGGCGGGGCCGCCCGCCCAGCGGGCATAGAGATAGGCGAAGACCGCCCAGCCCGCCACGGCCGAGCCGATCGCGCGGCGCGAGGCGTCGTCGGCCAGCCGGCTTCCCGCCAGCGCCCGCAGGGCAAACCAGACGAACGCCGGCAGGCCAACCGAGGCCCAGGTCGGATTGGAGCCGGGAAGAAAGCGGAGCGCCGCCCACAAAAAAAGTGCGAGCGCTAAGCCCTCATTCAGGGCGTTCAGGCGGTCTTTGGATCCACGTCGCAAGAAACGCCCATCAAGACGGCCTGCAGCGAGATGCGAAAGCTCCAAAATTGGTGCCAGAGGCCGGGATTGAACCGGCGACCAAAGGCTTATGAGTCCTCTGCTCTACCACTGAGCTACTCTGGCGTCACTGCTGGCCCCAACGCTTGGCAGTTCCGCGGCTGCGGCAAGCAAAAATGGGGACTCCAGGGCCAAGCCCGCAGGGGGCCGCGGCCAACCCAAATTAAAGCACTTGTCAGATGTGGATCGTCACAGTCAGGCGGACCGTCGGGCCCGGATAAGGGCTGACGGAGATGCGCCCGGCTGGCTGCCAGTAGAACTTGGAATCAAGCGCATTATCGAGGTTCAGGTTAAAGCGGTAGTTTTTCCAGGTGTACTTCGCCCCAAGATTCACGACCTGCCAGGGCGGCAGATAAAACCCGGGCTGTTTGGGAGCTCCCGTGGAGGTGAAGCCCGTCTCGGTTTCTCCGGCCACGTTGCCTTCATACTGCACGCCGGCATAGACGCCCGCATTGCGCAGGGCGCCCTCCGTGAAGTGGTAGTCGAGGAGGAACTTGGCCATCGTGTCGGGCACATTGCGCAGCCGGCGTCCAAAGGCGTCGCGGAGCTTCATTTCCGTAAAGCTGGCAATCACCGAAAGATTCCGGGTGATCCCGCCCGCCGCGTCAAATTCCTCGCCGTGGCTGGTCGCGTTGGTCAGGAGCGAGGGGATCGGCGACAGGCCGGCGTTGAAGAGCGGATTCGCCGAGGCGACGTTGCTTTCGATGATCTGGAAATGCGACGCCGTCAGGGTGATTCGGTCGTCCAGGAAGGTCGCCTTGGCGCCGAACTCGATCTGCGTGCCGGCTTGCCAGAGGGGGTTATTGGCGGCGATCCCGGCATTCGACGAATAGCTCGTGTAGAGCGATGCGTTCGGCAGCACCTTCAGGAGGACACCGCCCAAATAGGTATCGTGGTAGTCCTTTTGCGTGGGCGCAATGGCGGAGCCGGTGTTCGAAAACGTAAAGTCCTGGAGGTAGTTCGCCGTGCCGGGAGCAGCCCCGACCTGCCCCACTCCCTCGATATACGCTCCCTTGTAGGAATAGTCGTTCACCGTCGCCCAGGTCCGCGCCACTCCGCCCATGACGAAGAGATGATCGTTGAAGAAGCCGGCCGTGCCCGTCACATACCCCTGGAAGAGCGTCGCCGTCTCGGGAAAGACCGCATTGATGGTATTGAAAGCCGACAGCGGCGGCTGCGGTGCGCCATAGTCGTTGGCGAGGATGTTCCCGTTCGGCAGGTTGGTGTCGAGGAGGCTGATGTTCGTCGTCCGCCCCCACTGCGAGGAGAAGCCCGCCACCGGCTTGAAGGAGACCGGACCCGCCTGGAAGTTGCCGGCGTAGTCATTCTGCACCTGGATTTGCCGGCTGTGCAGGTCGGAATAGGTGCCGACCTCGGGCACCGAAGCCGGATTGATCGCGCTGACCGCGATCACCTGCCCGCTCACCGGATCGAACGTCTCCGAGGGAGCATTCTTCGGATAAGCCGCGAGGTAATAGTCGAGCGAGTTGCTGAAGCTCAGTCCGAGGCGCATATTCACATTCTCGCTGAGCGCCGAGGTGAGTTCCGTGTCGAAAAGGCTCAGCCGCTCGGAGCGTTCGCTCCAGGAGGCATTGGCGTCGCTGCTGTCGTAGGTCCAGCCCGGCTGGGGTGAATT
>CAIWXW010000069.1 GCA_903916755.1 uncultured Opitutaceae bacterium | reverse complement strand
GAGAAGAAGTCCCCGGAAGTCTGGGACATCCTGGAAGAGGTGACCAAGGGCCACCCGGTGCTGCTCAACCGCGCGCCGACCCTTCACCGCCTCTCCATCCAGGCCTTCGAGCCCGTCCTGATCGAGGGCGAGGCCATCCGCATCCATCCGCTCGTCTGCACCGCCTACAACGCGGACTTCGACGGCGACCAGATGGCCGTGCACGTCCCGCTCTCCCTCGAGGCGATCATGGAGTGCAAGCTCCTCATGATGGCGACGTCGAACATCTTCTCCCCGTCCTCGGGCAAGCCGATCCTCACCCCGTCGCAGGACATCGTCCTCGGCGCGTACTACCTGACGATCGAGCCCCGCAAGAAGGCCCCGAAGGACTTCCGCGTGGCGCTGCTCTCCGGCCTGCAGGAAGTGCTGTTCGCCAAGGCGGACGGCGCCATGGCCATGCATGACTGGGTCGACATCCCGAACCCGGACTACACCCGCGACACCATCTACGGCAACAAGGAGAAGAAGATCCTCCGCACCACCGTGGGCCGCGTCATCTTCAACCAGATCTGGCCGCTGGACCTGGGCTTCGTCAATTTCCCGGTGGCCAAGTCCAAGCTGGGCGACCTCATCCTCAACACCTACAAGGTGGCGGGCGACGTCGTCACCGTCGAGGTGCTCGACAAGCTGAAGGAGCTCGGCTTCACCACCGCCTTCCAGGCCGGCATCTCCATCGGCATCGACGACATGATCATCCCGGAGTCGAAGAAGGACATCGTGTCCGACACCCGGAAGAAGATCGTCGAGGTCGAGGCCCAGTTCAACAAGGGCATCATCACCGAGGGCGAGCGGAAGAACAAGGTGATCGATCTGTGGACCAGCGCCACGGACAAGATCGCCAAGGAAGTCTTCGCGAAGCTCGAATCGAATGAAGGCAAGACCGAGGTCAACCCGGTCTACATCATGATGGACTCCGGCGCCCGCGGCAACAAGCAGCAGGTCCGCCAGCTGTGCGGCGCGCGCGGCCTCATGGCCAAGCCCTCCGGCGAAATCATCGAGCGCCCGATCCTCTCCTCGTTCCGCGAGGGGCTGACCGTCCTCGAATACTTCATCTCCACCCACGGCGCCCGCAAGGGCCTGGCCGACACCGCGCTCAAGACCGCGGACGCCGGCTATCTCACCCGCAAGCTCTGCGACGTGGCCATGGACGTGGTCATCGCCGAGAACGACTGCGGCACCCGCGACGGCGTGTGGAAGAAGGCGATCTTCGAGGGTGACGACGAGATCGTCGGCCTGCGCGAGCGCCTCGTCGGCCGCTGCTCCAGCGACGACGTCTACAATCCGCTCAGCCCGACCGAGATCATCGTCAAGTCCGGCGAGCTCTTCACCGAAGAGACCGCCGCCAAGATCGACGACGTCGGCATCGAGCGCGTCAAGGTCATGTCCCCGCTCACCTCCACGAGCAAGCTGGGCATCGACGGCAAGAGCTACGGCATCAACCCCGCCACCAATCGCATCGCCAAGATCGGCGATTCCGTCGGCATCATCGCCGCCCAGTCGATCGGCGAGCCGGGCACGCAGCTCACCATGCGCACGTTCCACATCGGCGGCGTCGCCTCCGGCGGGTTCAAGACCCCCGAGATCCGCGTCCGCTCCGCCGGCACGGTCAAGTACCGCAGCCTGCGCCTGGTCGACACCGCCGAGGGCGGCAGCATCGTGCTGAACAAGACCGGGACGATCCAGGTGATCGACGACGACGGCAAGGAGCTCGAGCTCTACAACATCGTGGTCGGCTCCTTCCTCCACGTCGGCGACGGCGCCAAGATCAACAAGGGCGACATTCTCGCCCAGTGGGATCCGTACAACATTCCCGTCCTGTCGGAAAAGGGCGGCGTCCTGACCTTCAAGGACATGATCCCCGGCGTCACGGTGAAGCGCGAGCTCGACGCGAGCTCGGGCCGCATCGCGACCATCATCATCGAGCACAAGGAGGACCTGAATCCCCAGATCGAGGTGCGCGACGCGAAGAACAAGCCCCTGGCCTCGTATTCGATTCCCGTCGGCGCGCAGATCGCGGTCAACGAGGGCGACACCATCGCCCCCGGCGCCCTCCTCGCGAAGACGCCCCGCCAGGCCTCCAAGACCAAGGACATCACCGGCGGTCTGCCCCGCGTCGCCGAGCTCTTCGAGGCCCGCAAGCCCAAGGAGCACTCGGTGATCTCCGAGATCGACGGTGTGGTCAGCTTCGGCCGCGACACCAAGGGCAAGCGCAAGGTGATCATCACCCCCGAGATCGGTGAGCAGCGCGAGTACCTGATCTCCAAGGGCAAGCACCTG
>CAIWXW010000068.1 GCA_903916755.1 uncultured Opitutaceae bacterium | reverse complement strand
GGCCGGGGCCGCGGCGGGCGCAGCCGCCGGAGCGGCGGCGGGAGCGGCCGGAGCCGTCGCGGTGGCGGGCGCCGTCTGGGCGTGGGCCTTGTTCGCCGACGTAAAGTAGAGCGATGCGCCGAGCATCACGAGCAAGGTCAGTCCGACCCCGAGCAATTTTCCGCCGAAGATCGCGTAGAACAACTTCCGTTGTGCCGGATCCTTCATCTTTTCGTTGAATTTCTTAAGCATGGTATCGTTAGGTTATGGTTGCTGGATCAACGCATGATCGCCGGCGAGGATGCCGACGCGGCTGGGTTGCGGCTTGACGCCGGCCCGTCTGAGGGCCGGCGGAGGTATTCTGAACCTGGGTGTCGGATGATCATAATCGGAGCTAAAGGCCGCCGTGGAAGCGGCAGCCATTGAGTTGAGTTTGGCAGGCGAGTGGAACGGACGGGCCGTGTTTAGCAGCTTAGATGCCAATTAATTTCCATTTATTGGTTTCTCGTTCGTTTTTAAGGTTCTTTTAAGGGGGGGTCGCGGCACATAAGCCGCTAATGGATAAAGGCGTAAGGAAACGCCCAAACCACTAACCCACCAAAATCATGCCTGAAGCTCCTTCCAATCCGACCGTTAAACGGACGCTCGGACTCACCGGTCTCACCTCCAACGCCATGGCCCTGATCGCCCCTGGCGCGTTCCTTTGGCTCACGTTCGGGGCGCAAGTCCTTACGGGTGCTCCCGGCGCCGGCATGTCGATGTGGATCGGCATCCTCGGCGCCCTTCTCCTGTGCCTGGCCACCGCGGTCGCGTACGCCGAGCTTTCCAAGCTGTATCCCGGAGCGGGCTCGTCCTACTTCTTCGCCGAACAGGCCTTCCTCTCGAAAAAGCAGGCGTTCAAATGGGCCCGCCTGATGAAGTTCGTCGTCGGTTGGGCCAGCCATCTCTACTACTGGGTCTATCCCGGGGTGATGGTCGGAGTGACCGCCCTGCTCGTCGGCTACGTCATGGGCCAGATCTTCCCCAACACGTTTGCTTCCGGTTATCCCAGCCCGCTCTTCATGTTTGGGTTCTGCTTCATCTTCGCCTTCGGGGTGGCCTATATCGCCTTCCGGGGCGTCGGCGGCACCACGTCGGTCAACGCCGCAATCAACGCGATCCAGATCACCGCCCTGCTGATCTTTTCGACGATGGCCATCTGCCACCGCGCCAGCCATCCCGAGGGTTCCGTGGCCTATGTCCTCGATTCCACGGGCACCGCCGTGAACTACGTGCAGGACACGATTCCCGACACGAGCAAGACCATCCCGGATCCGAAGGACGCGACCAAGCAGATCCAGGATCCCAGCGCCACGGTGCCCAAGGTCGACCCGACCGGCGCCTCGGTGCCGGTCTATATCGCCGCGGATGCCGCGGGCGTGGCCCTCAAGGGCACGGACGGCAACCCGATCGTGATCGCGACCGACAAGGACGGCAAGCTGCCCGCGACGCTCCCCACCGGGACCGCCAAGGCCATTCCGCAGCCGTTCACGCTGAGCTACAAGGGCGGCATCACGACCGATCCCAAGACCGGGATCGACACCTACAACTACCATGAGTCCGCCCGCTCGGTCGTGGCCCCGCACAAGTTCAGCTACATCATCATCCAGGCCTGCATCGCGATCCTGATCCTCGTCGGCTTTGAATCGGTCAGCGCCATGGGCGACGAGGCCAAGAATCCCCACAAGGACATCCCGAAGGCGATCATCCTCTCCCTCGTGATCCAGGGCGGCTTCTGCTACGCCCTCGAATACTTCGCGACCAACTACTACATGCACAGCGGCTACGGCGCGACCGCGAATGCCTCGAGCAGCGCGGCCCCGCTGGGCGACATGATGCAGTTGATCGGCGC
>CAIWXW010000067.1 GCA_903916755.1 uncultured Opitutaceae bacterium | reverse complement strand
TTCCTCACCCTTAAATTTGACTTCTAGCCGGTGGCCGGTGCTTGTCAGCAGGGTGTTAGCTGAGTTGCCGATGAAAGCCACCGTATTTGCCTTTCTGGTACTTTTGGGCCTGACCCGGCTGCAGGGGCAGGCGTTGCCCGCGGCCCACCCGCCGCCGGCGCCGCCGCCCCTCACGCCTGGCCTGCCGACGCTGTTTGTCATCGGCGACTCCACCGCGGCCGACAACCACGACGTGAAGGCGGTGGGCTGGGGCATCCCCTTCGCCCGCTTCTTCGACCCGGCGCGGATCAACATCGCCAACCGCGCCCGGGGCGGGCGCAGCAGCCGCACGTTTGTCACCGAAGGCCTCTGGGACAAGGCGCTCGCCGAAATGAAGCCGGGTGACGTCGTCCTGATCCAATTCGGGCATAACGACGGCGGCCCGGTCAACGACCACTACCGCGCCCGCGGCTCCGTGCGCGGCCTGGGGGAGGAGACGGAGGAGATCGACAACTTCATCACCAAGAAGCACGAGATCATCCACACCTTCGGGTGGTACATGCGGAAGATGATCGCCGACACCCGCGCGCGGGGCGCCACGCCCGTCGTGCTCGGCCTCACCGTGCGTGACACCTGGCACCTGGGCGTCGTGGAGCGCGGCCCGGGCGACTACAGCGACCTCTCCGCCCAGATCGCGCGGGCGGCCGGCGTCAAGTTCCTGGATCTGACGAGCCTGGTGGCCGACCGCTATGAGCAGATGGGCCAGGCGAAGGTCGACGGCTTCTTTCCCCGC
Source organism: uncultured Opitutaceae bacterium (assembly GCA_903916755.1). GTDB lineage: Bacteria > Verrucomicrobiota > Verrucomicrobiia > Opitutales > Opitutaceae > Palsa-1447. The sequence goes on along the minus strand of CAIWXW010000067.1, from coordinate 1,509 downwards.
GACCACACCCATACCAACGAGGCGGGGGCGACCCTCAATGCGACCTTCGTGGTCTCCGGCTTGAAGCAGTTCCCGGAACTGAAACTGGCCGGCACGTTCTCCGCCGCCGGCGAGGCCGTGTCCGCCCCGGCGCCGCGGGTGCGCCGGCCGGCGCCGGTCCCGGCCAATTCCAAGCTCCCCTCGCTCGTCCTGATCGGCGACTCGACCGTGCGGAACGGCGTGGGCAATGGCGCGGGCGGCCAGTGGGGCTGGGGCGAGCCCCTGGCGGCGTATTTTGATCCGGCCGCGATCAATGTGGTCAACCGGGCCGTCGGTGGCCTGAGCAGCCGCACCTACCTCAGCCTCGGGCACTGGGACCGCACGCTGCCGCTGATCAAGGCGGGGGATGTGGTTCTGATGCAGTTTGGCCGCAATGACAACGGGCCGATCAACGACAACTTCCGGGCCCGCGGCACCATCAAGGGCGTGGGGGATGAGCAGCAGGAGATCGACAACATCCTGACCAAGAAGCACGAAGTCGTGCATAGCTTTGGCTGGTATCTGCGCAAATTCGTCCGCGACACGAAGGCCAAGGGGGCGACCCCCATTATCTGCTCGCTGACGCCGCAAAAGGTCTGGCGGGACGGCAAGATCGTGCGCGAAGACTACGCCCGCTGGGCGGAGCAGGTGGCGCGTGAGGAGGGCGTGGCGTTCATCGATTTGGACGAAAGGATCGCGGCTCATTACGACCAGTTGGGCGCGGAAAAGACGGACGCGATGTACGCGGACCCGAAGACGCATAACACCTGGGATGGGGCGGACCTGAATGCGCAGTGCGTCGTGGCCGGTCTCAAGGCGATCAAAGGCGATCCGTTGGCGCCTTACTTCTCGCGCTTGGCCGGGCCAATCCAGCCGTAGGCGGGCCGCGACCGCGATTTGACTTGGCCGGGGCCGGCGGCTCAATCGCGCCATGCGTTTTCATTCCGGAGTCGCCGCGGGCTGGGCGATGCTCGCCACGGCGCTCAGCGCGCTCGCGGCGGAGCCGCCTGCGTTCCGGGCCGACCCAGAAATCGTCAAGGCGGTCGGCAGTGTCGCCGCCGAGCGCATCCAGCGGTCGATCTTCGTTCTCGTCAGCTTCAAGACGCGGCACACCTTGTCCGATCCCCAGCCCAGCGGCGATGGCATCGGGGGCGCCTCGGCCTGGATCCGCGCGGAGTTCGAACGCGCCTCGCACGCGGCCCGGGGCCGGCTCCAGGTGGATTTCGACACCTTCCGGCAGGCGAAGCAGCCGCCGCTGGTCCCGAACGCCGTGGACCTGACCAATGTGGTGGCGACCCTGCCCGGGGCCAGCAAGCGGACCTATGTGATCACGGCCCACTACGACTCGCGCGCGCATGACCTGGCCGACACGGAGGGCGCTGCGCCCGGGGCCGATGACAATGCCGCCGGCGTGGCCGCGGTCTTGGAGGCCGCGCGAGACTTGGCGCCCCTGGATTTCAACGCGACCCTCGTCTTCCTGATCACCACCGG
>CAIWXW010000066.1 GCA_903916755.1 uncultured Opitutaceae bacterium | reverse complement strand
CTCGCCCTCGGCCAGCCGGGCCTGCTGGGCCGCGCGGATGAAGTTGGCGATGGAGACCCCGGGGATCTCGCTCGGGTACTGAAAGGCGAGAAACAAGCCGGCGCGGGCGCGCTCATCGGCCTCCAGCTCGAGAATCGAGGCGCCGTCCAGGAGCACGTCGCCGCTGGTGATCTGGTAGTCGGGATGGCCGGCGATCGCCTTGGACAGGGTCGATTTGCCGGTGCCATTCGGCCCCATGATGGCGTGGACCTCGCCGCTTTTGAGGGTGAGCGACAGGCCTTTGACGATTTCCTTGTCACCGATGGCGACATGGAGGTTTTTGATTTCGAGCTGGTTCATGCGGAATTCGGTTTAGCGGGAAGTGGAGCCACGGAAGCTGATTTCGACCGCCTCGGCCCGGTACTCGGGCGGAAGGATGGCCTTGACGTGCTCGATCAGCGCGGGCGGCAAATCGATGTCGTGCGTTGCCCCGGAGCGCTCGTCGTGAAAGTGGGCATGGGGCCGCAGGTTGGGGCAGTAGCGGGTCGGGCCCCGCTCGAAGTTCACCGCGCGCACGAGATCGCACTGCACCAGCGTCTCGAGCCCATTGTAGACCGTCGCCAGCGAGATGGTTGGCATCTCGGTCTTCACGCGCACGAAGACCTCGTCGGCCGTGGGGTGATCCCGCTTCCTCAGGAGCACGTCGTAGATCAGCTCGCGCTGGGGCGTGGACCGCAGCCCGCTGTCCGCCAACCGTCGATTGAGGGCGCCAGAGGGAGGAGCGGTGCGAGGGGAGGAGGCCATGGATGAACGGTCACAACAAATTGGAATGGTTCTAAGTAGCAAGTGATAATTAGAATGATTCTAACCCCCAAATGCCGGTTTCGCTGAAAGTGCAGGCCCAGAGCGAAACGATGGCATATTAAATCTTAAAAAGTTGAAAATAAGATTTTTATGTGATTCTTTACAATTAAACGACACGTGTACGCGCGTCCATTCGTCTGTCTGGTTAAGGGTGAAGCCCCCTTTGGCACCCTTTTCTTACCCCCATGAAGCGTCCCCCACGGTTTCTCTGTGTCATTTTCTCGGGTGCGGTCCTCGTCGCTCCCACCCTGGCCCGCGCCGATGCGGTGGCCGATCAGGACGCGGCCCGCCTCAAGGCGGTCACCGCTTACGCCGACACGGTCCTGAAGGATGCGGCCGACCGCTATCACCCGCAGAGTCCCTCGCCGCTGCTCGCGAGCGGCGTCAACGTCTACACCAAGGAACAGCTGAAATGGATTTTTCCGGAAAGCACCGACTTTCCGAACGGCCGCGTGGCGGTCTGGTCGGATTTTTCCGTGCAGCAAAACCTGATGCGGGTCTTCGCGGCCCTGACGGCGCTCACGGGCGACCCCAAGTACAAGGACTCGGCCAAGGCGCAGTACGCCTATTATTTTGCGCACCTGCAGGACGCGAGCGGGCTGCTGCAGTGGGGCGGCCATCGCTTTGTCGACCTGCTGACGCTGCAGGGCGTGGGGATGCGGGACGGCCCGCCCACGTCGCCGCACGAGCTGAAGAACGACTATCCCTACTACGACCTGATGTACGAGGTGAACCCGGCGGCGACGGTCAAGTTCATCACCGCCTTCTGGAATGCCCACGTGTTCAACTGGCACACCATGGAGATCAGCCGCCACGGGGAGTATGGGAAGCCGCCCGGCGCCCATTGGGAGAACCGCTTTGACGATCCCGCCCCGTTTTTCGACACCCTCGGCCTGTCGTTCCTGGACGCCGGCAACGACCTGATCTACTCCGGCGCGACCCTCTACAAGCTGACCGGCGACCCGGGCGCCCTCCTTTGGACCAAGCGCCTCGCGGCCCAGTACGTGAAGGCCCGCAATCCCCAGACCAAGCTGGGCGCCTACCAGTACACCCAGCCGCGCCAGCAGCATTTGCCCCCGACCGACGAAAGCCGGAACGATTTCACGTTTTCCGAATACGGCGATCGCGCCAAGCGGCAGTACGGGCCGGATTTGCCGGGGCATCTCGTCCTGGAGGCGACGGTCCTTTTTCGCCAGCAGGCGGTGACCATCTACTCGGACAACGCCCTCATGCAGATCCAGGTCGCCCGGACGCTCGGCGACGCGGGCAAGGACCTGCTGGAGTCAACCCGCGAAGGCATGGACGCCTTCGTCAACTACGCGCTGATTCCGGATCAGAACCGGCTGCGGCCCCTGCTGACGGACGGGACCGACCTGTCCGGCTTCGTCACGAAGCGGAACGGCTATTACGGCCGCAAGGGGACGGTGCTCGAGCCGTATCCGGCGACTCCGGAATTCATGCTCTCCTATGCCCGGGCCTTCATGCTGACCGGCGACCCGACGCTCTGGAAACTGGCGCGGAGCAGCGCCCGCGCGTTCGGTCTGGGCGATATCGGGGAAACGCCGGGCCACGCGGTCCAGGTCAACCTCGCCACCGGCAATGCCGACGCCTTTGCGCTGTTCTCGGTCCTGGACCTATACCAGCAGACCCGCGCCGACGCCTACCTCGAGCTCGGCCGCGCGATCGGCAACAACATCGTCCAGCACTACTATCATCACGGCTATTTCACGCCCTATGAGGACACGATCTATGCGAACGTTAATGCCATCGAGCCCTATGCCCTCCTCGCGCTGGACGCCGCGATCAAGGGTGCGCCCGAGAAGGTGCCGACCTTCATCAACGGATTTGGCTTCTACGCGGGCTTCTACCGCTTTGGCCAGGGGCAGACGCGCGAGGTCGACGAGGCCTTCCTGTTCCGCCCCCGCCGGTCCCAGCCCAATCCCACGCGGGCCCGCCGCGGCGCCAACGCGGATCCCGCCGAGTAGATCGCCCCTTTTTATCCCCATGCCCACCACCCGTTTGTCCGCCGCCCGCCTGTTCCTCTTCCTCGGGATCGCCGTCCTTGCGGCGCTCCCGCTTTCCCTCCGCGCCGCGGATCCCCTGGACCCGAATGCCGCCCAGGACGCCGCCCGCCTCCAGGTCGTCGTCGACTATGCCGGCCACGTCCTCAAGGACGCCGCGGACCACACCCCCAACCGCACGGAGTATTCGCCGCTCTTTGCCGGTGGCGTGAACGTCTACACGAAGGAGCAGCTGAAATGGATCTTCCCGAGCGGCCGCGAGCTGACCTGGACCGACTTCACCATCCAGCAGAACTGGATGCGGATCCTGGCCGCGCTCACCAACCTGACCGGCGACCCGAAATACAAGGCGATCGCCAAGGAAAACTACGCCTTCTATTTCGAGTCGCTCCAGGACGCCGGCGGCCTGCTGCAGTGGGGCGGCCACCGCTTTGTCGACATGATCACCCTGAGGGGCGTCGGCATGCGGGACGGGGACCCCAGCTCGCCGCACGAGCTGAAGAACGTCTATCCCTACTACGAGATGATGTACGAGGTGAACCCGCCGGCCACGGTCAAGTACATCACCGCCTTTTGGAATGCCCACGTCTTCAACTGGAAGACCATGGAGATCAGCCGCCACGGCGAGTATGGGCACGAGCCCGGCGCCAACTGGAGCCATCCCTTTGATGATCCCAAGCCCTACTTCGACACCAAGGGCCTGTCCTTTCTGGATGCGGGCACCGACCTGATCTATTCCGGCGCGATGCTGTACAAGCTGACCGGCGACCCCGGCGCCCTCCTATGGGCCAAGCGCCTATCCGCGCAGTATGTGAAGGCCCGCGATCCCAAGACGCATCTCGGCGCCTACCAATATACGCAGCCGCGCAAGACCGACGAGCAGCCCGACGACAGCATCACGCAGTCGTGGTTCGGCGACCGGGCCAAGCGCCAGTACGGGCCCGATTTTCCGGGCCACCTGGTCCTGGAGGCGACGATCCTCTTCCGCCAGCAGGCGATGACCATCTACTCGGACGACGCGCTGATGGAGCTCCAGATCGGCCAAGCTCTGGGCGACGCGGGCAAGGACATGATCGAGACCACCCGCCAGGGCATGGACGCGTTCGTCAACTACGCCTACATCCCCGAGAAGAACCAGTTTCGCCCCATGCTGACCGACGGCACCGACCTGTCGGGCTTCGTGACCAAGCGGAACGGCTACTATGCCCGCAAGGGCACGGTGCTCGAGCCCTACCGGGCGACTCCGGAGTTCATGATCTCCTACGCCCGGGGGTTCCTGGTGACGGGGGACCCGCTCCTATGGAAGGTGGCCCGGGGCATCGCCAAGGACTACAATCTCGGCGACATCGGCGAGACGCCGGGCCGGAACGTCCAGGTCAACCTGGGGACCGACAACGCCAACGCCTACGCGCTCTTCTCGATCCTCGACCTCTACGAGCGGACCAAGGGGTCCGACTACCTCCAGCTGGCCCGCGCGATCGGCAACAACATCGTCAAGACGTACTACCATCACGGGTATTTCACGCCGCATGAGGACACGATCTTCGCCAACATCAATGCGATCCAGCCCTACGCGCTGCTGGCGCTCGACGCGGCCATCAAGGGCACGCCCGAGAAGGTGCCGTACTTCCTGAACGGGTTCGGCTTCTATTCCGGCTTTTACCGCTTCCCGGACTATTCCTCGCGGCAGATCGACAGCGACCTGCTCTTCCAGCCGCGGAAGTCCTCCCCGGACCTCCCCGGTCCCCGGCACAACGCCAACGCCGCCAAGGCCGACGAATAATCGCTCCCGCGGGCGGCGCCCGTGGAGGGCCCCACTGTCGGGCAAAAAATAGGCATGACAGGGGAGGAGAGGCCCCTTTAGGGTGGCCGTTCCCTCGGGGCGTGCTCGGTTGCTGCTGGCCTGCCCCGGGTACCTGCCCCTTCATGTCCCCCGCCCAGTCAGATGAGCCTGGCGCAGCCCTGCGCCCGGACCTCGAGCATGCGCTCCGCGAGTCCCAGGACAAATTTGCCCAAGCATTTCATGCCTCGGCGGATGCGGTGGCGATTGCCGATTTTCCCAGCGGGCGGATCACCGAGGTCAACGACGCCTATTGCCGCCTGATCGGCTATGGCCGGGACGAGGCGATCGGCCGCAGCGGCAACGAGCTCGGCTCCTGGGCCCAGGTTTCCGACCGGGAGTAGTTCCTGATGCTGCTGGCGCGCGACGGGGCGGTGCGGGAGATGGAGGTGGTGAAGCTGCGCCGCGGCGGCGAGCGCCTCAATTGCCGGATGACCTCCTATCGCGTGGATCTGGGCGGGAGGCCCTGCATGCTGACGCGGATCCGGGACATCACCGAGCAGCGGGCGGCGGAGATGGCGCTGCGCGAATCCGAGGAAAAGTTCGCGAAGGCCTTCCGGGCCATGCCGGACGCAATCGCCATCACCAAGCTCGGCGACGGGCGGATTCTGGACATCAACGCGGCCTACACCGGCATGCTGGGCTACACCCGGGACGAAGTGGTCGGCCGCTGCGTCCTGGACCTGAACATCTGGGTGGAGCCGGCCCTCCGGGGCCTGATCGTCGCCCGGCTGCGGGCCGGCGAGACGGTGCGCAACGAGCCGGTCGTCTTTCGGAACAAGCAGGGCGGCCTGCACCGCTGCCTCTATTTTGCCGAGGTGACGGACATCGCCGGGGAATCCTGCCTGATCTCAATCCTGCGCGACACCACCGAGCAGCAGCGGCTCGAGGAGCAGCTGCGCCACGCGCAAAAGATGGAGTCGATCGGCCTCCTCGCCGGCGGCGTCGCCCACGACTTCAACAACGTCCTCACGGTGATCCAGGGCAATGTGTCGCTGGCGCTGGAGGACCCGCGGCTGGCGCCGGCCTTGGCCGAGATGCTGCGGCAGGTGCAGGACGCCGCCCAGTTCGCCTCCACCCTCACGCGGCAGCTGCTCGTGTTCAGCCGCCGGCAGGTGCTGCAGCCCGGCCGCCTGGCGCTGGGGGCGACCATCGAGCGCGTGGTGACCCTGCTGCGCCGCACGCTGGGCGAGCACATCGTGCTCAAGATGGAATCGGCGGCCGACCTGCCCGAAATCCGTGCGGACGAGGGCATGGTGGAGCAGGTGCTGCTCAATCTGGCGGTCAACGCCCGCGACGCGATGCCCTCCGGGGGCGAGCTCTCGATCACGACCGTCCTGGCGGAACCGGACGCGGACTACCTGCGCCGGGTGCCCCAGGCCCGGCCGGGGCGCTTCGTCGGCCTGCGGGTCCGCGACACCGGCGTTGGGATTCCGGCCGATGTCCTGCCGCGAATCTTCGATCCCTTCTACACCACCAAGGCCGAGGACAAGGGCACCGGCCTGGGCCTCGCCACCGTCTACGGCATCGCCCAGCAGCACAACGGCTGGATCGAAGTCGCCTCGGAGGTCGGGCGCGGCACGGAATTCACGGTCTGGTTTCCCCAATTGCTGGGCCGCCCGGGTGCTGCGCCGCCCCAGGCGGCTCCGGTCGCCTCGCCCTCCGGGCACGAGACGCTGCTCCTGGTCGAGGACAAGGACGAGGTGCGCGCCGTCGTCCAGGGCCTGCTGGCGCGGAAGGGCTACCGGATCCTCGCGGCCGCCGACGGGCCGGAGGCCCTGCGGCTATGGGCCCGGCATCGCGGGGAGATCGCGCTGCTTTTCACCGACGTGGTTATGCCCGGCGGCATCAACGGCCGCGAACTGGCGGAGCGGCTGCGCGCCGACCGCCCCGCGCTCAAGGTCATCTATTGCAGCGGATACGACGCCAACATCCTGGGCGGAGATGTGCTGGCCAACCCCTGCACCCGGTTCCTGGCCAAGCCGTTCGAGGTCGCGCAGGCGGTCCGCCTCGTCCGCGCCCTGCTCGACCAGCCGGCGGCTTGACGGCCGTGGCCGGACGCCGGACCGGACCCGGCCTTATTCGTGCTCGGCGAGCCAGCGCTCCGCGTCGATCGCGGCCTGGCAGCCCATCCCCGCGGCGGTGATCGCCTGGCGATAGACATGGTCGGCGCAGTCGCCCGCCACGTACACGCCGGGAATCTTGGTCCGCACCTGGGAGCCGGCGACCGGCTTGAAATAGCCGTTGTCGTCGACGTCGAGGACCGAGGCGAAGGGTCCCGTGTTCGGCACGTGGCCGATCGCGACGAAGATGCCCTTCACCGGCAGGATGGATTCGGCGCCGGTCTTCAGATGCCTCACCTTCAGGCCGCTGACGGCGCCCTCCGGCCGGCCCATCACCTCGACCGGGACGCTGTCCCAGACCGGCTGGATCTTCGGGTGGGTGGTGGCGCGGTCGGCCATGATCTTGGAGGCGCGGAGCGAGTCGCGCCGGTGCACGAGGTAGACCTTGCTGGCGAAACGGGTGAGAAAGAGGGCCTCCTCGGCCGCGCTGTCGCCGCCGCCGATCACGGCGACCTCCATCTGGCGGTAGAAGGCGCCGTCGCACGTGGCGCAGGTGGTCACGCCCTTGCCGCCGTAGAGCTCCTTCTCGCCGGGGACGCCGGTGAGACGGGGGGAGGCGCCGGTCGAGATGATGACTGCGCGCGCCAGGACCGTGCGGTCGGCGCAGATCAGCTTCCGGGGCATCGAGGTGAAGTCGACCGACTCCACCAGGGTCTGCTCGAAGCGCGTGCCGAACTTGGCCGCCTGCTCGCGCAGGTTCTGCATCAGTTGGAAGCCGTCGACGCCGGCCGGAAAGCCGGGAAAGTTCTCCACCTCGCTGGTGGTGGTGAGCTGGCCGCCGGGCATCGAGCCCTCGAGGACCAGGGGATTCAGGTTGGCCCGGCCGGCATAGATGGCCGCGGTGAGGCCGGCGCAGCCGGTGCCGACAATGACGACGTTTTCAACAGGGGAATGGGACATGCGGGACTCCCCAAACAGTAGCACATCCGTCAAACCGCAACCCGGAAATAGTCGGGCGGCGGCGGTTGCTATTCTTGCTTCACGATGCAACCACTATCCGTACATGATCCTGTCCAGATGAAAGCCCTGACCTACACCGCCGCCCGCGAGCAACTGGCCGCCACCATGGACTGGGTCTGCGAGGAGTCGGCGCCGGTTGTGATCACCCGCAACCGCGATCAGGCGGTGGTGATGATGTCCCTCAAGGAGTATGAGGCGGTCGAGGAGACGGCCTATCTGCTGCGCAGTCCGAGGAATGCGCTCCGCATCTTGGAATCCATCCAGGAACTGGAAGCCGGGAAGGGACGGGTGCGGTCGGCGTTGGAGCCGAAGATGAAAGCGAAGAGGAAAGGCCGATTGAAGACCAAAACCGCGATCCCTTAAAGCGGTCCGGGGTTGTTATTGTCCCGGGATGCAACTGGTCTTTTCGGTCCATGCGTGGGAGGAATATTTGCACTGGCTGCGGACGGATCCGGCTCTGGCGCAGCGGATAAATCTGCTGTTCGCCGCGGCCCGGCGGAGTCCCGCCGAGGGGCTTGGCAAGCCAGAGCCCCTCAAGCACACGCTCCAAGGCTACTGGTCCCGCCGGATCGACGGGCAGCACCGGATGCTCTATCGTGTGGTGAACGACCAAATCTGGATCGTGCAGCTGCGCTATCACTATTGAGCCAATTTCGGGTGCCGGCCGCGCGGTCGGCCGGTCTGGTTGCGATCAGGTTTTCCACGGTCGAACGATCGGCTCTGCCGCGCTCACCACCCGTAGTTGCGCTTCAGTTTTAATGGCTGGTACAAATCCGTGGAAAGTTCGGAAATGAACCGGCTGGGCTGCATCATCATCGCCGGGCCGCCCTTGGTGTTGACCATCGGGAAGCAGAGGTAGAGCTCGTCGCGGGCGCGGGTGACCGCGACGTAGAACAGCCGGCGCTCCTCCTCGATTTCCCCGCTCTCGATCGCGCGGCGGAGCGGGAACATGCCCTCGCCGAGCCCGATCACGAAGACGACCGCGAACTCGAGCCCCTTCGCCTGGTGCACCGTGGTGAGGCGCAGCGCGTCGGCTGAAGGGTCGACCGAGCGGTCGCTGGTCTCGCTGTTGAGCAGCATGATCTGCGCGAGCATGTCCGCCATGTCGTCGAAGCGGCCGGCGAAGCCGATCAGCGACTTGAGGTCGTCCAGCCGGGAGGCGTAGTTGGCGTAGGCGCCCTTCAGGTAGTCGCCGTACCAGCCCTCGATCGCCATATCGATCGCGTCGGCCGGCTTGCCCGCCCGCATCGACTCGGCGACCTGCTGGAGGGAGGCGACGAGCCGCGGCCATTCCTCCTTGGCGTCCTTCGCGACCTTGGACAGGACGTCGTCGCTGCCCAGGACGTCGATGAAGTCCTTCTGCAGCAGGCGGGCATGGTCGAGGGCCGCGCTGTAGATCTTCTGGGCGCCCTTGTCGCCGATCTTGGGCAGCAGGACCGCCAGCCGCTGCCAGGCCGACGTGTCGCTCGGATTGTAGACGAAGCGCAGCAGCGCGACCAGGTCACGCACGTGCGCCTGCTCGAAGAACCGAACGCCGCTCGTGATGTGATACGGCACCTGGAGCCGCGAGAGCTCCAGCTGCAGGTCGAGGGCCTGGAAATGGGCGCGGTAGAGGACCGCGATGTCGCGCAGCTCGCAGCCGGCGTCCATCAGGCCGCGCAGCCGGGAGACGATGAACTGCGCCTGCTCGCGGCCGTCCATGGCCTGGACGAAATAGGGCTTTTCACTGTTGGCGCGGTGGGGGCGCAGCTCCTTGTCGAAGTGCCGGCCCTTGGGCTGGGCCAGCAGCACCCCGTTGGCCAGGGCCAGGATCTGCGGCGTGGAGCGGTAGTTGGTCTCGATCCGGTAGATGACGGTCCCGGCGTGCCGCTCGGGGAAGGTGAGGATGTTCTCCACCGCGGCGCCGCGCCAGGTGTAGATGCACTGCGCGTCATCGCCGACCGCCATCACGTTGTGGTGGCCGCCGATCCGGTCCACGATCTCCGCCTGGAGGAAGTTGGTGTCCTGGTACTCGTCCACCAGGACGTGCCGGAAGCGGTGGTTGAAATAGGCCGCCGTTTCCGGGGAATCGCGCAGCAGGTCCAGCCAGAACTCCAGCAGGTCGTCGTAGTCGAGGACCTTGCCGGCCTTCTTCTTCTCCGCGTACTTCTTCGCGAAGAGGGGCAGCCGCTCGATCAGCGCGTCATGCTGCGGAAAATAGCGGGTGACGGTCTCGGCCAGGGATGTCCGCGTGTTGCGCGACATCGAGATGATGGCGTGCAGGGGGCCGGGCCGCGGGTGGGTCTTGTCCTTGAAGAAGGCCTTCTCGACGCTTTCGACGGCGTCGCGCAGGAGCCCCTCGGATTCGTCGGCGTCGAGGATCGTGAAGCCGCGCTCGAGCCCGATGGCGTCGCCGTGGGTCCGCAGCGTCCGGTGGCCGATGCTGTGGAACGTGCCGCCCCAGAAGCGCCCCGGCTCGACCCCGGTCAGGTCCTGGACGCGGTGGAGCATCTCCTTGGCGGCCTTGTTGGTGAAGGTGAGGAGCAGGATCTCGCCGGGGCGGACCCCCTGCGACAGGAGCCACGCCACCCGGTAGGTGAGGGTGCGGGTCTTGCCCGATCCCGCCCCGGCCAGGACCAGGATCGGCCCGGGCGGCGCGGTGACCGCGGCGTACTGCTCATCGTTGAGCTCCGCGCGGAAGTCGATCGGCGGCATGCCGTCGGGCATGCGTTGATTTTCCAGGGTGTATTCCATGCCGGGCCGACGGAACTTGGTCGCCTCCTCGCCTAGAGCAAGGCCAGGTCGTCGCGATGCACGATTTCCAGGTGCTTGCGCCCCGGATGGAGCGCCCGGACCTCGTCGCTCTTCAGCCCGGAAAGCTGGACGGTCACGGTGCTGGAGAAGGAGCTGGTGCCGCGGGCGATCACGGTGCCGTCGGGCCCGGCGATGTTGACCACGTCGCCCGCGGCGAACTCTCCGCTCACGCCCGTCACGCCCACCGCGAGCAGGCTGCGCCCCTGGTCGCGCAGGACCGGCACGGCCTGGGCGTTGACCTGGATCGTGCCGGTCGGACGCTGGAAGAAGGCGAGCCAGCGCTTCTTGGCCTCGAGCGGCAGGCCGCTGGGCACGAAGAACGTGCCCGGGCCGGCGCCGCCCAGGAGCCGGGCCACGATGTTGGGCTCGGCGCCGGCGGCGATGAAGACGCCGCAGCCGGCCCGCGTGGCGAGCTTGGCCGCGGAAATCTTGCTGATCATCCCGCCGACCGCGGTCTCGCTGGCGGTGCCGCCGGCCATGGCCTCGATCTGGGCGGTGATCTTCTCGACCACGGGGACGACCTGCCCCGTGCCCTTCATGTCGATCAGGCCGGGGGCGGTGGAAAGGATGATGAGGTGGTTGGCCTCGACCAGGCTGGCCACCATCGCCGACAGGGTGTCGTTGTCGCCAAACTTGATCTCCGCCGCGCTGACCGTGTCGTTTTCATTTATCACCGGCACCGCGCCGTAGGCGATCAGCTGGCGCAGGGTCTCGCCGACGCCCAGGTAGCGTGAGCGGACCCGCAGGTCATCGTGGGTGAGGAGGACCTGCGCGACGGCCACGCCATGGGGGGCGAACCCCGCCCGCCACGTCTGCATCAGCAGCCCCTGGCCGATCGCCGCGCAGGCCTGCTTCTTCGGCAGTTCCTTCGGCCGCCGGGCCAGGCCCAGCTCCGCCATGCCGAGACCCACCGCGCCAGAGGAGACCACGATGACTTCCGTGCCCAGCGCCCGCAGGGCCGCCAGCTGGGCGCACACGTCGGCGATCCGGGCGGCGTCGAGCCGCCCGCTGGAGGTAAGGACGCCGGTCCCGAGCTTCACCACCACCCGCTTCAGGCGGGAGGGCGAAAGGACGCCGGCGGAGGGCGGAAGGGCCATGGCGCAGCAGCCAACCGCCCGCTAGACGTTCAGCAACTCCTTCTCCTTGTGGGCCAGATGCTCGTTGATGTCCTTGATCGCCTTGTCGGTCGCGGCCTGGATGTCCTTCTCCAGTCGCTTGGCCTCATCCTCCGGCAGCTTGGCCTTTTTCGCGGTCTCAAGCACATCGCGGCGGACATTGCGGACGTGGACCCGGCCCTCCTCGGCGAGGCGGTTCGCCGTCTTGACGAACTCCAGCCGGCGCTCGCGGCTCATGTCGGGCAGGGGAATGCGGATGATCTTGCCGTCGATGATCGGGTTGAACCCAAGGTTGGCCATTTGGATGCCCTTTTCGACCGACTTCACCAGGGCGGCGTCCCAGGGCTGGATCTGGATGAGGCGGGCGTCAGGGGTCGAGATCGCGGCGCAGTCGCGCAGTCGCATCTGGGACCCGTAGGCGTCGACCATGACGCTCTCGACCATCGCGGGGGTGGCCTTGCCGGTGTGGATGGTGTCGAACTCACGCAGGGTGTGCTCGACGGCCTTGGTCATCTTGGCCTGGGTGTCGTTGAGAATGGGATGGGACATGGCGGGTGGGGGTTTTAAGGCGGATCAGCCCCGAACGAGGGTGCCGATCTTCTTGCCGGTCACGGCCCGGCGGATCGCGTGCTCATCGTTGAGGTCGAAAACCAGGATGGGAACGTTGTTGTCGAGGCAGAGGGAGAACGCGGTCGAGTCCATGACGTTGAGCCGCTGCTTGAGGGCGTCAATGAAGGTGATCTCGTCGTATTTGACCGCGTCGGGGTATTTCTTGGGGTCCTTGTCGTAGATGCCGTCGACCTTGGTGGCCTTGAGCAGGATGTCGGCGTGCATTTCGGAGGCGCGCAGGGCCGCCGTCGTGTCGGTCGAAAAGTAGGGATTGCCCGTGCCGGCGACGAAGATCACCACCCGGTGCTTCTCCAGGTGGCGGATCGCACGGCGGAGGATGAAAGGCTCGGCGATCTGGTTCATCGGGATGGCGCTCTGCACCCGGGTGGTGACGCCCATCTTTTCCAGGCTGTCCATCAGGGCCAGGCCGTTGATCACCGTCGCCAGCATGCCCATGTAGTCGCCGGTCGTCCGGTCGACCCCCCGCTTTTCGCCATTCAACCCGCGGAAGATGTTGCCGCCGCCGATCACGACGCAGATCTGGACCCCCAGGTCATAGATTTCCTTGATCTGGGCGCAGGTCCTTTCGAGGGTGGCCGCATCGATCGGATCCCCGGATTTTCCGCCCCGGAGAACCTCCCCGGAGAGCTTGAGGATGATGCGCTTATATTTCGCTCCGGAGTCCCCCGCCTTGGTTGCGTGCATGCCCGGATGAAACCGGCGGGTAAAATCGGCGTCAATCCCGCGATGGCCGGAATCGGGCCGCCCGGGCGCCGCCGGCCGGCTACCAGGCGACAAGGGGCTGCGCGCCCGCGACATACAGGGGATGGCGGGGGTGCCCGGCCTGCGTCCGGCCCAGGCAGAGGAGCGTCCGATCGGCGAGCAGCTTCAGCACCGCCGGGCCGCGCGCGCGGAATTCTCCCCCCGCGCCCCAGGCGACAACGATCTGCTCGCAGCGCTCCGCGCTGCGCCGCAGCCAGGCGTCGGCTTTCGCGCTGACCGGCCGGGGATGGGCCCGCATCACCTTCGGGTAGGTGGTCACCAGCGTGAACAGATTGGCCATGACGAACCCGTCGAAACCCTCGCGGCGGCTGAAGGAGGCGATCCGGGTGAGGGTCCGGTCCAGCCGCTGCTCGTCCGCGATGCTCGGGTTCAGGCCGATCCACAGCATGAGCCGCGGATTCGGGCGGTCGTCGAACCGGTGGATGAGCTCGTAGCGATGCGCGCGATCGCGGGAAAAGACGCAGGCGTTGTGCACGCGCCCGATGTTGGCGCCCGCCGCGGCGGGGTCGAGCCCGGCCCTAGGCGCCGGATCTGGCCGCGAAGGTGGACGGCCGGATCGTGATCGAGACTGATTTCGAGGTCGGGCAGTTGCTCTGGTCGGCCACGCTGTCGATCGGCACCAGCACGTTGGCTTCGGGATAGTAGGTAGCCACGCAGCGGCGCGGGATGGGGTAGGGCGCGACCATGAACTGCTCGGCCCGGCGCTCCTGGCCCCGGAAATGGCTCGCGAGATCGACCCATTGGCCCTGCATGAGCCCTTCCTCCTTCATGTCGTCCTCATTCATGAAGACGACCCGACGGCCGTTGTAGATGCCGCGGTAGCGGTCATCGAGGCCGTAGATCGAGGTGTTGAACTGGTCATGGCTCCGGATGGTGGTCATGAGGTACTCGCCGGGGGCGGCGCTGGTCTTGGAGAGGGGGTGGGCGATGAAGACGGCCTTCTTGGACGGCGTGTCGAAAACGCGCTCATCCCGCGCCGAATTGGGCAGGTAGAAGGTGCCCTCCCGGATCCGGTCGTTAAAGGCCGGAAAGCCCGGGATCACCGCCTCGATCTTGTCCCGGATCAGGTCGTAGTTGGCCACATGGGCGTCCCAGTCGATCGGCCGCTTGGGCCCGAGCACCGCCTTGGCCACGCCGGCGACGATCGCCACCTCGCTGAGGAGGCGCGGCGAGCACGGCTCCAGGACGCCGCGCGTGGGATTGATGACCCCCATGCTGTCCTCGACGGTCATGAACTGCTCCCCGCCGCCCTGGCGGTCGATTTCCGTGCGGCCGAGGCAGGGGAGGATCAGGGCGGTCCGTCCGGTGATCAGGTGCGAGCGGTTGAGCTTGATCGACACCTGGACGGTGAGGGCGCATTGCTGCACGCCGGTGGCGATGAATTCGGTGTCGGCGAGCGCCGTCAGGAGGTTTCCCCCCATGGCGAAGAGCACCTTGGCCTTGCCGGCATTCATGGCGCGGCCGGCCTCGACGGCGTCGAAGCCGTGCTCGCGCGGGGGCGCGAAGCCAAACTCGGCTTCGAGCCGGTCGAGGAATTCCTTCTTCGGCTTGTCCCAGATGCCCATCGTGCGGTCGCCCTGCACATTGGAGTGGCCGCGGACGGGGCAGGGGCCCGAGCCGGGCCGGCCGATATCGCCCTTCAGGAGCAGGAAGTTCATGATCTCCTGGATCGAGGCGACCGCATTCTTGTGCTGCGTGAGGCCCATGCACCAGCAGACGATGATGCGGCGGGCGCCCTGCGCGATGCGCGCGCCCTGGCGGATCTGCTCCCGGGAGAGGCCCGAGTCCGCGACGATCGCCTCCCAGGAATCGGCCCGGATCTGCGCGATCAATTCCGCATAGCCCTCGGTGTGGTGGCGGATGAACTCGTGGTCGAAGACCTTCCCGGGGTTCCGGTCCTCCTCCTCCAGCAGCTCCTTCATCATCCCCTTGAAGCACGCCATGTCGCCATTGATCGTGACCGGCAGCCACAGGTCGGAGAGCTGGGTGCCCTGGCCGAAGAGGAAGCGGGGCAGGTGCAGCGGGTGCAGCAGGTCCTGCGGATTCTTGAAACGGAAGTTGCCCGTCTCCGGCAGCGGGTTGATCGAGACGATCTTGCAGCCGCGCTCCTTCGCCTTCTGCAGCGAGGTGAGCATCCGCGGATGGTTGGTGCCGGGGTTCTGCCCGGCGATGAAGATGGCGTCCGCTTTTTCGAGGTCGCTCAGCTTCACGCAGCCCTTGCCGATCCCGATCATGGGCGGGAGCGCCACGCTGGTGGACTCATGGCACATGTTCGAGCAGTCGGGGAGGTTGTTCGTGCCGTAGGCGCGGACGAAGAGCTGGTAGAGGAAGGCGGTCTCATTGCTGGTCCGGCCCGAGGTGTAGAACACCGCCTCATGGGGGGAATTGAGCCGCCGCAGCTCGTCGGCGATCAGCTCGAAGGACTCGTCCCAGGAGATCGGCGCATAGTGGGTCGCGCCTGGCCGGAGAACCATGGGCTCGGTGATCCGGCCCTGGTGGCCCAGCCAGTGGTCCGACTGGCCCCGGAGTTCCGCGACGGAGTGCTCCCGGAAGAATTCCGGCGTCATCCGTTTCGTCGTGGTCTCATAGGTGACCGCCTTGAACCCATTTTCGCAGAATTCGGCGAAGCTGCGCTCGCCGTCGGGATTGGGCCAGGCGCAGCTTTGGCAGTCGAACCCGTCGGTCTGGTTCAGCTTGTGGAAGGTCCCGAGCGTGTTCTTGAGCCCGCTCTGGGCCACGCCGTATTCCAGCACCTCCTCCACCGCCTTCAGGCCGGCCGCCACCGCGAAGCGTTTACGCTGCTTGGTCCCCGTGAGCTCGATGGGGGTTTGGGCGCCGGACGGGGAGGCCGGCGTGAGGCCGGAAGGTTTTTTATCGCGTTTCATGGTGTGGGGATGGGCACCGACGACTGAACGCTCGGCGCAGCCCCGGTTCCCTGCTGTACCCGCCAGGCGGTGAATCGGGCCGGGGTGTTGAGGCTCTGCAGGCGTGCCGTCTCTTCACCGGCAACCGAAATCAGGCGCATGCGACCGGCTGAGGCCAGCTGGCGGGCCAAGGCCTGCAGTGAAAAGTCCCCTCCGGCGATCCGGTTCTCCACCGCGGCGAGGGCCTCCGCCGGATAGATCGCCGCGAGCGGCTCGCAGGCCTCGGGGTGGCGCGCCATCGCGCCTACGCCCGGCGCGCAGAAGCCGCGCAGCCAGCGGAACCACGCCGCGTCGATGCCCGGCATGTCGACGGCCAGGACGGCCACCCACGGAGCCGCGGCGGGCGCGAGGGCGGCCTGCAGGCCGCGCAGGGGCCCGCCCCCCGCGGGTCCGTCGCGCCAGCACTCGATGCCGGCGGGGGCGGGTTGATCGGACCGGCGGATCAGCACCACGCGGTCCGCCCCCGCGGCACTCAGCACCGCGGCCTGACGGCGCCAGAGCGGCTGCCCGTCGACCGCAAGGTCCGCCTTGTCGGAGCCGAAGCGGCGCGAGGCGCCTCCCGCGAGCACGGCCCCGAGCATCATGCCGCGGTCTCCGCGGCGGCCGACAGCCAGCCGGTGGTCAGGGCGCGCGCGCGCAGGCCGCCGGCCTGCCACGCCGCCAGTTGGGCCAGCGCCCCGGGCGCGAAGGCCTGGTCCATCCAGAAGCAGGGCTTGCAGTGCTCGGTGCCAAAGAAGCGCAGCCCCTGCACCTCGAATTCGCGCCCGATCAGGGCCGCGAGGTCGGCCTCACGCACCAGAATATTGCGCCGGAAGACCTCCGGGCCGCGGTCGTGGCGGCTCAGGGCTTCGCCCAGGAGAGCCCAGGTTTCCTCGGCAAAAAAGGTGACCTGGCCGCGGTGTCCGGCCGGCTGCGCAAAGAAACGGTCGCCGACCAGCCCGCGGCCGGCCACCACGTGGGCGCGATCGACCTCGGTCATGGGCGCCCGGCCCGCGTCGCGGCCAAAGTGCCCGAAGTAGACGTGCTCAGCGGAGAGGTAGAGCTTGCGGACGATCATCGGCTGCCCACCTCCTGACCCGAATTGGAACCCACGGTGCCCACCGCGAGTCGATCGGCGTGGGTGTAGACGTTGAGGCGATGTCCCCGGGCGAAGCCGCCCAGCGTGATGCCGGCGGCGTGCGCGAGATCGACGGCCGCAGAGGAGGGAGCGCCGACGGCGACGACCACCCCGAGTCCGGCGGCGGCCGCCTTCTGCAGCAGTTCGAAGCTGGCGCGCCCGCTGAGGACCAGGATCAGCCCGGGCAGCGGCAGGCCGGCCTGGAGCGCGGCGCCGATCAGCTTGTCGACCGCGTTGTGGCGGCCGACGTCCTCCCGGGCCAGGTGCAGCCGGCCCTGGGCGTCGCACAGCGCGGCGGCGTGGCTGCCGCCCGTCACGAAGAAGGTGGGCTGGTGGAGGCGCAGGGTCTCGGGGAGGGCCGCCACCACGGCAAAGGCCAGGGAAGCCGCCGACGCCTCCCGGGGCACGGCAGGGACGGGGAGGCCCTCGAGGCTCGGCCGGCCGCAGAGCCCGCAGGCGGAGCTGGTCAGGAGCCCGCGACTCAGCCGCTGCAAGTCCTCGCGCGGGGGCTGCGCCAGGCGCACGCACCAGGTGTCGATCGCTTCGCCGCGCACATTCCGGTCGCGGGCCTCGCCGTCCACGACGTCAGGCAAGGTCGTGATCAGGCCCTCGCCCCGCAGGAATCCGAGCACAAGTTCAGCATCGTGGCCTGGCGTGCGCATGGTGACCGCCAGCACCTCG
>CAIWXW010000065.1 GCA_903916755.1 uncultured Opitutaceae bacterium | reverse complement strand
TAAGGTTGAGCCGCCTTCACTCCACGCTTGATTTCCGAGACTTCCGCCGAACAATTTAACTTTCACCGTGACCAAAAAACCGAGCGCCACCGCCGACAAGCATGATGTCCCCGCCGCCCCTGCCGGGTTCGGGACCGCACCGGTCAACGCCGCGATGACCCGCGAGCAGAAGATCGAGTGCTTCCGCCAGATGGTGCGGATCCGGCGCTTCGAGGAGCGGAGCCTCCGCGCCTACCAGGCCAAGAAGATCGGAGGGTTCCTCCACCTTTACATCGGCCAGGAGGCCGTCGCCGTCGGCTGCTGCTCGCTCATGGGCAAGAACGACCACGTCATCACCGCCTACCGGGACCACGGCCATGCCATCGCGGTCGGGATGGAGATGAACCCCCTGATGGCCGAACTCTACGGCAAGGCGACCGGCTGTTCCAAGGGCAAGGGCGGCTCGATGCACTTTTTCGATCCTTCCCGCAATTACTGGGGCGGCCACGGGATCGTCGGCGGCCAGATCCCGCTCGGCGCCGGCCTGGCCTACGCGCTCAAGTACAAGGGCCTGAAGGGCGCCGCCATGGCCTTCATGGGCGACGGCGCGGTCAACCAGGGGGCGGTCCACGAGGCCTACAACCTGGCGGCCCTCTGGCAACTGCCGGTCATCTTCGTGATCGAGAACAACGGCTACTCGATGGGCACAAGCCAGGCCCGCTCCTCCGCGGGCGAGCTCGCCCGCCGCGCCGAGGGCTATGGCATCGCCTGGGGCGTCTGCGACGGCCATGACCTCTACGAGGTCCGCGCCACGATGGACAAGTTCCTGCGCGCCGCCCGCGAGGAGTCGAAGCCCGCGATCGTCGAGATCCGCACCTACCGCTACCGCGGCCATTCGGTCGCCGATCCGGACAACACCTACCGGGCGAAGAACGAGATCGAGGAGTACCGCAAGACGAAGGACCCGATCCAGGTCTTCCAGAACATCCTGATCGCCGAGGGCACGCTCGACGAGGCGACCGCCGGGCAAATCGACGCCGCCGCCCGGGCCGAGTCCGACACCTCCGCCGAGTTCGCCGAGGCCAGCCCCTATCCGACGGTCGAGGACATCACCAAGGACGTGTACTGGGAGGAGGACAACCCCTCCGAGAAGAAGTCCCAGGGCCGCATGTTCTTCGACTGATCCCTCCGACCCTTTTTTCCATGCCGCTCATCACGTACCGCGAAGCCATCCGTCACGCGCTCGCCGAAGAACTCCACCGCGACCCCAATGTCGTGGTCATGGGCGAGGAAGTCGCCCAGTTCAACGGCGCCTATAAGGTGACCGAGGGCCTCCTTGAGAAATTCGGCCCGCAGCGCATCGTCGACACGCCGATCAGCGAGGCCGGCTTCATCGGCATGGGCATCGGCGCCTCGATGCTGGGCATCCGCCCGGTGATGGAGCTGATGTTCTGGTCCTTCTACTCGGTCGCCTTCGACCAGATCCTGAACAACGCCGCCAACGTCCGCTACATGTCGGGCGGCCTGATCAACTGCCCGATCGTGATCCGCGGCCCCGCCAATGGCGGCACCAACGTCGGCGCCACCCATTCCCACACCCCGGAGAACATCTGCGCCAACCATCCCGGCGTGAAGGTGGTCTGTCCGGCCACGGCCTACGACGCCAAGGGGCTGCTGAAGTCCGCCATCCGCGACAACGACCCGGTCTTTTTCTTCGAGAACACGATCCTGTACGGCGACAAGGGCGAGGTCCCAACCGAGGAATACCTGATCCCGCTCGGCCTGGCCGACGTGAAGCGCACTGGCACGGACCTGACGATCGTGGCCCATGGCCGCGCCGTCATCAATTCCCTCGCGGCCGCGGAACTCCTGCAGAAGGAGCACGACATCTCGGTCGAGGTGGTCGATCTGCGCACGATCCGGCCGCTCGACGAGGAGACCGTCCTCGCCTCGGTGCGCAAGACCCACCGCGTCCTGCTGGTGGACGAGAACAAGCCCTTCTGCGGCGTCGGCGCCCAGCTCTCCTACCTGATCCAGGAAAAGGCCTTCGACGACCTCGACGCCCCGATCAAGCGCGTCTCCGCGCTCGACGCCCCCGCCATCTACAGCCCCCCGCTCGAAGCCGAGCAACTACCCACGCCCCAACGCATCCTCAAGGCGGCGATCGAACTCCTGCGCTAACACCATGGCCGACCTCATCGACATGCCGAAACTCAGCGACACCATGACGGTGGGCACGCTGGCAAACTGGCTCAAGCAGGAGGGCGACACGATCAAGACCGGCGACATGCTGGCCGAGGTCGAGACCGACAAGGCGACCATGGAGGTGGAGAGCTTCTTTGACGGGGTCCTCCTGAAGATCTTCGTGGCGCCGGGCGCCGTGGTGCCGGTCGGCACCGCGCTCTGCGCGATCGGCAAGGCCGGCGAGACCGTGAACGCCCCGGCGGGCGCGGCGCCCGCCGCGGCCCCGGCCGCTTCCGCCCCCGCGGCAGCTCCCGCCGCCCCCGCCCCGAAAGGGG
>CAIWXW010000064.1 GCA_903916755.1 uncultured Opitutaceae bacterium | reverse complement strand
TCGCTTGCGGCGAGCGCGGACGAGGCTTTCAACCTGATGGACGCCCAGGCGTTCGACGCGATCCTGACGGACCTGAGGATGCCGGGGAAGTCGGGCCTTAAGGTGATCGACCGGGCCCTGGCCCTCCCGAACAAGCCCGCGGTCCTGATGATGACGGCGTATGGCAACATTGACACGGCCGTCGAGGCCATGCGGCGCGGGGCCGTCGATTTCCTGACGAAGCCCGTGAACATCGAGCGGCTCGACGTGCTGCTCAGGCGGGCCCTCAAGGCCAAGAGCCTGGAAATCGAGGTCCAACAGCTGCACGAGCGCCTGGACGACAAATTCGACCTGAAGGCGATCATCGGCGAGTCCCCGCTCCTCAAGGACATCATCGATCGCGTGAAGAAGGTCGCCCAGTCGAAGGCCACCATCCTGATCGAGGGGGAGAGCGGCACCGGCAAGGAGCTCGTGGCGCAGGCGATCCACCAGTCGAGCCCGCGCGCCCGGGGCCCGTTCATCGCCGTGCACTGCGCCTCCCTTTCGGAGAACCTCCTTGAGAGCGAGCTCTTCGGCCATGAGAAGGGCTCGTTCACCGGCGCGACCGGCCAGCGGCTCGGCAAGTTTGAGCTCTGCGACGGCGGCACCATCTTCCTCGACGAGATCGGCGACATGGCGCTGGCGACCCAGACCAAGATCCTGCGCGTCCTGCAGCAGGGTGACATCCAGCGGGTCGGCGGCACCGAGACCATCCGGGTCGACGTCCGGATCATCGCCGCGACCAACAAGAACCTCGAGGAGATGGTCAAGGCCAAGACCTTCCGCGAGGATCTCTACTACCGGCTCAACGTGGTGCGGATCAAGATGCCCGCGCTGCGGGAGCGCGCGGAGGACATTCCCCAGATCGTCGATTTCTGCCTTCAGAACCTGGTCAAGCAGCGCAAGGCGCGGGTGGGGAAGGTGGCGCCCGAGGCCATGGCGATCCTGACCCGCCACACCTGGCCCGGCAACGTCCGGGAACTCGAGAACGTCATCTACCGCAGCGCGGTGATCGCGCAGGGCGACGCCATCCTGGTTAAGGACCTTCCGTCGGAGCTGCGCGGCTCGGCTGGCGGCTCCGCTGTCGCCCCCAACGAGCCGGCGGCGCCGGCCGCCCCCGCGGCCGAACCGGCTGCCTCCGATGCGCTCACGCTCGAGAGCGCGCTCGATTTCCTCTTCGGGCACTTTGCGGGCGGCGACCAGCCGCTCCTGGCCGCCCTCGAGGCGGAAATGATCGAGCGCACGATGCGCCTGGAAAATGGCGACCAGGTGGCCGCGGCCCGGCGCCTGGGCCTGACCCGCGCCGCGCTCCAGAAGCGCCTCAAATGAACGCGCTCCCCCGGCTGGCGCTCCTCGCCGCCGTCGCCGGCACCCTCGCGGCCGCTCCGGCGGAGAAGAAGATCCTTTTCTTCTCCAAGTCCTCGGTGTTCGAGCACGCCGTCATCGCCGAGCCCGGCGGCCGGCCGAGCTTGGTCGAGGGCGTCCTGCGCGAGCTGGGCCGGCGCGACGGCATCGCCTTTACGTTTTCGAAGGATGGACGGGTCTTTACCCCGCGGAACCTCGCGCAGTACGACGCCATTTTCTTCTACACGAACGGAGACCTGACCCAGGTCGGCCTCGACGGCCATCCCGCCATGACGGCGGACGGCAAGGCCGCGCTCCTGCAGGCGATCGCGGACGGCAAGGGCTTCATCGGGACGCATGCGGCGACCGACACCTTTCCCTCCCCGGGCAACGCCGACGAGAACGCCCCCGCCCGCAACCAGCCGGACGGCGACCAGGCCGATCCCTACATCAAGATGCTCGGCGGGGAGTTCATCAACCACAACGCCCAGCAGACGACGCACCTCCAGGTCGTCGATCGGAACTTTCCCGGGATGGCGGCCGTGCCGGAGGGCTTCGGGCCGAACGAGGAATGGTACTCGCTGAAGGATTTTCCGGCGGACCTCCATGTCCTGATCGTGCAGGATCCCCGCGGCATGAAGGGCCCCGTCTACCAGCGGGCGCCATTCCCCGAGACCTGGGTGCGCCGGCAGGGCCGCGGCCGGGTCTTCTACACCAGCATGGGGCACCGCGAGGACATCTGGACCAATCCCGTCTTCCAGGCGGTGCTGCTCGGGGGCATTGACTGGGCCCTGGGGCGGGTCGACGCGGATATCACGCCCAACCTGGCGCAGGTGGCGCCGCAGGCGAACGTGCTGCCGGTCTTCGTGCCGCGCCACCCGCCGGCCCGGCTGGCCAAGTAATCGGCGGCTACTTGCCGCCGAAACCGGCCGGATGGCCCTGGTGCCATTTCCAGGCCGTGGCGACGATGGCGTCGATGTCGGAAAACTTGATCTTCCAGCCGAGTTCGCGCTGGGCCTTCCCCGAATCCGCGTAGAGGGCCGGGGGATCGCCGGCCCGGCGCGGCACCTCGACGATCGTGATTTTCTTGCCCGTCGCCTTTTCCACGGCGCGGATCACCTCGCGGTTTGAGGTCGGCCGGCCCGTTCCCAGGTTGTAGAACAGCGCCGTGCCCGGGGTCGCCAGCCGGGGGAAGACCGCGATATGGGCCCGGCTCAGGTCGTCCACATGCACATAGTCCCGCAGGCAGGTGCCATCGGGGGTGGGGTAGTCCGTTCCGAAGAGCTTCAGGTCGGGCCGGCGGCCCACCGCGGCGTCGATCGCCAGCGGGATCAGGTGCGTCTCCGGATCATGATCCTCGCCGATCGTCCCATCCTCGGCCGCGCCGGCCGCATTGAAATAGCGGAAGGCCGCAAAGCTGAGCCCATAGGCGTGCGCCACCGCCTTGAGGGCGTTTTCGACATCGAGCTTGGTCTGGCCGTAGGGATTGATCGGCGCCTGGGGCATCGTCTCGACGATGGGCAGCTGGGCCGGAACCCCGTAGGTTGCGCAGGTGGAGGAGAATACGAACTTCTTGATTCCCGCCGCCTGCATCGCCTGCAGGAGATGAAGGGTGGCGGCCAGGTTGTTTAGGTAGTACTTGAGGGGATCGGTGACCGATTCTCCCACGTAGCAATACGCCCCGAAATGCATCACGAGCTCGATTTTCTCCTCCCGCAGCACCCGGCCGACCGCCGCCTCGTCGCCCAAATCGGCCTCATAAAAGGGGATGTCCGCCGCCACGGCCCGGCGGTGGCCGTAGACCCGGTTGTCGAGGACCACGGGCCGATGGCCCGCCTGGACCAGCTGGCGGACACAGTGACTGCCGATATAACCGGCTCCCCCGACGACAAGTACATTCATAGATGGGCCTCAGCTTCATATTGCCTTCGCCGCCCGGTTGGCTAGCGATTTCCATTTCCCCGGATAGCTTCCCTCATGCAGACCGCCCGCATCGTCATCACCGGCATCGGCCTCACCGCCCCCAACGGCAACTCGTTGGCGGAGTTTCGCCGCAGCCTGCTCAACGGTGTTTCGGGCGTGGAAAACAAGGAAGTGCGCTACATGGGGCAGTGGCCCGCGGGGGTCTGCCATTACGACGCGCTCAAGTACCAGACCAAAAAGGAGCTCCGGGTCGGGACGCGCGCGGGGTCGATCAGCATCTACTGCGCCCGCGAGGCCCTGGCGGATTCGGGGCTCGACCTCGGCAGCCGGCCGACCGACCGGGTGGGGATCTACATCGGCTGCACCGAGCACGGCAACGTGGAGACCGAGAACGAGGTCTATGCGATTTCCAAGTTTGGCTATGACACGAAGTTCTGGTCGCACTACCACAACCCCCGCACGGTCGCCAACAACCCCTCGGGCGAGGTCTCGCTCAACCTGGGGATCACCGGTCCGGCCTACACGATCGGGGCCGCCTGCGCCGCGGGCAACCTGGGCCTGATCCATGCCGCCCAGATGCTGCGGCTGGGCGAGGTCGATTGTGCGATCGGCGGCGGCGTGAGCGAGAGCATCCACACCTTTGGCATCTTTGCGGGCTTTCGCTCGCAGGGCGCCCTCGCGTCGCACGCGGACCCGAAGAAGGCCTCCCGTCCCTTCGACAAGGCCCGCAACGGCATCGTCGTTTCCGAGGGCGGCTGCCTCTACATCCTGGAGCGGCTCGAGGACGCGCAGACCCGCGGCGCCAAGATCTACGGCGAGATTGGCGGCTACTGCGTCAACAGCGACGCGAGCGACTACGTGCTGCCGAACCCCACCCGCCAGGCCGAGTGCGTGCGCCGGGCGATCCGCCATGCCGGCCTCGAGCCCCGGGACATCCACATCGTCAACACCCACGCAACCGCGACCCCCCAGGGCGACATCCAGGAATGCGAGGCGATCCGCGCGGTCTTCGGCGAGGGCTGCCCGGACACCCACATCAATAACACCAAGAGCTTCATCGGCCACGCCATGGGCGCCGCCGGCGCCCTGGAGCTGGCGGGCAACCTCCCGGCCTTCAACGACCTGGTGGTCCACCCGACCATGAACGTGGACGAGCTGGACCCCGCCTGCGCGCTGCCGGGGCTGGTCCTGAACCAGCCCAAAAGGGTCGGGCGAGTTGACGCCATCCTCAATAACTCGTTTGGTATGCTCGGGATAAATTCCACATTGATTGTGAAGCGGTTTGTCCCGTAATGAGCGCACCATCTATGACCAAAGACGAATGCAAGCAGCGGGTGATCGACATCATCGCCGATATCGCGCCCGACGAGGACCTTTCCAACGTGAAGTCCGACGTGAAGCTGCGCGACCAGCTGCAGATCGATAGCATGGATTTTCTCGACATCGTGATGGAGCTGCGGAAACGGCACGGCATCGAGGTGCCGGAGGCCGACTATCCCCAGCTCGCCTCGCTCGACAGCTCCGCCGAATACCTGACGCCCAAGTTCAACGCGCTCGCGGCGAAGCGTTGAACTCCCGGGCGCACTACGACGTCGCCATCATCGGGGCCGGCCTTTCCGGCCTGGCCGCCGGCATCCGGCTGGCCCACTTCGGCCGGCGGGTGTGCATTTTCGAGCGGCATAACGCCCCCGGGGGCCTGAACAGCTTCTACAGCATCACCGGCCGCAAGTACGACGTCGGCCTGCACGCCGTCACCAATTTCGTCCGGCCGGGCGTGAAGGGTACGCCGCTCGGCACGCTGCTCCGGCAGCTGCGGATCAGCCGCGAGGAGCTGGTCCTCTGCGAGCAGAAGCGGTCCCGGATCGCCTTCGGGCCGCGCGGCGAGACGGCGCTATGCTTCACCAACGACTTCGCCTTCTTCGAGGCCGAGGTGGCCCGGGTGTTTCCCGCGCAGATCGACGGATTTCGCCAGCTGACCCAGCTCGTCCGCGAGACCGTCTACGCCCCGGACAGCCCGGCGCAGTCGGCCCGGGCCGTGATCCAGGCCCACATCGCGGACCCCCTCCTCGCGGACATGCTGCTCTGCCCGGTCCTGATGTACGGCGGCGCCCAGGAGCACGACGTCGACTTCCGGCTCTTCGCCCTGCTTTTCCGGGCCATCCTGCTGGAGGGCCTGGCCCGCCCCTACGAGGGCATCCGGGCCCTGCTCCGGCTCCTGCTCGACAAGTACCGGGCGGCGGGCGGCGAGCGCCGGATGAAGTGCGGGGTCAGGCGGATCCTCGCGCGCGGCGGCCAGGCGGCCGCCCTGATCCTGGACAATGGCGAGGAAATCACGGCCGACCAGGTGCTTTCGTCGATCGGCGGCCCGGAAACGGCCGCCCTGATCGAGGCCGCGGCGGGAGCCGAGGCGCCGACGCCGGCCCCCGCGCTCCCGGCCGGCCAGATCACCTTCGTCGAGACGGTCACGGTCTTGGACCGCGAGCCCGCCGCCCTTGGCTGGGGCGACGACACCATCGTCTTCTTCAACGACTCGGAGCGGCTGGCCTGGGCGCGGCCCGAGGGGCAGGTCGACGTCCGCAGCGGGGTCGTCTGCATCCCCAACAACTTCGAGCACGGGCCCGGGCAAAAGCTGCCGGACGGCATCGTGCGCGCGACCTGCCTCGCGAACTACGACCGCTGGGCGACCCTGCCGGAGGACACCTACCAGGCCGACAAGACGCGCTGGTATGGCCTGATCCAGGCGAGTTTCCGCCGGTTCCTGCCGCCGGTCGGCGACGCCGCCCTCGCGTCCGCGACGGTCGCCACCGACATGTTCACCCCGCGCACGGTCGCAAAGTTCACCGGCCGGCTGAACGGCGCGATCTACGGCGCGGCCGTGAAGCAGCTGGATGGCCGCACCGCGCTCGCCAATCTCCACCTCTGCGGCACCGACCAGGGGCTGATCGGGATCATTGGCGCCATGCTGAGCGGCATCACCATGGCCAATGAGCGGATCCTGCGGAAGCCCGCCTAGGCCATGGCGTATGACTGGCTCAAGGGCGTCGCCGACGAGTACGACGTCATTGTCATCGGCAGCGGCCACGGCGGGCTGACCGGCGCCAACCTGCTGGCGAAGGCGGGGCACAAGGTCCTGCTGCTCGAGCACCACTACCAGTTCGGCGGGCTCGCCACCTGGTTCCGCCGCAAGGGGGGCCATATCTTCGACATCTCGCTGCACGGCTTTCCCGTCGGCATGATCAAGTCGTGCCGCAAGTACTGGACGCGCGAGATCGCCGACGCGATCGTGCCGCTGCGGGACATCCGCTTCTCGAACCCGCAGATGGAGGTCCGGACGACCTTCACCGCGGCCGACTACACGCGGGTCCTGACCGAGCAGTTCGGGCTCGAGCGGCCGCGGGTGGAGAGCTTCTACGCCTACCTGCGCGGCCTGAACTTCTACGACCGCAATCCGGAGACCACCGGCGAGATGTTCGAGCGCTTCTTTCCCGGCCGGCCTGACGTGCACCGCCTCCTGATCGAGCCGATCGCCTACGCCAACGGCTCGGCGCTTGATGACCCCGCGCTCACCTACGGCATCGTCTTTTCGAACTTCATGGGGTCGGGCATTTACACCTTCCGCGGCGGTTCCGACCAGCTGATCGCGCTGATGACGGCCGAACTGAGAAAAAACGGGGTCGAGCTGCGCAAGCATGTCCGGGTGGAAAAGATCCTCGTGGAGGAGCGGGGCGGCCGGCCGCGGGCGACCGGCATCGTGGCCGGTGGCCGCACGATCCGGGCCCGGGCGATCCTCTCCAACGCCAGTCTCAAGAACACGATCTTCCAATTGACCGGCGCCGAGCATTTTCCCGCCGACTACGCCGCGGCGGCGCAGGCGGTGCGGCTGAACCAGAGCTCCTGCCAGGTGTACCTGGGGATCCGCCAGGGCGAGCGGATCCCGCACATCGGGGACCTGGTCTTCACCTCCGCCGCCCCGCGGTTCAGCGGCGCGGAACTGACCGACCTGCACACGACCAGCCGCACCTTCTCGGTCTACTATCCCGACACCCGGCCGGGGTCGGATCGCTACGCCGTCGTGGCCTCGATCAACAGCCGGTACGCCGACTGGCAGGGGCTGTCGGACGCGGACTACGCACGGGAGAAGGAGCGGCTGATCGAGACCACCATCGCCGGCCTCGAGCGGTTTATCCCGGACGTGCGAGCCAAGATCGACTGGCGGGAGGCGGCGACGCCGCGGACGATCGAGCGCTACACCACGCATCTGGGTGGCACCTCCTTCGGCACCAAGTTCGAGGGCCTGCAGGTCTCGATGGACCTGCCGGACCGCCTGCCCGGGCTCTACCACGCCGGGTCGGTGGGCATCATCATGTCCGGCTGGCTTGGCACCATCAACTACGGGGTCATCGTCGCCAACAAGATCGCGGCGGAGCTTTTCCGCCAGCGGCCGGAGGCGGGCACCCCTTGAATATGCAGTTGTCTCGCGCGGCCCAACCCGAGAGCAATAGGCCCTGCCACCCATGTTTCCCGCCGTCACCGACCTGATCCCGCACCGGCCCCCGTTCCTCTTCGTGGACGAGATCGTGGCGGCCGGCCCGGATTTTCTCGCAGCGCGCCGCACCTGGCGGGCCGAGGAGGCATTCTACGAGGGGCACTATCCCGGCGCGCCCATCACGCCCGGAGTGATCCTCTGCGAGAGCGTCGTGCAGACGGGGGCGATCCTGGTCTCCCTGGGGCAGGCCGACCGGGGTGGCATCGTCGGGACGCCGATCCTGGCCAAGATCAGCGACGTCCGCTTCCGGCAGCCCGTCTACCCCGGCGATACGACCACCATGGAGGTGAAGCTCCGGGAATGGACGGCGGGCTTCGGCCTGATGACCGGCGTCATGAAGCGCGGCGACCAGCGGATCCTGACCATCGATTTCACGGTGATGCTCAAGGAGCCCGGCCCGGCCGCTCCGCCATGAGTTTCCTCGCCCTCGAGGGGAAGTCCTTCCTGGTCTTTGGCGTCGCCAACCGCAAGAGCGTCGCCTGGTTTGTCGCCCGTTCGCTGGAGGCGGAGGGCGCCCGGGTCATCTACAGCGTACGCTCGGAGGCGCGCCGGAAGTCGCTCGAGGCCCAGCTGGCCGGCAAGCCGGTCTTCGTCTGCGACGTGGAGGAGGATGGCGCCGTCGAGCGCCTCGCCGCCGCCGTGGCGGCCGCGGGCCACGCGCCGCTGCAGGGGATCGTCCACTCGATCGCTTTCGCCAACTACCGCGACGGCCTGAAGCCCTTTCACGCCACGCGCCGGGCCGACTTCCTGCAGGCCACGGCGATTTCGTCGTTCTCGCTGGTCGAGATCGCGCGGGCCTTCAAGGGGCACCTGGCGCCGAATGGCTCCGTCGTGGCCCTGGGGATCTCATCGCTGGTCGTGACGCCGGGCAACTACGGCTACATGGGGCCGATCAAGGCGGCGCTCGAATCCTCCGCCCGGTTCCTGGCCAAGTCGTTCAGCGCCGACAGCGAGGTCCGGTTCAACGTCATCGGCTCCGGCCCGCTCAAGACGAGCGCTTCGGCGGGGATCCCCGGATACCTCGAGAGCTACCTCTACGCCGAGAAAATGACCCATCGGAAGCGCGCCCTGGGCACCCAGGAGGTGGCGGATGCCGTGCTCTTCCTCCTCAGCGAGCGCAGCAGCGGCATCAACGGCACGACGCTCGTGGTCGACGCGGGCCTCGGCAGCAATTATTTCGACGAGGAACTGGTCCGGCTGGCCATGCGTCCGGAGGGGCCGCGGTAGCGCATGCGCTTCGAGCAGGTCTGCATCGAATCCCTCGCCGTGGCGCTGCCCGACGAGTCCTGGTCCTCCGCCGCGATCGAGGAGCGGCTGCGCCCGCTGTACGAGCGGCTGAAGCTGCCCTTCGGACGGCTGGAGCTCATGACGGGGATCCGCGAGCGGCGGGTCTGGCCGTGGGGGCTGCGGCCCTCTGATGCGAGCGCGGCGGCCGGGAAGGCCGTCCTCGCCCGCTCGGGCCTGCCGGCGGAGAAGGTCGAGCTCTTCATCCATGCCGCAGTCTGCCGGGACATGCTCGAGCCGGCGACCGCCTCCTTTGCCCACCGGAAGATCGGCCTGCCGGCGTCGGCCCAGATCTTCGACGTGTCCAACGCCTGCCTCGGCTTCGCCAATGCCCTGACGGTCGCCGCCGGCCTGATCGAGGCCGGGCAGATCGGCTGCGCGCTGGTGGTCGCCGGCGAAAGTGGCCGGCCCCTGGTCGAGCACACCCTGAAGACCCTCCTCGACCAGCCGCTCAGCCGGAACGAGATCAAGCCGTATTTTGCGAACCTGACAATCGGCTCGGGGGCGGCGGCCGCGATGGTCTGCCACCGCTCGCTGGTCCGGGGCCGCCCCCATCGCCTCCTCGGCGGCGTGGCGCGCGCGGCCACGCGCTACACCGACCTCTGCCAGGGCGACACCTTCGACGCGGCGTCCTTGTCGATGCAGACCGATTCCGAGCAGCTCCTGGTGGCCGGCGTGGAACTGGCGGCCGAGACCTGGCGGGATTTCCAGGCGGCGACCGGCTGGACCGAGGCCCAGGTGAACCGGTTCATCAGCCACCAGGTGGGCTCGACGCACCGGCGGAAGGTCTACGAGGCGCTGGGGCTCGACCTCGCGAAGGATTTTTCGACGTTCGAGACCCTGGGCAACATGGGCTCGGTGTCGCTGCCGGCGACCCTCTCCGCCGCGGTCGACGCCGGCGCCGTCCGCGACGGCGACCGGGTGGCGCTCTTCGGCATCGGCAGCGGCCTCAACTGCCTGATGCTCGCCCTCGAATGGTGACCCCGGCGCGCTTTTCCCCCGAGCTGGCCCGGCTCTATCCGTTCGCGCCCCAGGCGCGCCTGACGCCCGCCGGCGCCCGCATGAGCTTCCTCGACGAGGGCCCGCGCGCCGACGAGGCGGTCCTGATGCTCCATGGCAACCCGACCTGGTCGTTCTATTACCGCGACTTGGTCCGCGAGCTTTCGCCCCATCTCCGCTGCGTGGTGCCCGATCACATCGGAATGGGCCTCTCCGACAAGCCCGAGGACTACGACTACCGGCTGGCGACGCGGATCGCCGACGTGGAGGCGCTGGTCGCCGCCCTGGGCCTGCGGCGGGTGCACCTGGTCGTGCACGACTGGGGTGGGGCGATCGGCTTCGGCTGGGCCGCGCGCCATCCCGCGCTCGTCGGGCGCATCGTCATCCTCAACACCGCGGCCTTTCCCGCCGACCGGCTGGCTGCGCGGATCGCCCTCTGCCGCGTGCCGGGTCTCGGGCCCGCGCTCGTCCGCGGGCTGAACGCCTTCGCCGCGGGGGCCGCCGTGATGGCGATGCACCGGCGCCGGCTGACCGCCCCGGAAAGGGAGGGCTACCTCTGGCCCTACGACTCCTGGGCCCACCGGGTCGCCGTCAGCCGCTTTATCCAGGACATCCCGATGGAGGCCGACCATCCGAGCCGGGCGACCCTGGAAGCCCTCGCGGCCCGGCTGCCGGCGTGGTCGGACCGGGTGGGCCTTATCCTCTGGGGCGGCCGGGATTTTTGCTTCAACGACTATTTTCTATCGCGCTGGCGGGAGCTTTATCCCCAGGCTGAGTGCGTCCGTTACGCCGACGCCGGGCATTATGTGCTCGAGGACGTCGGAGCGGACGCCCGCTCCCGCATCCGCAACTATCTCAGTTCCAGCACGTCAGCCCCCTAACCTATGAAATTCGAACATTTCGCCCTCAATGTCCCCGACGCGCGCGCCTCGGCGGCGTGGTATGTGAAGCACCTCGGCATGTCCGTGGCCGTCAGCCGGCCCGACGCGCCCTACACGAGCTTCCTCAAGGACGAGACCGGCCGGGTGATCTTCGAAGTCTACACCAACACGGCGGCGGCGCTGCCCGACCACGCCTCGGCCCATCCGCTCAGCTTCCACGTGGCCTTCGCCGCCGCCGATGCCAGGGCGGAGCAGAAGCGGCTCGAGGCCGCCGGCGCCACCTTCTTCAAGGAAGACATCCTGCCGGACGGCACGGTGCTCGTCATGCTGCGGGATCCCTGGGGTGTGGCGCTGCAGCTCTGCCAGCGGACCAAGCCGTTCTGACCCCGTCGCTCCTTTGGCTCGGCCGCGACCTGCGGCTCCAGGACAATCCGGCGCTCCGGGCGTCGCTGGCCCATGGCGGGCCGGTGGTGCCCGTCTTTGTTTTTGATCCCGGCGGAGAGGCACCCTGGGCCCCCGGCGGAGCCTCTCGCTGGTGGCTGCACCACAGCCTGGAGGCGCTCGGCGCGAGTCTGGCGGCGCGCGGCTCGCGGCTGATCCTGGCCCGCGGAGAAACCGCGGCCGTGCTGGCTGGCCTGGCCCGCTCAACCGGGGCGGACACGGTCTTTTGGAACCGGGCCTACGAGCCGGCTGCGATTGCCCGGGAACGCACGGTGGCCGCCGCGCTCGCGCGGGTGGGGGTCGCGACCCGCGTCTCGCCGGGTTCGCTCCTCTTCGAGCCGGATGCCGTCGCCAACCGCGAGGGCGGCCCGTTCCAGGTCTTCACTCCCTTCTGGCGGACCTGCCTGGAACGGGAGGTCGCGCCCCCCATCAAGCTGCCAGCCGGCCCGCTGCCCGCACCGGCCGCGTGGCCGCGCTCGCTCGCCCTGGCCGACCTTGCGCTGCGGCCGCGCCATCCCTGGGACGCCGGCTTTCGGTCGGTCTGGACCCCCGGCGAGGAGGGCGCCCGGCGCCGGCTGCGGCAATTTGTCACGCGCAAGATGAAGGCCTATGTCGCCGCCCGGGAGGAACCGGGAACGGATGGCACGTCGGACCTCTCGCCGCACTTGCATTTCGGGGAGGTCAGCCCGCGGCAGGTGTGGGCCGCCGTCCGGTGGGTTTCCGCCGAAAGCGGGGTCTTCCCGGACGGCCCCGGGGCGGCCACGTTCCTGAAGGAGGTCGGCTGGCGCGAGTTTGCCCATCACCTGCTCTGGCATTTCCCCCACACGCCCGAGGCGCCCCTGCGCGAGAAGTTCGCGCGCTTTCCGTGGGCCCCCGACCCGGGGGGGCGGCTGCTCGAGGCCTGGCGACGGGGCCAGACGGGCTACCCGATCGTGGACGCCGGCATGCGGCAGCTTTGGGCGACCGGCTGGATGCACAACCGGGTCCGGATGGTGGCCGCATCGTTCCTCGTGAAGCATCTGCGGCTGCCCTGGACGGCGGGGGCCGCCTGGTTTTGGGACACGCTGGTCGACGCCGACCTGGCCAGCAACACTCTCGGGTGGCAGTGGAGCGCCGGCTGCGGTGCCGACGCCGCGCCGTACTTTCGCATCTTCGCGCCGGTGCGCCAGGGGGAGCGCTTTGACGGGAAGGGGACCTATGTGCGCCGCTGGGTGCCGGAACTGGCGGCCCTCCCTGACGCGCACCTCCACGCGCCCTGGGAGGCGCCGCCGGCCATCCTGGCCGCGGCAGGGGTCGCCCTGGGACGGAACTACCCCCGGCCGATCGTGGACCACGCGACCGCGCGGGCGGCCGCGCTCGCCGCCTTCCAAACGCTCCGTTAGCAGGAAAATCGCGCTTCCCATCGGGCCGGAAGGGCGTAATTTGGACCATCTGTATGCAGAAAACCCTTGTGATCTTTAAGCCCGATGCGATGGAGCAGCGGCACGTTGGCAATGTGCTCGATCGCTTTGAGAAAGCGGGCTTCACCATTATCGGCTGCAAGCTGACCCGGCTGACCCCGGCGCTCCTGCGCGAGCATTACGCCCATGTGGCGGACAAGCCGTTCTACCCGGAAATCGAGAAGTTCATGAGTTCCCGGCCCGTCATCGTCATGGCCCTGGCCGGCGACGGCATCGTGGCGAAGGTCCGCGACCTCTTGGGGCCGACGGATTCCCGCAAGGCGGCCAAGGGCACAATCCGCGGCGATTTCGGGACGGAGATGATGAAGAACGTCGTTCACGCGTCCGACAGCGACGAGAACGCCCGGGCCGAGATCGCCCGCTTCTTCCAGCCCGCTGAGATCCTCGAGGCGTAAGGCCGCCTCCGCGAACTCCTTAAAGAAAAGCGGCCCCGGGGTTCACCCCGGGGCCGCGTAGTTTTCTTATTTCTCAGACGTCTGGTACTGGGTCTTCACGAGGAAATAAATCCCCGCGACGGCCATCCAGGCGATAGAGAGGACGATGGTCATCATAGACGTCGACCTTTCCATGCCACACTGTTGTGGCGGTTTGGGCCCTCTCCCGTTGGGGATCAGGCGATTGAACTTTCAACTAACTGCTTTCAACTAACAGGGATTACAATCGGCCTTTTGCCCCTCGAGTCAATCTCCCTACTTTTAGGGAGAATAGAACATTCAGGTTAATAACGGCTTACGAAGAATCCTTTTCGGCTTTTTTTTGCCCTCAGAGGGAAAAAAGACCGGTTTTTGACCTCGCAACCTTTCCGGCGGCCGGTCGTCCTATCTCGCTGTTGTAGAACCCTTTTACCCAAACCCATGCGCTTCCTGACCATTCGATGCCTTCTCCCAATCTTGGCATTGGGCCTGCTTAAGACTCCCTCCCTTCGCGCCCAAGACCGGTTTGCCGACGTGCCCCGGCAGGTGCAGCCCTTCGTTGATCGCAGTGAGATCTCCGGCGCGGTCATGCTGCTCGCGGACCGGGATAAAATCCTGCACTTGTCCGCAGTCGGAACGTCCGACGTGGCCACCGGCCGGAAGATGCGCACCGACGACATCTTCTGGATCGCCTCGATGACCAAGCCGATGACCGGCGTCTGCATCGGCATGCTGGTGGACGAGGGGAAGCTCGCCTTCGACGATCCGGTGGAGAAATACCTGCCCGAGTTTCAGGGCCAGTGGGTGGCCCAGGAGGCCTCCGCGAACCACCGGGTGCTGGTCCGGGCGGCGCGCCCGATCACGCTGCGTGATCTTCTCACCCACACGAGCGGCCTCGGCGAATACGCCGTGACCGATCCGCACTGGACCCTCTCCGAATACGTGAAGGTGCTCGCCCGCGAGCCGCTGCGCTTCCAGCCGGGCACCCGCTGGGCCTATTCCACGGCCGGCTTCGACACGCTGGGCCGGGTCGTTGAGGCGGTCAGCGGGATGCCGTTCGCCACCTTCGTCCAGCAGCGGCTGCTGGATCCGCTCGGCATGACGCAGACCACGTTCTGGCCCGCGGCCGACCTCGCCCCGCGCTTCGCGCACCAGTATGTCCGCAATGATCAGGCGGGCCGGCTCGAGGAAACCCCCATTCACTACATGTACGGCGGGGCGGTGACCGACCGCGGGCGGCCGGCCCTCGGCGGCGCGGGCCTCTTCTCGACGGCCGAGGACGTGACCAAGTTCTACCAGATGATGCTGCACGACGGCGTGTGGCACGGCCGGCGGCTCCTGCAGTCGGCCACCGTGGCCGCGATGACCCACAAGCAGACGGGCGGCATCAAGGCCCGCCCCGGAATGCCGTGGGGCTATGGCTTTTGCGTGATCGAGGATCCCTCCCAGATGGAGGCGAACAACCACCTGTCCCCCGGGACGTTTGGCCACGGCGGGGCCTTTGGGACCCAGAGCTGGGCGGATCCGACCACTGGCCTGGTCTACGTCTTTATGATCCAGCGGGACAAGATGAAGCTCAACCCCGACAATTCCCCGATGCGCCGCGCCTACCAGGACGCGATCGCCGCGGGGCTGCGCTGAACGGGTCAGCCCGTCGCGGCGCCGGCGGCCAGCACCAGATAATAGGGCTGGTTGTCGAGCGTGGGCGCGAATCCGGGATGCATGTGCCGCCCCGAGTCGCCGCTGAGCTCGAAGTAATAGATCAGCGGATAGGGTGAATCGGTGTAGGCGGCGGGGATGCTCGCGACGTGCCCCTGACCGCTGGCCGTCATCGGCTGGGCCTGCCAGGCCTCGGCCTGATTCGCGTGGCGGTAGCGCAGCGCAATCGAGCGCACGTTGGCGTCGGGATTGGCCGACACCGTGAGCGGCAGCGGCTGACCGGGCTGGAAGGAGGCGGGAGGGGTGTGCTGCGCGCCGCCGCCGCGGTGCGGCGGGCGGGACGCGAGGCGGGCCAGGAGCGCGGCCAGGGTCGCCGGGTCCACCGCCAGGGGTGGGGATGCCACCGGTCCGCTCCGCTGCATCGCCGCGAGGTCCTCATCGATGGCCGCGAGCCGGTCCGACCAATGGCCCCGCTTGAACGGCCCGTCGCCGTAGGACACGTCGGAGACGTAGACGCCCGTGGTGGTCCGGCTGATCCCCGCCCAAGCCTCGCGGGCCGACCGATAGGAGGCCACGGCCTGGTCCAGGGCCGCCGCGGACCCGGTGCGGAGATAGAGGGCGTAGAGCACGCCGGCCCGCAGCTTGTGCGCGAAGAAGAGGCCGAGCCCCGCCTGGACCTGCACGTCGATGGCCATCCGCCGAAAGGCCGCCGCCTCCGGCGCCACGGCCTTGGCCTGGGCCGCCGTGAGCTGCTCGGCCGCGATCACCGCGAAGTCCTCGAGCCAGCCCGCCACCTCGATCGGGTGGTACTTCGCGCTGACACGGTCGTGGAGCAGCTCGTCGGCGTAGTCCTCGATCCGGGAGAACAGCTGGGGGTCGAGCGGGCTGACGGTCCCGAACCGCCGCGGCGCGGGAGAATCCGAGTAGGGGCCGGGCTTCACCCCGTCGACGATCGGCATGTTCGTGTACATCTCCGGCCAGAAGCTGTTGTTCGAGGCGGAGGGCAGGTGGGCGCTGGTCAGCAGCGGCAGGATCCGGCCGGCATGGCCCAGGGCGATTTCGACGGCGGGCGCGGCCCGGCCGTAGTCCTGCCGCAGCGCGCGCTGCCATGTCTCCGGGCTGGAATCGGGATTGTACAGCATCCGGCCCCAGAGCTGGTAGGTGTACCGGAATTTCTCGAAGTCGCCGCCGGGCGCCCGCAGGGCGGGATCGGCGTAGCCGTCGCGGGTGCCCGGCTGGCCCGAGCCCTCGCGGCCCTTGAAGGAAAGCGGCTCGAAGAGCTCGCAGCCGGACGTGCCGGCGAAACTGAGGGCGCGGCCGTACCCCGCGGCGAAGAGGGGATCGCCCCACAGCAGCGTCTTCTGCGTGCCGGGCCAGATGCGGTGCATGATGTGGTATTTGCGGTCGCGCTTCAGCAGATCGCCGTACCCATAGCGCAGGAAGCTGCGGGCGCCGTCGCTCTGCGCGAAGGCGCCGGAACCCTTGGCCCGCCGCGGGAGTTCGTTGGGGCGGATCGCCGCCTGATGGTAGGGCAGCCCGAGGTGCTCGGCCCAGAACTTCGGCGAAAGGGACACGGGCAGCCCCGTCGCGAAGGCGACGTCGAGGGTCTCCTGGTCCATGCCCTTCGCATGCATGTCGATCTCGATCTGACGGCCGCTGCGGACGCAGCCGTCGAAGACCGCGCGCCAGAAGTCATAGCTGCCCTCCGGCACGCCGCTTTCCCCGTGGATGCGGAAGGTGACGCCATGGATGTTCGGGCATTCCTTCAGGAGCAGGGCCAGTGCCTCCCGGCTGTAGGGCGCGTGGGTCTGGGCGCTGAGGCCCTCGATGTTGTAGTTCGCGCGCGGGCTGTTGGTCCACTCATAGGCATGGGTCCAAAGGCCGAGCCGGAAGTGGAGGCCGCGGACGTTGGCCTCGTCGCTGATGAAGCGCAGCATCTCCAGGTTCCGGTCGCGCTCCGCGGCGGGCAGTCCCGTCGCCCGCACATTGTACCCGGGCACCGACAGCAGGAAGGGGTAGGCAAAATAGAGGTAGGTGTCGACCAGCCGGTTCGGCGCGTCATAGCCCAGGCCAAAGGCGAGGTTGAACCGGTTGAACCGCTGGGCCGCCAGCAGCGACAGGTACCGCCGCCAGAAATCCCGGTCATGGTACCAGGCCTTGTCCTCCACGTCGCTCGAGAAGCAGCGCATCAGGCTGCGGGTCGCGTTCGCCGGCTGCTCGACGATCGCCTGCGCCGGGCGCAGGGCGCCGGCCGGATCGTCGGCCATCGTCACCGCGTCGACCAGTTCGTTGAGGGCATAGGCCAGGCCCCGGACATCGTGGCCCGCGGCCACCAGGACCTCGCGGCCGCCGAGGCGGGCCGCGGCGATCTTCAGGCCCTCCACCGCGGCCGGCGGGACGGCGCCGGCATCCCGCGCCAGCGGCGAACCGCGGCCGGCCGCCACGATGCAGAGGTCGCCCGAATTGGCCTGGTCGATCCGGGCGCAATCGCGCACCACGAACCCGCGGGCCACCAGCGCCGCGCGGAGGCGTCCGAGGGCCCACTGGGGCGGCTGGCCCGCGGCAATGGCATCCGCCGGATCAGACACCAGCGCGATCCCGGTGCCCGGGGGAAGGCTGGCGCGGGCGAAGCGGGCGGTGGTGGCAAGGCCGGCAGCGGCGCCGGTCTGGAGGAGGAATTCACGACGGTTCATGCGGGATGGGCGGGGGGGGCGGCGCTTTGGGCGGCAGGGGGGGGGGGTGGAGGCCCGGAGCGAGGGGTCGCACCGGCGGCAGTTTGACGCGTGACTGCGCGGAATGATGCGGCCTTTCCGCGAATCGAATCAAGCATCGAGGGGAGGGACGGCGACGATGGCCCCGGAGGCGGCAGGCCCCCGGCCCGGTTCTCCTTTCCATCGGGGTCCGGGCCGCTTAGCTGGGAGGCTTCGGTGCCCACCCGCTTCGTACCCTCCGCGGCCAGTCGCAGCCGGATTGAATCGCTCCTGGCTGAGATCGGCTTGGATTCCGACCATCCCCGGCTCGTCCCGCTGCGGGCTTTTGACGAGGCCGTCGCCCTGGTGACCGTTCCCGGCACCACCCATCGGCTGACGCCGCCCGCGGCCCGGGCTTGGGCGGCCCTCCGCGCCAGCGCCGAGGGCGACGGGGTCGCGCTGGCCTTGCTTTCGGGATTCCGCGACTATGCCTACCAGGCCGGATTGATCCGGCGGGCCTGCGCCGAAGGCCGGCCGCGGGAAGAGGTCCTGCGGTCGATCGCGCCTCCGGGCTACAGCGAGCACCACACCGGGGAGGCGGTCGATATCGGCACCCCGGAGGCGGAGGACCTGACGGCCTCCTTCGGGGACACCGCCGCCTGCGCCTGGCTCGGGCGCCACGCGCGCGGGTTTGGATGGACGATGACCTATCCCCCCGGCAATAGGTATGGCTTCGTCCACGAACCCTGGCACTGGAAATGGCATTCAACCCCCCTCACCCCATGAAGCATCTGTCCGTCCTTCTCGCCGCGTTTTTCCTTTTCGCCGCCGGCCTGCGCGCCGCCGATGCGCCGCCCGCCGCCCTGATGGGTTCGGGCGTGATCCACTGGGGCAAAATCGCCCTGCAGCCCACCAAGACCGGGGCGCGCACCACGCTCTTCGACGCGCCGACGCCCACGCTGGACAAGTTTCACTGCCATGTCTCGACCCTGAATCCCGGCCAGAACACCGGCGCCCCGCACCGGCACCCGCAGGAGGAGCTGGTGATCCTCAAGGAGGGCACCCTGGAGGTGAACATCAACGGCAAGGTCGAGACGGCGGAAACCGGCTCGATGATTTTCTACGCGGCGAACGAACTGGAGAACATGCGCAACCCCGGCACCGTGCCGGCGACCTACTACGTGCTGCAGTTCTTCACGCCCGCCACCCCGAAGTCCTAACCCGAATATATCGTGAACACGGGATGAAGTGGGTCAAAATACTGGATTAGAAAAAGCCGAAGCCGAGCG
The DNA here is from genome assembly GCA_903916755.1 of uncultured Opitutaceae bacterium. Classification (GTDB taxonomy): domain Bacteria; phylum Verrucomicrobiota; class Verrucomicrobiia; order Opitutales; family Opitutaceae; genus Palsa-1447. The sequence goes on along the minus strand of CAIWXW010000064.1, from coordinate 2,284 downwards.
ACGATGGGCTTTCAGCCCTTCGAGCGAGAATGGGGTTTTTTCTGGCCGGTAGTTTGGCCAGATTCGCCCGGGCTTCGTGAAATATCCGGGCTGGGGCGGCCTATCGGCCCGAACGCCCCGGGCTTGAGCGAAGTTTTGGCAAATTGCGCGGCGCCCCCCGTTGAGCATCAAAACTGCTTCCAGGCGGGCTCATGTCCTCGACGTTCCATCGGGATCAGGGCCGCGTCGTGCCCGCATCCGATTTGCCTGAAATCGGGGGCCGCTGGCCCACGTCCGCCGAGCCCGCCGGCGAGAAGCTGAGCTATATCGCGGGCGCGGCCGTGCGGCTGGCCGCGCTGGGGCCGCACCTGGCGTCGTTCGCGGGCGAGGTGGAGAAGCAGGCGCGGGGCCAGGCGGCCAACGCGGCCGCGATGGCGGAGGTGATGCAACGCCTGACCCTCGACCTCCAGGAGGCCGTTTCGCAGCTGCGGGGGGCCTCGGGCCAGATGCAGCGCGCCCTGGCGACGGTGGGCCAGATTGCCGACCACACGCGGCTGCTCTCGATCAACGCCAGCATCGAGGCGGCCCGGGCGGGCGCCCAGGGCCGCGCCTTCGCGGTCATCGTCGACGAGGTGAAGCAGCTGGCCGACCGGACCGGCCAGACGACCCTGGTGATCGGCGACCGGATGGAGGAATTTGAGACCAGCATCGGGCGGATGGACGCGGTGACCCGCGCCCAGGCCGGCCCGGAGGCGGCGGCCAAGGTGCTGACGGTCGGGGACGTCAACCGCCAGGTGCGCGGCATGGCGGATTCCGCCTCCTCGCAGCTGGGCCACGCCGAGTCCGTCCACGCCATGGGCGGGCAGATCAACGAGCTGGCCGAGGGGCTGCTCCTGGCGGTGGGCCAGTTCCGCTTCGACGCCCATGCCCGGGCCCGCGCGGCGGTGGAGCAATTCATGCCGGTCTTGGCCGAGGAACTCGGGGACCGGGAGCGCGTGGAGCAGGCGCTGGCCCGCTGGCTGGAGGACCAGCCCCATTTCGAGCTGGCCTACCTCACCGACCCGCGGGGCCGGCAGATCGTCGACAACCTGCGCCGCCGGGACGGAGGGGTGGGGCGCGACCCGGCGGGGTTCGGCCGGGACTGGGCCGGCCGTCCCTGGTTTCGGGCCGCCTTGGAGAATACCGGCGCCTGGGCCACGGACGTCTACCGCTCGACCGCCACCGGCGATTTCTGCTTCACCGTCGCCCATGCCCTGCGCGGCGCCGACGGGGCGCTGCTCGCAGTCTTCGGCTCCGATGTGAACTTCCAGCGCCTGGTCGCGCAGTAGGACAAAGCTCGCCCCCGGCGCCCGGCGGCCTTCACTGGCCCGATGCGGATGCGATGGATCATTGCCGCGGCGAGCGGCGCGCTCGCCGCCGCCGGCGCGCGGGCCGATCCCCCGCCGGCGCAGGTCGACACCGATTCGCTTTATGAGGCCGGCCGGCAGCTCTTCGACCAATACGCGCCGCCGGAGGTCAGGGCCGAGTATGCCTTCCCCACGCCGGCGCAGTGGGACGCCTTCACCCTCCGCCTGCAAAAAGCGCTCGCCGGCCGTTCGCTGGACGAACTGGTGCAACTCGAGCCGGAGGCGCGCGCGGCGCTTGCCGCCGCCCGGCTCATCCCCGGCGCCGAGGACTACGCCGGGTGGCTGCAACGCCGCCTCGACGATATCGAGGCGGCGGACCAAGCCGCGGCCGCCGCCCGGCCGGGCCTTCGCCCGCCGGATCCTTTCGAGCGGGTGATTCTTCTTGTGGAAGATGACCCGCTGGACGCGATCCTGATCTCCCGCGCCTTCAAGCACGCGCGCCTCGACAATCCGCTCAAGGTGGTGCCCGATGCGGAGGAGGGCCTGGAATATCTTTTCGGCACGGGACGCCACGCGCGCGAGAGGCCGGCGCGGCCGCAGCTGATCCTGCTGGACCTCAATCTCCCACGCATGTCGGGCCTCGAGTTCCTGCGGCGGATCAAGGCCGACGAGCGCACGCGCGACGTTCCGGTGGCGGTCCTGACCATGTCCCGCAGCGACACCATGATCGAGGAGTGCAGCCGACTCGGCGCCGAGAACTACATCGTCAAGCCGCTCGACATCGAGGGCCTGATGAAGGTCACGCCGAAACTGAACCTGCACTGGTCGATGCATTCCCCCTGCACCCCGGCGGAAAAAGCGGTGCCGGCTTGAGGCTGCCCGAGCGTCGGGGCCGGCGCGGAAAAGGGCGGCCGCTCAGGGCAGCCGATAGCCGAAGCGGGTGAGGATCGCCCGGGCGT
>CAIWXW010000063.1 GCA_903916755.1 uncultured Opitutaceae bacterium | reverse complement strand
CGCCGAGCCGGGCCTTCCCTCCGCCAGGGATGGACAACCAGCGTCAGTCGTATCAACATCAACCAACCATCCAGACCGACTCTGAGGGTGGCTCGAAAAGGTGGATCCGCTCAATCCCGATCCCGCCAACCCATGCTGCCGGGCGCTCCTGGAGCAAAAGCTTTCGCTGGAGCAATTCGCCGAGTTGGAGACGATGCGTGACGAGGCCACCCGCTACCTCGCCGGCAAGCCGCTTTCCGCCTTCCGCTTTGTCGGGATCATGGAGCGCTACGCCGAATCGCTGGACGTGTTCGGGGCGCTCCTCGGCGTTTCCGTTCCGGCCGAGCCGCCGCGCGAGAACATGAATCCCCACCGGAACGCGGAGCGTTACGCCCTTTCAACCCAGACGTATGAGCACATCCGTTCGCTCAATCTGCGGGACCTGATGCTCTACGATGCGGCTGCCGCCAACCTTTCCGGGAATGTGCGCCAGGCCCGTGTCCGGTAAGATTCCGCGAGTGGACGGCGGGACCGGCCTCCCTCCGGCGGGCGGTGCCAAGGCAGCGTAAAGGCCGGCTCGGCCGCAGCTGCCTTTGCTCTTGCGAAACCCGCGGGGCCGCGGACCTTCCGTGCATGGTCGTCATCCGCCGCCTGGTAGATCGCCGCCGCGCCTACACCGGGATCTTCCTGCCGGGCGAGGAACCGAAGATTTTTCCGACCAGCGACTATGAGCACGCGCGGATCCTCCAGATCTATCTGCAGGACCGCCGCTACGAGGGCATTCACAATGACTTCACCGATTCCGTTCCTCCGCGAACGCCGGACCGATGAAGTGGCGAAGTTCCCCGGAAGACCAGCCCGCAGCTTCAAGCGGGCGCAATCGTCTGGGTATAGAATTTATCGACCGCCAGCAGCTTGAGCTGGTGCACGGCCAGGCTCAGATCGGCGTACTTGGCCTTGGCGGCGTCATCCGCCAGGCCCGACTCCAACCGCTCGGAGGTGCGGTGGAATCGCTCGCCTAGTGCCCGGTGTTCGTCGGTATCGCCAAGTTCGCGCAGCAAGCGGCGGACTTTTTCCGATCGTCGGCGCGCCTGGGTGGCCAACCGCAACGCGGCGGCGAAGGTGATCCGGCCCATCTTCGCGTCTTTGAACACGCCGCACTCGAAAATGCGGCATTGCCACGGCCGATCGGCGTAGACCCGGCAGGCGCGATCCGCGCAGAGCGCCACGCAGGGCTGGGGAAAGCGGGCGACGGCCGCCTTGCCGCGCGCATGCGTGACCGGCAGCCCGAGTTGCTTTAGCTTTCGGGCGTCGTCAGTGGGTTCGAGTTTGACGAGGTCGAAAAGCGTCCCGTCGCAGCACAGCCCGCACGCGCGGCAGAGGTCTTGGCCTTGTTCCACGGCGCCAGCATTCGGGGCCCGGCGGCTCGATGGCAAGGCAGGGCTCATGTTTGGCTGAAATCACGCAGCGAAAACCTGGGCGGCCGAGATCTTCCGGTCGGCGGCAGGGATAGAACCCGCTGCTTTATCCAGTTGGTCCGCTCGGGCGACGTTGAGCGTTGGTCTTCATGTTTGTTTTCCCTGCACCGCAGTCATCGACAGCCGGGCGAGGCCGTCATTTTTGATCTGCGGCTACCGTCGCGATAAATTCGCTCACCCGGGTGTAAACCGCGAGTTTCCTAGTCGCCCGATAGTCGCCGACGATTTCCTCTACGTCAGCGACCATCCGCGGCCCCTCATCTTCCTCGTCACGAAACAACGCGGCCATCTTGCCCAGCGACTCGCGCACCAATTCGTCACCTTGGAATCGCTTGAATTCGGTAACGATGGCGGGAATCCCGTCGGGATACTGCTCCAAGCCGTAATGAATGTCGTAAGCATCTTTCGGCCGGCGAGGTGATCGATCATGCAACGCGATTCCCTTCATGGTAAGGAACGCCGCGATGCCTGCGACTCGAACTGAAACGTAGCCGGCCGCGCCAATCGCAAGAACGGCGTTATCGCGGAACGCGATGTCGACGCCGTGCACCAGCTGAAGCGATGGCTCGGAGTCGTCGAGAAATTCTTGGTGCTGCTGGGTGCTCGTCAGCAATCTAGGGTATATTTCAATGAACGTTGAAAAGGTTCCTATTTTGAAATTCCGTGACTATGGGCTCTAATCCTTTGCGGATCGGTGGGTTGCAATTCTCCCAAGACCACGACGCTGCTCAGAGCTTCAGGGGACGGGCGTAGCCCGTGAGCTCGAGGTAGCCGGAGCCGATCTCCCCGCCATCCGCAGCGCGGATCCGGCACGCACCCTCCCAGTAAGGAATGCCGCCCAGGCTGCCGGAGAGCTCCTGGTTCTTGGCCAGCGGTTCGATCGTGAGGCTCACGGCCGCTTGCGTGGCGGGATCGGTGGTCGTCAGCCGGACACGCGAGGGATAGTCCGCTCCGGTGGCGGGGCTCTGCCAACGGTCGACCACCTCCCAGGTGAAGGGCTCGCGCCGCGTCCGGCCGGCGGCGTCCACCCAGGTCAGCGCCGAGGCGGGATCCATCGTGCCGTCGGCGCGCCGCAACCGGTAGAGCATGATCTCCCGGCCGTCACGCAGTTGGAGCCCGACCCAGTCCCAGCCGACCTGGTCGGCGCCGAGCTGGCTGCTGCTGATCTCGTGGTCCATCCACGCCTCGCCGGTCACAGGCATCGTCCGGTCGCCCACGCTCAGCTCGCCCGCGGCCCGCAGCCGGGAAAAGGTCAGGTAGTAGCTCGCCGCCGAGGCGGCCGCGCCCTTGCGCGAGACGCCGTTCTCGCCGAAGACGACGAGCGGCTTCAGCGGCACGAGGCTCAGGTTAAACGCTGCTTCGGCCCGCACCCCGCCGATCAGGGCCAGCCGCGGGCCGGCCGGATTGGCCAGGCGCAGGGACCAGTTGCCGTTGCGCACGTCGAGGGTCGCCGGGTCCGCCCGGGCATCCCAGCCCTCGCGATTGAGGCGCTCCTGGTAGATGAAGCGGCCCGATGCCACGTCGAGGAGCGCCATATGCGCGAGATACACCTGGCCGTCGCCAAAGGCCGCGCCGGTCGCCCCGGCCCCCGGCGCGCCGCCCTCGCGGAAGAAGGTCGCCTGAAAGCCGAAACGGCGCCCACCCTCGGCAAAGAGATGGCCGGTCACATACCACCACTCGATCCGGAAGTCCGGATGGCTGCCATGGTCCCGCGGAAAGGCAAAGTGATGCCCGGGCTGGGGCACCGCAAAGTCGTCGGCCGTGGCGGGGACCTGGCCGCCGAGCGGGGCCGCAAAGCCGCAGCCGCCGGCCAGGATGAGGGAAAGGATGCGTCTCATGCGGCGCTGCCTCATTCCTCGCGGTCGGCCGGCAGGTCGGCGCCCCAGCGTCCGACGAGGTAGCTCACGCCGCCGCCGGTGGCGACGACCATGCCGCCCAGGGCGCTGAGTTGTCCCCACGGCAGGGCGAAGCCGAGCGTCCAGCCGAACGACTGCTTGTTGATGACGTGGATCAGCAGCCAGCCCAGGCCGAGGCTCAGCGCCAGCCCGCCCGCCACCGCGCTCGCGGCGATGGACATTCCCTCCAGGGCCGTGGCCCGAGCGATCTGCGCCCGGTCGAAGCCGAGCGTCCGCAGGACGGTGAGCTCGTCGCGCCGATCGAGCAGCACGCTGGAAAGCGTCAGCGCGAGGCCGATCACCGCGACCACCACGCCGATCACCTCCAGGGCGTAGGTGATCGAGAACGTCTGCCGGAAGATGCGGAGGATCTCGGTGCGGAGCGCGGCATTGGTGAAGACGGTGAGGCCGGGATAGGCCGCGAGCAGGCGCGCGCGGAGGTCCTCGGCGTCGGCGCCGGGCGCCAGGAAAAGCGAGACGTTGGCGGCGTCATCGTCGCCGAACCATTCCACCAGGTGGCTGCGCTCCACCAGCAGCGAGCCCCGCTCGTTGCCGTAGTCCGCGTAGACGCCCGCCACGGTCAGGGTCCGCCATCCCGCCGGCGTGGGCACGGCCACGGTGTCGCCGCGCCGCTTGCGGAAGCGCTCGCCGAAGCTCTCGCTCGCCAGCGCAAGCCCCGCGTTGCGCGTAGCGTCGTAGATCGCGTCGTCCCGCGGGGGCTGCACCCACGGCAGCGAGGAGCGGGCGCGGACCAAGCGCAGGTCGGTGCCGGTCAGCAGCGTGGGGATCCCCTCCAGCTCGATGGGAAAGGCCGACAGCACGCCCGCCGCGGCCACGCCCGGCTGCTTCGTCACCGCCCGCCAGGTGGCGGGCGAGATCCGGTTCTGCGACGAGGCGCTCTGCGCGCCGCTGCTGGAGATGTAGAGATCCGCCTGGAGCGAGCGCTGCACCCAGCCCCGCACGGTCGCCTCGAAGCTGGCCACGAGGATCGCCATGCCGGCGGTCATGCCCACGGCGCAAAGCAGCGCCGCCACCGCGAGGCGGTGCCGGCCGGAGGGGGCGCCCAGGTGGCTGACCGCGACCCGGGCCGGCGCGGAATCGGCCCACCACCGCCGGGCGACCCGCGCGATCGCCGGCAGCAGGAATCCGGCGAGGATCCCGCCGCCAAAGATCCACAGCAGGGCCGCGAGATAGCCGGCCAAGGGAAAGCGCACGCCGGCGCCAACCCGCAGGGGTGGCAGCTGCGCGCACACCCATCCCGCGGCCAACAGGACCGCGCCCAGCCATGCCTGCCGCAGCAGCACCGGCCCGGCCGCGGCGGCCCCGTGCCGGACCAGCACCTGCGCGGGCGGCGTCCGGGCGGCCTCGCGGGCGGGCCACCAGCCGGCGGCGAGGCTCGCGACCACGCCGAGCAGAAGGCCGAGGCAGCCATCGGCCACGCTGAGGCCCGCCCGGTCGACCGTGGTGGCATAGTAAAGCGCATTGACGGTGTGCCCGACCGCGCGCACGGCCAGCTGCGCGCCCGCCCAGCCCAGCAGCACGCCCAGCGCCCCGCCCAAGAGGCCCAGGACCCCCGCCTCCGCCATCCACGCCCGCCGCACCGTGCCCTCCGTGAAACCGAGCGAGCGCAGGATGGCGATTTCCCCCCGGCGGCGGACGACGGCGCCGTCCAGCGCCTCGAAGATGAGGTAGAGCCCCACCAGGAGGGCGATCAGCGAAAGGATCGTGAGGTTGAGCCGAAACGCCTGCGTCATGGTCTCGGCGGTCTCGCGCCGGGCGGCGGGCGAGGCGACGGTCCATCGGGCGCCCCCTCCACCCAGCCGTTCCAGCACCGCCCGCAGCTCGGCGCGCCGTCCCGCGGCCCCCGGCCCCGGCTCGACGGCAAACTCCACCCGGTCCAGGCGCCCGACCTTCCCCGTCAGCTGCTGGAGCTGGGGCAGGTCCAGCACGATCAAGGTGTCCGGCGCCTGGGGCGCGTCCCGCCCCCCGGGAATCACGCCCGCGACCGGCAGCCGCACGATGTGCTCGTTCACCACCAGCTCGATCGCGCGGGCGCCGCCAATTTCCGCGGCCAGGGCGCGGCTGATCCAGACCCGCGGCCCCGCGCGGAAGGTTCGCCAAAAATCCGGGGCCCCTTCCGTCGCTCCGCCCCGCGGATCGGCGAGCGGCGCGGCCGTGAGAAACGAGCCTCCGGCCTCCTGCTGGCCAGCGGCATTGGCCACGGCCACGAGGTCGACGCCCACCAGCGTGTAGGTCGTGCGGCCGAAGCTGGCCGGATCGGCGGCCCGGCGGGGCCGGGCCGCCGTGGTCTCGACCACCGGAAACAGCTGCACGGGTGCCGCGCCCAGCGCCGCCCGCAGCTCCGGCAGCACGCTCTCGGGCAGGGTGCCCGCGGCCGGCTGGATGATCCAGTCGCTCGGGCCGGTCAGCGTGTCCGTGAAGTGGGTGAAGCTCGCGACCGCCGCCCGGTTGGCCAGGCGCATCGCGACCGCCACCGCGACCCCCAGGCCGAGGATGGCGACCAGCAGCAGCGACTGCCGGAACGCCAGGCGCCAATGGCGCAGCGTGAACCGGCGCAGCAGCAGGGTTTCCAGGGCGAGCATGGCCGGTTCAGGGGATCATCCGGCCGTCGCGGAGATGGATCCGGCGGTGGCAGATCGCGGCCGCCTCCTCGCTGTGGGTGACGAGCACCAGGACCGTCCGCGTCTCGTCCGTCAGCTCCCGCAGGAGCTGCAGGACGTTCGCGCCATTGGCCGAATCGAGGTTCCCCGTCGGCTCGTCGGCGAGGATCAGCGCCGGGCGATGGACGAGCGCCCGGGCGATGGCCACGCGCTGTTGCTCGCCGCCGGAAAGCTGCCCCGGCCGGGCCGCCGCCCGCGCGGTCAGGCCAATGCGGGCCAGCGCTGCGGCGACCCGTTCGCGCCGCTCGGCGGCCGGGATCGCGATGAGCTGGAGCGGTAGCTCGATGTTCTCGGCCGCCGTCAGGGTCGGAAGCAGGTGAAAGAACTGGAAGACCGTGCCCACCCGCTCGCGCCGCAAGCGGGCGAGGCCGTCCCCCGGCAGCTGGTCGATCCGCTCCCCGTCGAGCTCGATCGCGCCGGCGTCGGGCCGATCCACGCCGCCCAGGCAGTTCAGCAGCGTGGTCTTGCCGCTGCCCGACGGCCCGGTGAGGGCGACCCGCTCGCCGGCCGCGACGGAAAAGGTGATGTCCTGCAGGACCCGGCGCTCGCCGTAGTACTTGCCGACGCCGGAGACCTGCAAGACGTGGGTCGCGGGAATCGGCATGGTGCCAATGCAACGTGGTTTGGCCGCGATAGCCAGGGCCTCGGCTGAATCGAGCCCGTGTCACATGGTTCGCTATGGCTCAAGCGGCAGTTTAGACCCTCTTTTGTCCTTATCTTGACATAACAGGCATTTTTTGACCTCTTATTGACATCTGCCATAACCAGCGAAGTTATACCTATTGGCATCTTTATACACTATGACCGGCACCTTTCGACCTCTTATGAATCAGCAACCAGTCCAGCACAAGACCGTGGCAGAGATGCTTGGAGTGGTGGGCGCGCGAGTACGCGCGTTCCGGGTGAACCAGGATGTCTCCCAGGAGGAGGCGGCGCGAAGGGCTGGCGTTTCCCTGCGGGCCCTTCGGCAGCTCGAGCGAGAGGGCCACAGCAAGCTCGAGACGCTGGTTCGAGTCCTCCGTGCCCTGGACGCGCCCACCCCCCTTAATGTCCTAGCCCCCGAACCCCAGGTGAGCCCGATGGCCCTGGTCCGATCTCCGGCAGGCCGGCAGCGCGCTAGCAAACGCTCCGTATAGCCACATGCCTCCTCCTACCGGCGCAATCGAAGTTTGGATCTGGGGTCAGCGGGCGGGTGCCGTCGCCGCGGACCCAAACCTTGGCTGCTACGTGTTCGAGTATGATCCGAAGTGGCTGCAGTCCGGGGTCGAACTCGCCCCGATCATCATGCGCACCGACCGGCCGCGGGTTTTCGCCTTTCCGGAGCTCGGCGAGTCCTTCAAGCGACTGCCCGGCCTGCTCTCGGACGCCCTGCCCGATGATTTCGGCAACGCCCTGGTCGACGCCTGGATGGCCGAACGCGGCATCGCGAAGAGCGAGATCACCTCCCTGCACCGCCTGGCGTACATGGGCAAGCGCGGGATGGGCGCCCTCGAATTCAAGCCGCCGCAGGGCGCGCGGACCGAGAGCGCCAAGCCCCTCGCCATGAAGGAACTGGTCGAAGCGGCCCGGCAGGCGGTTCGCGGGAACTTCGAGGACGATGCCCACGCGAAGGCGGCGCTGGCGAACATCATTCGCGTGGGCACCTCCGCGGGCGGCGCTCGCGCCAAGGCGGTCATTGCGTGGCATCCCACGAGCCACGAGATGCGGAGCGGCCAGTTCAACGTGGCGGACGGCTTTGAGCACTGGCTGCTGAAATTTGATGGCGTCGGGGCGGACAAGGAACTCGGCACCTCGGCGGACTATGGGCGGATTGAATACGCCTACCACCTGATGGCGCTGCGGGCGGGGATCACGATGGCGCCGTGCCGCCTGCTGGAAGAAACCGGTCGCGCTCACTTCATGACCAAGCGGTTCGACCGGGATGGGAATACGAAGCACCACCTTCAGACCCTTTGCGCCCTCCAGCACCTCGACTACAAGCAGCGGGCGTCCCACTCCTACGAGCAGCTCTTCCTCACGATTTCCGCGCTCCAGATCGGGCCTCAAGCCATGGACGAGGCCTTCCGCCGCATGGCGTTTAACGTCATGGCCCGGAACTGCGATGACCACGCGAAGAATTTCTCCTTCCGCCTGAAGGAAGGCGGCCGATGGGAGATGGCGCCAGCCTATGACGTCACCCACGCCCACAACCCAAAGGGCGAGTGGACGGCGCAGCACCTGATGAGCGTCAATGGGCGGTTCGACGAGATTCGCCGGGCCGATCTGCTCGAAGTCGCCGATCGCTTCGTCGTTTCCGATCCGAAGCGGGCCCTGGGCTCCGTCGCAGCGGCAATTCTAGCGTGGCCGGAATTTGCCGCGGCAGCCGGGGTTCCTTCCGCTACGAAGGACCGGGTGCAGAACGATTTTCGGATCGTCTGAGACTGATCGATCACGCAGACGGCATTCTCAATAATCGCGCCTTCGCCGCGCCGCGCGCGCACTGATTCGAGGATCGCACCACCCGAACTTACCACGTCTTCGATGATCAATAGCCGGTAGCCGCGCACTTCGCCACCTTCGGCGAAACTGCAGGTGCCGTAATCCTCGGCCTTTTACGCATGAAGAGATTCAAGCATCAACTGCAATCCCTCTGTCTTTAAACATCTGGTGTCGCAAAGTACCAACTGATGGTTTCGTCGACAGCGGGAGAGCCTCCAAGGGAAAAACAATGGTGGGCCCACTGGGACTCGAACCCAGAACCAAAGGATTATGAGTCCTCTGCTCTAACCGTTGAGCTATAGGCCCGAATAACGTCTTGGTGGTAAAGTACCCGCGCGAAATCGCCAAGCGACATCTTGCGCAGCCCCATCCCAGCAACTGCTTGCAGAAACCCCTTTCCTCCTGAAAGAGACGCTATTTCGCCGGGTCCGACATGCCGCCCTCCTTCGACCAGGGCGCGATGGTCGCCGGAAGGCATCCGGCAACGGGTAGCGCCCGTCGGCGCCGTACGTGCCAGCGAGACCTTGGCCGCAAGCCGAGCCGATCCTCCGCCACCGCATCCTTCTTGCCGGTGCCACAGCCCGTGCCTAGGGTCCCGCCGTGGCCAATCCGTCTACCCCCGGACAGAACCCCGCTCCCGATCCCGCCACGCATACGCCGAAGTATCGCCTGCCGCCGGGAGCCTGCGACACTCACGCCCATATCTTTGGGCCGTTCGATCGCTTTCCCGTCCGCAACCAGAGCTATCTCCCGGCCAGCGCGCCACTGTCCGAATACCTGCGCATGCACCGGATCATCGGCTGCTCCCGCGGCGTGCTGGTCCAGCCCAGCCCCTACGGGACCGACAATTCCGCGCTGAAGGCGGCCCTCCGGTCGGGCAGTTTTCCCCTCCGGGGCATTGCGCTGATCGACGAGGCCACCACCGAAGCCGAGCTGGATGAACTGCATTGGCTCGGGGTCCAGGGCTGCCGAATCCACCTGTCGGCGGCCAACGCCGGCACGATCCTGCCGGCCCTCCCCGCCCTCGCCGCCCGCATTCGGCGGGTCGGCTGGCATCTCCAGCTGCTGCCCAGCCTGGCGGAGCTACCCGATGTCGACCGCGCCCTGCTCACCTTGCCGGTTCCGATCGTGATCGACCATTTCGGCATGGTGCCGGCGAGCAGCGGGACCGGCTCGGCGGGATTCCAGACGATGCTCCGGCTGGCGCGGAGCGGACGCTGCTGGTTCAAGCTTTCCGCGCCCTACCGCATCTCCTCACAGGCGCCCGACTATGCCGACGTCATCCCGTTCGTCCAGGCGCTCCTCGCGGCGGCGCCGCGGCGCTGCGTCTGGGGCACGGACTGGCCGCACCCGAACGCCGCCTTCATGCCCAATGACGGCGATCTCGTGGACCTGCTTCCGGCCTGGATTCCAGACAAGGCGCTGCGGAAGCTCGTCCTGGTCGACAATCCCGCCGAGCTCTACGGCTTCTGAGGCCCGAGCGTGCCCAGCGCCTGGCGCGCGGGTGCGAACTTGGGATCGAGCTGGAGCACGGCGTTGAATTCCGCGCGGGCCTCGTCGATCCGGCCGATGTTGCGGAGCGCCAGGGCGAGATTGAAGCGGGTGGCGACGGAACGGGGGTCGAGCCGCACCGCCTCGCGCAGGTGCGGCAGTCCCTCGGCTGCACGGCCCGAGAGGGCCAGCACCACCCCGAGGTTCCCCTGCGCCTCCGGCAGCTGGGGATTGAAGCGGACCAGCGCCTCGCAGTACTGCACCGCCTCGGTCAGCCAGCCCGCGCGCAGCAGGGCGTTGACCAGGGCGCTCCGCGCGTCCGCCTCGGCGCGCGTCGTCCGCGCGGAGGCTCCCAGATAGCCCTCGGCTTCGTCCGGCCGCCCCTCGGCAAAAAGCACCAGCCCAAGGTGGGCGCGGGCTTCGCCCGCCTCCGGCCGGATCCCCAGGGCGGACCGGAAGGAGATTTCGGCGGCGGGCAGCTCGGCCCGCGCCACCTGGGCCCGGCCCAGCCGCAGCCAGATATCGTAGCTGTAGGGGTCGGCGCCGAGCGTGCCGAGGACATGGCGAAAGAGGGTTTCACTGTCCCGCCACACGAGGACCTGAGCCGCGCTGGCGCGCCCGGCGATGGCAAGGACACCCGTCGCCGCCAGGATCACCCCCACCCGCGCCCCTAGGTCGACGACCCATCGTCGCAGGAGGACCACGAGCCCGACGGACCAGGGGATGGCGGCGAGGTAGCAGTAGCGGTCGTTCGTAAAATGCGGGTGCTCGCTCAGGCCCAGCATCGGGATCAGGAGCAGCAGGTGGCAGAGCCAAAGGGCCAGGAGCCCCGGCCACTGCCGGGCCCGCCACACCAGCAACGCGCTGATCAGGAGGACGCCGGCCGCGCTGGCGATCATGATCGGGTCGGTCGGACGAAAGGCCACCAGCGCGGTGTAGACCGGCGCCAGATGGACGGGCCAGAACGGCTTCCAGAGATAGTAGGCCCAGACGTAGAACGCCTGCATCAGGCGGGCGCCCGCGCCGAATTCCGCCAGGGTGGGCGGCGGCTGCCAGATCCCGCGGGCGTTATAGCGGGAGCCGACGGTGGCGATCAGGACAATGAGGGTGACGACCAGGAACGGGATCTTCTCCCGCCAGACGCCATGGTAGGCCCGGTCCAGCATGCGCCCGCCAGCCGGCAGGCGGCGGAGCAGAAAGACGTCGATCACGATCAGGACGCCCAGGTAGCCGAGCGCCACCGGATAGCTGAGCAGCGAAAGGAGAAAGAGGCCCGCCGCCGCCCAGAACACCGGGCTCCGCCAGGGATTGATCACGGCCGGCGAACTCGCGTAGCGCAGGTAGGCCAGGGCCGAAAGCAGGAGGAAGAGCACGGCCTGGCAGTATTGCCCGGTCGAGGCCCAGGCCACCGCCTCCGTCCGCAGGGGATGGAGGGCCCAACTGAGGGCCCCGATCGCAGCCAGCGCCACCGCCCAGAAAGCGGAGGGACGCCGCGTGTCATCCTGCAACGAGCAGATCCGCCGGATCAGGAGGTAGAGCAGCCCGGCATCGGCCGCGTGGAGGCACAGGTTCGCCCAGTGGAACGGCCGTGGGTTCGCGCCGAAGAGCTGATAGTCCGCGGCCCAGCGCAGCCAGCCCAGCGGCAGGTAGCGGCGCATGTACTGGCCGTCCGTGAACATCCACCTCAGGTTCGCCCAGGACAGCGCGTGGACGTGCGGGTTGTTCAGGATGTTGATGTCGTCATCCCACTGCAGAAACCCGCCGCCGAGCACGCCGCGGTAGACGACCCAGGCCACGGCAGCGACCGCGAGCGCAGCCAGGCCGTCTATCCAGGCCGGACGGCGGGAGGGGGCGGAGGGCGTGGCCATCGCCACCGAGAGAAACGCCGGGGAGAAACCCGGCGCAACCTTTTGCTGCCGGGATCCGGCGCGGGCGCCGCTTCCGCCCTCAGAAGTCGAGCGCCTTCATCGGGCCGATTTCGACCCCGAAGCGCTCGTCAAACGGACGCACGTGCTGGAAGGCGCTGCGGGTGATCACAAAGCTGCGCCCCAGGGAGATGAAGACCACGGAGCCGGTGCCTCCGCCGGCCAGCCGGGTCATCGCCGGCGCGTGCTTGGGGTCGACCTGCGCGAATTCCACGTCGAGCTCGCCGGACTTCACCTTGAGCAGCAGGGCGAAGCGCAGGGGCGCGCGCAGATGGACGGCCACGTGCTGCAGGGCGCGTCCGGCCTTGTCGACCCGGACCAGCACCTGGAACTTGTCGGGCGGAAAGCGCTCGTTGTTGTCCGAGCGCAGCGGGACCTCGTAGGTCACGGTGGCGGCATCCTCCTGCGCGACGGTCGCCCGGGTGAGATCCACCTCGTCGCCCAGCGTGCGCCCGGGCGGCGGCTTCCCCTGGCTTTCGGCCTTTTCGAGGCTGTGACCCCGCCGAATACCGCGATCCCGGTATTTCTCCAGCTCGTTGTGGGTCGGGACATGGCCCTCGATCGTCACGGGCGTGTACTGCTCCGCATAGGGCTTGGAGGGATCAAAACGCACCACGCTCGAGTCGATGACCTTGTTTTGCCCGTTCCGGATCTCGTGGGATTCCGTGTAGGCCCAGCGGCCATGGTCATGCACCACCTTGTTCAGGGCATCATTGAGCAGGGCGGGCACCTCGGCGCGCAGCGGCACCGCCAGCAGCGCGGCCAGAAGAAGGAGGCAGGGTTTGGGCATCAGACGAAGCACCCTAGTCAGTTCCTCCCCTTAGGCCAATTGTTCCCGGGACCCTCACCCGCGGCCGCCCTGCAGCACCACGAGGTGGTCGACCCCCGCCTGCTCGAACTCCCGCCAATAGCGGTCCTCCAGCGCGGTGAGCCGAGCCGCCTCCCCTTCGGTCAGCTCGTCGGCGAGCTTGGTCGCGCCCAGCTCGGCGCGGAGGTCCCGCTCCGCCAGCCGCTGGACGAGCTCGGTCCAGAAGGTGTCGTCGAGGAACTGGTCGATCTTCTCGCGGACCGGACCCTCGGTCAGCTTCTCGGCCGGCCGCAGGCCGCCGCCGGCGTCCGCCTCGACCAGATCCGCGCAGCCGAAGGGGGTCGCAAGTTCAAAGAGCTTCTGCGCGAGCTCCGCGTAGCGTTCCGGCGCGGCCGCGGGGTCCTCCGGCCGCGCCCCGGCCACCCACAGGCCGAGGTAGGCGAGTTCGAGGATGCGGGAATAGTCCCGCGGGGTGAAAGAGGCCTTCATCCCAACAGGGGAGACGCTCCGCCTACATCCCGCAACCGCGGAGTGCATTGCCTTTCGGGATTTCAGGTTGTTCCCAGCGGCCGGATACGCCAGAAAGGAACCGCCCCCTCGTGCGCCTCCCCCGGCCCACCCCCGCTTTTCCCCCGGCCCGTAATCGCCCGCTCGCGCTTGTCCTGCTCGCGGCGCTGCTGCCTTGCGTCCGCGCGGCGCCTGCGCCGCCCGCTGCGGCGGCCCCTCATGAGTTGGTGGCGGGCGTTTCGGCCGACATCTACCCCTACAGTTTTCAGGACGCCGATGGGAAGCTGCACGGCTTCACCGTCGAACTCTTCCAGGCGGTGATCGACGCCATGGGGCTCCACGCGCGCGAAGAGGTGCGCCGGAGCATGGAGCTGCAGTCCCGGTTTCGCGCGGGGGACTTCAGTCTCCTGCTGAACTACAGCCACTCGCCGGACCGCGAGAGCGTCGCGGAGTTCTCCGTGCCCTACCTGACGCTGCAGGGCAGCGTGTTCGTGCGCCGCGACGGGCCCGTCCACCGCTATGAGGACCTGGAGGGCCGGACGTTCGCGATCGTCGGGCGCGGCAGCATCGGCGAGTCGTTTCTGCGCGACCGCGGGCTCCACGTGCGCATCATGTACGCCAGCTCCTCCCTGGAGGCGCTGCGCTGCGTCGAGAGCGGGGCCTGCGCGGGCACCTTCGTCTCCCGCCTGACCGCGCTCTCGGTGATCGACCACGACCATCTGGCCGGGCTCAAGATCCTCGGGGAGCCGCTGGCCGGCTACGAGATCCGTCAGGCGTTCGCGGTGCATAAGGGCGACGCGAAGCTCCTGGCTCAGCTGAACGAGGGCCTGGCGATCGTGCACCGCTCGGGTCAATTCGACGAAATCTATGGCCGCTGGTTCGGCGGAATCGACGCCCCGCTCTTCACCACGCGGCAGCGGGTCGTCTATGCCCTGACTGCCCTGCTGCTCGGTCTGCTAGCGGCGCTGGGCGGCTGCTTTTGGCAGCGGGCGCTGCGCCGGCGGCTGGCCCGCCAGGCGGCCGAGCTGGCCCGCCAAGGGGAGCTGCTGAAAGCCCTCTACGATCACATCCCGATGGGAATGAGCGTGATCCAATTCGCGGCGCGGGGACCACTCGTTCTCTCCATGAACCGCGAGGCCGGGCGTCTCTATGGCGTGGACCCGGAGACAACGATCGACCAGCCGCTGGCGGGCCTTCCGCTGGCCGCCGGGGCTCGCCACCACCTCGAAGAGGTGCTTCGCCGCCGGCCGCCGACCGAGCAGATCGTCCACTATGAACAGGAAGTCGAGGGCGGCCGGGGGGTGCTCGACGTCACGATCGTCCCGCTTTCGCCCGGCGCCGGCGGCTGCCCCCGCGTCTGCGTCTTGGTGGAGGACGTCTCGTCCCGCAAGCTGCTCGACGCGGAACTGGCGCAGTCCCGCAAGTTGCGCGCCGTCGGCGAACTGGTGGGCGGCATCGCCCATGAGTTCAACAATCTCCTGACCCCGGTGATGCTGAAGATCGGGGAAATCCAGGCGGACTGGCCGGGCGACGAACCGCTGCAGCGCGAGGTGGCCGTCGTCGCGCAGGCGACCCAGCGCGCGGCCGAGCTCACCCGCCGGCTGCTGACCTTCGGCCGGAAGTCCGAGGCGCGCGCGGACGCGGTGGCGCTGGGCGAGTTGATCGCCAGCAGCTTCGAGCTGCTGCGTTCCACGCTGGATCGCCGCATCCAGTGGAAGCGCGAGGTCCCCGCGGACCTCCCCCCGCTGCGCTTCAACGCCACCGACCTCAACCAGATCCTGATCAATCTCCTGCTCAATGCTCGTGACACGCTGATGGAAAAGATCATCCGTTCGCCCGCCGACGGCTGGACGCCCGAGATCCGAGTCTCGGTCGCGCCTCTCCCGGCGGCCGCCGCGACCCCCGGCAAAAGCCGAGTGGGAGCAGCATTGGTTGGCTGGCAGCGCCTTACCGTCAAAGACAACGGGCTCGGCATGGCGCCCAGCGTCGTCGAGCGGGCCTTCGAGCCGTTCTTCACGACCAGGGAGGTGGGCAAGGGCACCGGCCTCGGGCTGGCGACGGTTTGGCACCTGGTGACCGGCGCCGGCGGGCGGGTGGAGGTGGAATCCGAGGCGGGAGCCGGCTCCGCCTTCCACGTCTTCCTGCCGGTTTGGTCCTCCGTGGAGGGGTTCCCCCCGAAACCGGCGCCGGCCGCGCCCGGGGCCCCGCTGCCGCCCGCGCGCGTCCTCCTGATTGAGGACGAGGATCTCGTGGCCCAGACCGTGATGGCCATCCTCCGCCGCGGCGGCCACGAGGTCGTCCACCTCGCCGACGGCACGGCCGCATGGCAGCACCTCGCCGGTGGCTCGCCGGGCTACGACCTTCTCGTGATCGACGTCAACCTGCCCGGCGTCAACGGGGTGGACCTGGTCGGCCGCCTGCGCGAGCGGGCCTATGCCGGCCGGATCCTGGTGGTCAGCGGCCGGATCGGCCTGTCGGACCTGCGCTCCCTGGTGCAGTTCAACGTCGACCGGGTGCTGACCAAGCCGTTCACCGCCCAGCAGTTCGAGGCGGCGCTGCGCGAGTGCCTGGCCCAAGGCGGGAATTGACCGGGGCTTCGGCCCGGCGCACACTTGCGCCCTTTTCATGTCCGCCTCCCCTGATTCTGGTCTTACCATGGAAGCCATCGTCTCGCTCTGCAAGCGGCGCGGCTTCGTCTTTCCCTCCTCCGAAATCTACGGCGGCATCAACGGCTTTTTCGACTACGGCCCGCTCGGGGCCGAGCTGAAGAAGAACATCCGCGACTGCTGGTGGAGCGACCTGGTCCGCCGCCGCGACGACGTCGTCGGCCTCGAATCCTCCATCATCATGCACCCCAAGGTCTGGGAGGCGTCGGGCCACGTGGCCGGCTTCACCGATCCCCTGGTGGACTGCAAGGTGTCGAAGCAGCGCTTCCGCGCCGACCAGCTCTTCTTCGCCCCGGTGGTGGTCGACGACCAGATCGTCGGTTATGTCAGCCTGCTGGAGACCGCCTCGACCGCCGCCGACCTCCAGGCCGCGGCCGAGAGCTTCAAGCGCAAGAAGGCGATCCAGGGCAAGCTGGCCCCGGTGCAGCCGCGCGACATGACGGAGGCCAAGCCCGAGGAGATCGCTCTCATCCCCTCCCCCGCCACGGGCGAAGCCGGCAGCCTGACGCCGCCCCGCGCCTTCAACATGATGTTCCAGACCTACGTCGGCGCGCTGCGCGACGAAAGCGCGGTCTCCTACCTGCGGCCCGAGACCGCCCAGGGCATGTTCGCAGACTTCAAGAACGTCGTGGATACCGGCCGGGTGAAGCTGCCCTTCGGCATCGCCCAGATCGGCAAGTCCTTCCGCAACGAAATCACGCCGCGCAACTTCATCTTCCGGTCCCGCGAGTTCGAGCAGATGGAGATGGAGTACTTCATCCACGAGGATGCCGACTGGGCCCAGTGCCACCGCGAGTGGATCAACTGGTGCAAGGACTGGCTCAAGTCGATCGGCCTGCCGGACAGCCACCTTTCGGAGTACGACCACCCGAAGGAGAAGCTGGCGTTCTACTCCAAGGGGACGACCGACATCATGTTCCGGTATCCCTTCGGCGTGCAGGAGCTGTGGGGCATTGCCGCGCGCGGCAACTACGACCTGTCGCAGCACGCCCAGCACAGCGGCAAGCCGCTTGAGATCTTCGACGAGGTGACCAAGAAGAAGTTCACGCCGCACGTGATCGAGCCGGCGGTCGGCGTCGACCGCATCTTCCTCGCCCTGATCTGCGCCGCCTACGCCGAGGAGGACGTGCCGGACGACAAGGGCAATGTGGAGAAGCGCACCGTGCTCCGCTTCAGCCCGCGCATCGCGCCGGTCAAGGTGGCGGTGCTGCCGCTGATCAAGAACAAGCCCGAGCTGGTCGCGCGCGCCCAGGAGATTTACCGCCGGCTCAAGCGCAAGTACGCCGTGTTCTACGACGAGGGCGGCGCCATCGGCCGCCGCTACCGCCGGCAGGACGAGATCGGGACGCCCTGGTGCGTCACGATCGACTTCGAGACGATCGAGCGGGACGGCTCGTTCACCCTCCGCGAGCGCGACTCCATGCAGCAGCGCCGGATCACCGAGGCCGAGCTTTTCACCCTGCTCGACGAGCAGGTCTATTAACCGGCCGTGGGCGCCTACGACCGCGCCCGCGCCGCGATCGACGCGGCCCACGCCGCCGATCCGCAGCGGGCGGCCGACGGCCGGCCGGCGGAGGCGGTGTATGCCGAGCGGATGGAGGCCTGGGTCCGCCGGCTGGTGCCGGCGGCGCCGCCGCTCCTGCTCCTGGCCGCCCGCTGCCAGCATCTCGAGCGCTGGTCGGTGCCGCGCGCCTCGTTTCCCGAGGGCAAGGCCGCGTACTTCGCGTGGCGCAAATCCCTCTACGCCCGGCAGGCCGGGCGCGCGCGCGAACTCTTGGTCGGCGCGGGCGTGGCCGAGGCCGAGGCCCGGGAGGCCGCCGCCTGGGTCGCCAAGGAGGGGCTGAAGGCCAATCCCGGCACGCAGGCCCTCGAGGACGCGGCCTGCCTCGTTTTTCTGGAGAACGAGATCGGGACCTTCGCGGCGCAGCACGCCGGTTATCCCCCGGAGAAGTTCGTGGACATCGTCCGCAAGACCTGGCGGAAGATGAGCCCCGCCGCCCAGGAGTTCGCCCGCGGGCTGGCGCTGCCGCCAGCCATCGCCGCGATCGTGACGGCCGCGATCAGCTAGCCGGCCGGCCGGCCGGAGCGCGGGGCACGAGTTTCAGGTCATTCTCCAGGAGGCGGAAGGCCGCCCCGCGAAAGACGACCAGATCCGAAGGGACCGTGGCGCAGAGGGTCGCCTGCCAGACCTTTTGCGCGACGAGCGCGTCGTCGATCATGCTGCCCTTCGCGAACGTCTGCTCGGGCGGACGCCCGCGATCGATCGAGAGCTCACCCGCCCGCACGTAGAAGTAGCCCAGGCAGGGGTCGCCGGCGGCGACCAGGACCTCCCCCGCCTCGAGATGGATCGACCGCATGACCTCGTCGGGCCGGGGCAGGAGGACGCTGATGTCGCGCGCAAAGATCAGCTCGAACGTCCAGTCGATCGTGACACGCAGGCGACGGCGCGCGCTGGGCAGCTTCGCCAGGTAGATCGTGCGCCACAGCCACCAGGCGATGAACCCCCGGAAATGCAGCCCATAGACCTCCGCCACCGCCGCATGCCGGCCGATCGTCGCCAGCTGGCCGCGGTAGCGATAGCGGAAGGGCTGGGGCGGCGCGCCGCGCAGCTCCGCCGCGATGTTGCGGCCGAGCCGGATCCCGTGCTGGACGGCGAACTGGGCCGTCGGCGGCGAGACCTTCTTCTCCCCGCGGTCGTCCCAGGGCACGGCGGCCCCGTCGCCGGCCGCCCACAAATCCCGCCGCCCCCCCACCCGCATCATTTCGTCCGTCGGCAGGCGGCCCTTGACCAGCTCGACGCCCAGCTGGCGGGCGAGGTCGAGCACGAGGGGATTGGGCGCGTTCCCGATGGTGGTGACGATGGTGTGCGTCTCCATCCCGCCGCCCTCGCGGAAGCGCACGCCCCGCGCGGTCATGGCGGAGACATGCGTGTTCAGCCGGATGTCGATTCCGCGGCGGGCGAGAAGGCGCTGGGCGTAGCCGCCCAATTCCGGGCCGATTTCAGGGAGGAGATGGGGGCCGGCGTGAATCAGCGCCACCTTCGGCTCGAGCCCCCGCAGGCTGACGTAAAGCCGGTGCGCCTCGTGGACGAAGTCCTGGATCTGGCCCGCGGTCTCGACGCCGGTGTAGCCGCCGCCCACGATCACGAACGTCAGGAGCCGCTGGCGGACCGCCGGATCCTCGACCAGGTTGGCCTCCTCCAGCCGGTTGACGATGGCCGTCCGCAGGCGGATGGCGTGCGCCACATCCTTCAGCGGCCAGCCATACTCCGCCATGCCGGGCACGGCGTTCAGGTCGGCCACGCTGCCGAGCGCCAGCGCGAGATGGGTGAAGCCGATGGTGTGGTTGGGCGTGAAGCGGCCGCCGTCGATCACGAGCTCTTTCTTCGCCCAGTCGACGCGCTGGATCGAGCCCTGCAGCACGTTCACGCCGCGGCAGAATTCCCGCAGCGGCGTGACGACGTCCATCGGCCCCAGCGAGGAGCCGACCACCTCGGGCACCATGGGCTGGAAGACGAGGACATTGCGGTCCGAGATCAGCGCGACGCGGCGCTCGCCCTCGGACCGGCCCAGCGCTTTCCGCAGTTCCCGCGCGCAGTAGGCCCCGGTGAATCCGCCGCCCGCGATGACGACGTCAAAGTGCATCAGGGGGGGAAGGTGGCCGAGCCGCGCGGATTTGGCAACTGGCGGCGGACGGCCGCTTCCGGGGACGGGTTACAGGGCGGGAGCTAATATTCACGGTTTAATCCATGGGAGTACGTAATCCGGACCCCGGGTTCCACCGTCTCCCCCTCGAATCCAATCATCATGAAGACCCTCCTCAACGACCTCTCCGTCAAACTTATCTACGTCGCCATCCTGGCCGGCCTCATCCTCGCCTTCACCGACCCGGCGCATATCTCCACCCAGACCAGCCGCGCTGTCGCCGCCCTCGCCCGCTGAACCCGCTCAGCGGTAGCGCGAGCTGCGGCCGAGGTAGTTGAGCATCCAGATCTCCTTCCACACGCGGTACCGGCCCTCCTGGGTGATCTTCCCGAAGTCCTCGCGCTGGTTGTGGGGATGGAGGAAACCGAGCTCGGTGTTGATCAGGTCCAGCTCGTGCTGGGTGGCGTTCAGGTCCGCCAGGGGCTCGACCGCAAAGTTGACCGGGTGCACGCCCGCCCGCGCCAGCCGCGCCCGGTGCAGCGCGAGGAGGCGCGGCAGGGACCGGCACCAGGGGCGCCGCTCCACCATCCAGTTTTCCGGATAGAAGCCGGCAAAGGGAATGTAGTGGTTGTCGGTCAGATACCGGCGCCCGTCCGTCCCGAGGGACGTGAGCGAGGTGCAGGCCACGATCGCGCCGTTGCTCTGCGGCTGGAAGGTGATCTCGACGCGGACCAGCGCCGCGGCGTCCTGGTACACCGCCACCCGCAGGTAGATGCCGTTGCCCACCTCGACCTTGAGCGCCTGGACCAGCGAGAAGCCCTGGGCGCGGAGCCACTCGCGGATCTTGAGCAGCCGCGGCTGGACCGGCCATTCCCCGCCGCTCTGGTTCGCCACGTAGCGCGGAAACAGCGGCATCGGGCTGATGCTGAGCGCCGAGATCGCCAGCCAGTTGTAAAGCATCCCGCCTAGGAACCAGACCAGGAAGAAGAAGGCCGACAGGGCCCAGTAGGGCCGGTCGAGCAGGTCGAAATCGCGGCAGAGCTGGGCCGCGCCGCAGGCGAACACCACCCAGCGCAGCCAGCGGTCGATGATCGAGATGACGGGCGACGCCGCCCTTTGGTTCACCTGCAGGAGCAGCAGGGACAGCAGGATGGCGGCGAGGATGAGGTACGGGGGCTGCACCGCTCTAGCTCAGCCGCACGGGCATGATGACGCAGATGAAATTATCCAGGGTCTTGAAGACCCCGGGGCTCACCTCGTCCTTCACCTCAAAGAAGACCTCGTCCTTGGCCAGCGCGCGCAGTGGATCGAGCAGGAAGGCGGGGTTGAACGCCACCTGCAGGTCCGGGCCGCTGTAGCCGATCGCCATCGACTCGTGGGCCTCGCCGAAATCGGGGCTCTGGGCCGTGATTTCGAGGAGATTGCTGGTCAGCTTGATTTTGACGGAGTTGGACTTCTCGGAGCAGACCAGGGCGGCGCGGTGGACGCATTGCAGGAAGAGCTCGCGCTCCAGCTTGATCCGCTGGTGGGTCTCCTTCGGGATGACCTGCTGGTCGTTTGGGTAGTTGCCCTCGACCACCTTGGAATAGAGGTAGACGCTGTCGACCAGGCCGCTCGTGTCCTTGTCGGTCGCGATCTGGAAGGCGCAGCGGCGGTCGTTGAAGTTGATCTTCACCTTCTCGCCCTTGTCCAGGAGACGGGTGAGCTCGCCCACGGTCTTCGCCGGCAGGATGATCGCGCCCGCGCTGGCCGCCGGGACCTCCATTTCCTTGGCCATCACGGCCAGGCGTCGTCCGTCCGTGGCGACCAGGGAGAGCTTGCCGTCGCGGAAGTTGAAATAGACGCCGTTCAGGATGTAGCGCGTCTCATCGCTCGACTGGGCGTAGGCGACGCTCTTCAGCATTCCGCTCAGCTCGGGCTGCTCCAGGGTGTAGGCCTTCTCGTCGCCAAACTCCGGCAGCGGGGGGAATTCGTCCCGGCCGATGCCCATGATCCGGAAGGTCGAGCCGCCGGAGGACAATTTGACCTGGTGATTGGGCGAGGCGTCCACCGTGACGTCCACATTGGGCAATTCCCGCACGATGCTGGCCAGCCGCTTCACCGGGAGGGTCACCGACCCGGTTTCCTTCACATCGGCCTTAATCCGGCAGCGGATGCCCAAATCGAGGTTGGTCGTGGTCAGCGACAGGCGGTCCTTCTCCGCCTCGATCAGCACATTGCTCAAAATCGGCATGGTGGCCTTGGAGCCGACGACGTTGAGCACCTGGGCCAGACCGTTGGCGAAATGATCGCGATTGATTTTAAATTTCATGAGGGCGGGGCAATGCCGATGGGGAAGTTAACAAAGTCCAAAAGACTGCATGTTCAATAAGTAATTACAGCCGTATTATTATAGGCTGCGAACAAGTGTAACAACCGGCTTGGTCCGCTCGGAAAAAGCGCGTTCCGGGCCGGTGAAAAGAAATCGAAACAGTGCGGGCAACCACCCACTTTTTGGCGGGGTCGAAGTTGCGGGCAGGACACGCGCAGGCTATTCACAAGTTACCCGTCCGCCGGATGCGCGGCCGGCGCCAGTGCCGGATCAGGCCGAAAAAAATGTAGGCCAGACAGGCGCACAGCAGGGCCACCTCCTTGAAGATGATGAAAAGGGCGATTACCGCCAAAACGGCCACGAAATTGCGCATCCGGGTCTTGGTCTGGAGGTCGACCTTCTTCCCGCTGGGATAGCGGACCGTGCTCATCATCAGGAGCGCGATGAGCAGCATCAGGAAGGGCAAACCCAGGGCAAAGCGGTTGAGCGACCGGTCGGACTCGTCCAGCTTGAGGATGAAGAGGACGGTGGCGGCCACGGTGGTGGCGGCCGCCGGCACCGGCAGCCCGACAAAGTCCCCGCTCAGTTCCTTCTTGGCCCGCCGCAGGAGGGGGTTGGTGATGACGTTGAACCGCGCCAGCCGCATGGCGGCGCACAGCAGATAGATGAAGCCGACCAGGGGCCCGATCTGGCGAAACCAGAGGAATCCCTGGGAGGGCGACAGAATCAGGAAGTACATGAGCAACGCCGGGGCGATGCCGAAGGAGACGACATCGGCGAGGGAATCGAACTCGGCGCCGAAAAGGGACTCCCGGCCGCCCAGCCGGGCCAGGCGCCCATCCAGGGAATCGAAGGCAAAGGCTCCGAAGATGAAATAGACCGCGTAGCGGTAGTGGTCGGGGGCCGAGGCCCCGAGGTAGTCGCCGCTGAGCGAGGAGTCCGCAAGCCGCGCATGGATGCAGTTCACCACCGCCATGAACCCGCAGAAAAGGTTTCCGGCGGTCATCAGGTTGGGCAGGAAGTAAATCCGGCTCGCCTGGGTGACGTGATAGGGGTCGGCGCGCTCCTCGATGTCCCGTTCGTCCCTCTCTTCGGGAAAGATCATTTCGTTATGCTCTCCAAGTACTTCCAGAACTTTGAATCCTGCTCCACCAACTGCTGCTCCGAGACGGGAAGCTTGTTGCGGAGCAGGAAGTCCTCGAGCGAATTGCGGTGCAGGATGTAGTTCACGTGCAGGATCTCGCCTTGGACCTCGAAATAGAACCGATGATCGCGCGCACGCAGCCGGTAGAAGGTCTTTCCGGCCCGGTTGAAGCGGCCCAGGGGCTCGCGCGGATGAGCCAGATCCTCTGAGCGCACGCTGCTGATGGGCTCCACCACCTCGAGTTGGGTGAGCTGGTCCAGGTGGTTCAATTCCCGCATGGCCTGCTCCGAAAAGGTCACCTGATACATGGTCAGATGGCCCCCGCGTAACCGCGTGTCACCCGGGGCGTCTTGCCCCTGAACCCTCCTCGCAGTCTCGTCCGATTTCTCATGTCCTTGCAGCGCTCCACCCTGCTTACGTTCATCGTTGCAGCAACGCTATTTCTCGCGGGCGCGGCCCGGGCGGAGAACGCGCCGCGGGCCGCCGTCCTGACGCCGACGGAGAGGGTCCTGTTGGAGCGCTACGACACCAATGGGGACGGCGTGCTGGACGAGACCGAGCTGGCCAACGCCCACGCGGCGATGCGGGCCCCGGCGAAGGCGCGGC
Source organism: uncultured Opitutaceae bacterium (assembly GCA_903916755.1). Classification (GTDB taxonomy): domain Bacteria; phylum Verrucomicrobiota; class Verrucomicrobiia; order Opitutales; family Opitutaceae; genus Palsa-1447. The sequence continues at coordinate 2,624 of CAIWXW010000063.1, read as the reverse complement.
TCGCCAATGCCCGGCTGCTCTACGCTCGGCTTTTGCGGAAGTTCGACCCCCGGCGAACCGGGAAACTGGATCCGGCGGCCCAGACGGCGGCGGTCGAGTTTTTGAAGGTCAATGCCCCGCGGGTTTACCAGGCGCTCCTGCGCCGGTTTGACCACGATGGGGATGGCCAGCTCGAGCCGGGCGAACGGCAGGAGATGTTCGATACCCTGAGCCGGGTTGCGACGGTGGCCATGGCGCCCGCTTCCTGACGCGGGCGTGGGAACGCCATTGGCATCCTGCAAGGCGGGGGGTCAAAAAAGTGCATTTTGCCCGGTTGCGGGGGTTGTGAATAACCTGTGGAGATGTTTTTAATTCACTTATTAAAAGCAACTTAGCATGTTAATTGAGGTATATGGAACAGCATTGGCTGAGGGGGCGTCGTCACCTGTGCAGATACCCGAACTTCGAACTCACGTTTTAACTCCATGAATTCCATTCCCGTCATCGCCACTGCCTCCTCCCGCCTCCACGCCGATGTCATGATGATCCGCCTGCGTCGCGCCGGCATCCCGATCGGACATATTTCAGCCATTTCCCCTTCGAGCTCCCTGCCGAATTCGGTTGCCGTCTGGCTCACCCACTGGCGCCGCGCGATGCTCAAGCTGGGCCATGACACGCTGATGGCCGCCGGTCCGATGCGCCGCTGGCTGCGCAAGTCCGGGGAAAAGGCGATTTCTCCGGCCCAGATGCTGACCGACGCGGGGTTCGACCGGATTGCGACCAAGCAGGCGGAAGAGCGGCTTCGCCAAGGTGAGACCCTCCTCTGCGTGCATGCGAAGGATGAGGACGACGTTGCGATCGCCTGGCACGTCTTCAAGCACGCGAAGGCTGATTTCATCGCGCTGCCCACCCGTCCCCTGAATCCGCCGGTCCGCGCCTCGGCCGTGCCGATATTCTATCCCGCCCTCGAGCTGGTGCCGATGCCGGTCTGACCCGCGGCGGCGGGATGCCCGCCGCTTTTGGCCGGGACCGCGGCCCCCCGGGGGCCGCGTTGACATTTGGGGCAATGTCGCGGGTCATCGGGCTCATCCGCATGAGTCTGCCCGTCGTGCCCGCTGGCGCCCGTCCGCTCTCGCGTTTGCCGCGCCGGACTTCCGGCGCCATCGCCTGGCTCCTCGGCCTGCTCTTCCTGGCCGGTGGCGCCCGTTTCCTGCGGGCGGTCGAACTCGATATTCCGGTCTTTGCGGGCAGCTACGGCATCGATTTTTACCAGCAGACCGCCCGCCGGTTCGAATCGCTTCATCCCGGGCTCAAGATCGCGCTCTACGGCGACCCGCGGATCGAAGACAAGCTGCGGGTCCGGATCATCGATGGGCACTATCCGGACGCGGCCTCGGTGGCCTATGTGCTCTGGCCGGTGCTGATCAAGGCCGGCAAGGTGCTCGACCTCGAACCGGCGCTGGAGGGGCAGAACTGGGAGGGCGACGCGCGCTGGCGCGACACGTTCCTGCCCGGGGCGCTCGATTCCTGGCGGGTCGGCCGGCGGATCTACGGGCTGCCGCTCACCTACTCCTGCTGGACGATCTTCTATAACCGGGAGCTCTTCCGCGCCCACGGATGGACGGAGCCGAAGACCTGGGACGCATTCTTCGCGCTCTGCGCCCAGATGCGCTCGGCCGGCGTCGTGCCCTTGAGCCTGCCGGGCACGCGTTGGCTCTACCCCGATTCGCTGCTCCGCGCCGCCTACTTCAATCTGGCGGGTCCTGAAGGCTGGCGCGCCTTGAATGACCTCGCGCCCGGGGCGCGGCTGGATCCGCGGTACCTGCGGAGCGCGGCGCTCCTGCAGCGGATCATGCGCGAGGACGTGGCGCGGGGGTGGCAGGGCGAGACCGCCACCGGCGCCGAGCTCGACCTGCTGCAGGGCCGCGCCGCGATGACGATCTCCGGCTCCTGGTTCCTGAGCGAGATGAAGGACAAGATTCCGGCGGGATTCGACATCGGCGCCATGAATTTTCCGGTCTTTCCGGATGGCAAGGCCGACCCGACCACGATCCAGACCGGCGGCGACTGCTTCTTTGTCTTCAACACCGGCAATGAGGAACGGATGAAGCTGACGCTGGAGTTCCTGCGATTCCTGACCTCGCGGGGCAACGCCACGGCCTTCGTGCACGCCATGGATGCGCCGGTGGCGATCAGCGGCGTGCCGCGGTCCGCCTAGTCCCCGGCGATGCAGGACACCGCGGGGATGATCCAGCAGGCGCGGGCGGCCTTCAGCATGCCGCAGGAGATGATGCAGCCGCGCTTCCTCCGCCAGGCGCTGGTCGACGAGAGCATGCCGCTCATGGAGGGAAAGCTGACGCCGCAGGAGTATGGCGCGGGGCTGGAGGCCGCGGCCCGGCAGGACCGGATCAGCGTCGCGGATCCCGACCACGTCGATTACCGTCATCCCTGGGCTGGCACGGGGCTCATCGCGGCGCTAGCCCTCATCTTCGGCTGGCTGGGATGGCGGGCCTGGGGGAGGCGCGCGCCGCGCGGAGCCGACGGCCGCAGCGACTATTTCGGGCGGCTGCGCCTGCCGGTCGCGCTCGGGTTCATCGGCCCCTCCTTCCTGCTCTATGGCGCGCTGGCGGTGGCGCCGGCCTTGG
>CAIWXW010000062.1 GCA_903916755.1 uncultured Opitutaceae bacterium | reverse complement strand
GCCCTGCCACACGCCGGCCGGCACGGAATAGATGCCCCAGTGGATGAAGAGCCCGAACTTGGCCTGGCGGAACCAGGCCATCCGGGCGTCGTGCTCGGCTTCGGCCTGGGCGGGCGTCGCGGCGGGCTGGGCGTTGAGGGCGGGGGAGCCGGCTAGGATCGCCAGCACCGAAAACAGGGGCAGCGCATGCTTCATGGGGTGCCTCAGAAAAAATGCTCGGGTTCGGAATGACAAAGTAATAAAGTCTCCCCGCATGACCCTGTTCTGGCTGAAGAAGTTCATCTCGTTCTGGCTGATGCCCCTCCCCTTCTGCCTCACGCTGCTGGTCCTGGGCTCGGTCTACGCCTTCATTCCGCGGCTGCACCGCATCGGCCGCCGACTCCTGCTGGTGGCCACGGTCCTCCTGCTGCTCTGCAGCAACAAGTATGTCAGCACCACCCTGGTGCAGCCCCTCGAGAGCAAGTATCCCGCCGCCCCGGAACTCGAGGCCGGCACCCCCATTCCCGCGGCGCTCGGCGGCTGCCGTTTTGTGGTGGTCCTGGGCGGCGGCCACGGCGACGTCGCGGGCCTGTCGGCCACGAACAAGCTGTCCACCTCCGCCCTCGCCCGGATCGTGGAAGGGGTGCGGCTCGCCCGCGTCCTGCCGCAGGCCAAACTGATCGTCAGCGGTCCGGCGGCCCCGGGGTTTCCGAGCCACGCCGCGGTCCTGGCGGAAGCCGCGGTTTCCCTCGGCATCGACCGCAGCCGGATCCTCCTGATCGAGCAGGCGCGCGACACCGAGGATGAGTCCCACGCGGTTAAGGCGCTGGTCGGCAAGCAGCCGGTCGCGCTGGTCACCTCGGCCTGGCACATGCCGCGCGCCGCCGCCCTGTTCCACAAGACCGGCGTCACCATCCTCCCCTGCCCGGCGGACTATAGCGCCCGGCCCAACGCCCGGCTCAGCCTCAGCGATCTGACCTGGGACGCCGAATCCCTGACGCGGACCACCTACGCGGTCCGCGAGGACATCGGCTACCTCTGGGTCTGGCTCCGGCGGAAAGTCTAGGCCGGCCCAGAAAAGCGGCCGGGCCCAGACTGGGGCTTGAACCGGCCGCATTCCTCCTCCCTCCTGACCCTCTTCATGTTCTCCCTGAAAAAGCTCTTCGGCAAGGATGACAAGTTCTTCGACCTGCTCGAGGCCGGCGCAGAGGAGGCCCGCACCAGCGTCGAGCTCTTCGCCAAGTACCTCGAAACCCTCGCGGCCGGCGGCGTCCCGCCCCACCACGACGACTTCATCCAGACCCGCCGGAAGGAGAAGAAGATCCGCCACCAGATGACCGAGGCGCTCAGCCGCACCTTCGTCACGCCGCTCGACCGCGAGGACATCGAGGCCCTCTCCTTTGCCCTCTACCGGATCCCCAAGATGGTCGAGAAGATCGTCGAACGGCTCTCCATCTACCCCGGCCGGGCGCCGCACGCCAATTTCAGCCGCCAGGTGGAGCTGATGCAGCAGGCCTCCGTCGCCGTCGTCTTCATGGTCAAGCAGCTCCGCCACGGCGCCAATCTGCAGAAGATAGCCGATGCGAACGAGCGGCTGCAGTTCGCCGAGGGCGAGGCCGACAAGGTCATGCTCGGCGGCCTCAAGGAATTGTACAACGGCCCGACCGACGCCAAGGAGCTCGTGATCCTGGGCGAGCTGTACGAGATGGTCGAGCAGGCGGTGGACCGCTGCCGCAATGCCGGCAACGTGGTGATGCAGATCGCGCTCAAGAATTCATGACGCTGTTCCTGCTGGTTCTGACGGCCGCCCTGGTCTTCGAATGCATCAACGGCTTCCATGACACCGCGAATGCGATCGCGACCGTCGTGTCGACCCGAGTCCTGACGCCGCGGCTCGCGGTGCTCATGGCCTCGGTCATGAACCTCCTGGGCGCCTTGGCCGGCACCCAGGTGGCCAAAACGATCTATTCCGGCCTGATCGATCCGCGGGCCGTGACCCTCTCCACCATTTTTGCGGCCCTGCTCGCGGCCATTTTCTGGGGGCTATTGACCTGGTGGCTGGGCCTGCCGTCCAGCTCCACCCATGCGCTGATCGGCGGCCTCTGCGGCGCGGCGCTCGCCAGCAGCCACGGCGAATGGAGCGTGCTCAAGTGGTCCAGCGGCCTCTGGCCCAAAGTCGTGCTGCCGATGCTGAGTTCGCCGCTCCTGGGCTTTGTCGGCGGCGCGCTCCTGATGCTCCTGCTGACCGTGGTCTTCAGCCATGCCACCCCGCGGCTGGTGAATCGGATCTTCGGCAAGGCCCAGCTTTTCAGCGCCGCCTTCATGGGCTTCAGCCACGGCTCGAACGACGCCCAGAAGACGATGGGCGTGATCACGCTCTCCCTCTTTCTCAGCACCCGCGACGGCATCTTCAACCACCTGCCCGCCTGGGCCGCCTTCCTCCGCGTGCCGGAGATCAAGGAGGTCCCGCACTGGGTCATCCTGGCCTGCGCCACGATGATGGCCCTGGGCACCTTGGGCGGCGGCTGGCGGATCATCCGCACCATGGGCCAGCGCGTGGTGAAGCTGCACCCCGTCCAGGGCTTCGCCGCGGAAACCACCGCGGCCTTGATCATTCACGGCGCGGCCACGCTCGGCATCCCCGTCTCCACCACCCACGTCATCTCCACCTCCATCATGGGCGTCGGCGCCAGCCGCCGTTTCAGCGCGGTCAAGTGGGGCATCGTGGAGCGGATCGCCTGGGCGTGGGTCCTCACCCTGCCGATCACGGGCCTGCTGGGCTACGGGCTGGTGCATCTGCTGGCGTGAGGGCCGCGGACAGCGTGAAAAAGAAGGTCGTGCCGGCGCCCGGCGCGCTCTCGACCCGAACTTCGCCGCCGTGGGCCTGGACCACGTGCTTCACGATCGCCAGGCCGAGGCCCGTGCCGCCCTGCTCGCGCGAGCGGGCCTTGTCCACCCGGTAGAAGCGCTCGAAGATCCGCGGCTGCGCCTCGGCCGGCAGGCCGGGGCCGTCGTCGCGCACGATCACCTCCACCCGCCCGTCGGCCCGGATGGCGCCGTCGACGGCGACCCGGCCCCCGTCCCGGCCGTACTTGATGGCGTTGTCCACCAGGTTGCCGAGCACCTGCCGCAGCCGGTCGGGATCGGCCTGCACGATCAGATCCTCGGCCACCCCGTTGACCAGCTTCACCCCGCGCGCGACCGCGCGGATCTGAAAATCCTCGATCACCTCCTGCGCCACCCGGCAGAGGGCCAGGGGCTGGGATTCCAGCCGCAGCCGGCCCGAGTCGAGGGTGGAGAGAAAGAGCAGGTCGTCGATCAGGCGGGCCAGCCGGTTGGCATGGCGGTCGATGATCTCCAGGAAGCGCAGGCGCATCGCCGGGTCGTCGTGCCCGCTGTCGAGCATCGTCTCGGCGGCGCTCTTGATCAGCGACAGCGGGGTCCGCAGCTCATGGCTGACGTTGGCCACGAACTCCTCGCGCATGGCCTCGAGCTGCCGCAGCCGGGTGACGTCGTGAAAGACAAACAGCGCCCCGTCGCGGCCGCCCCCGGCGTCGCGGAGGGCCAGGGCATTGACCTGGAGAAACCGCGGCTGGTCGGCGCCCTCCAGCCGGAGCTCATGGCCGAGAACCTCCGTCTCGCTCTCCAGCCGCTCGGCCACCGCGGCGATCTCGTGGCGGCGGGTGGCCTCCAGGAGCGTGCGGCCAATCGCCCCGCCGTCGAAGCTGAAGAACGACTGGGCCGCCCGGTTGGCCAGCTGGATCCGGCCCGCCGCGTTGGTCACGATCATGCCCTCGACCATCCGGTCGAAGAGCGCGGCGCTGCGCTGCGCCTGCTCGGCGAATTCCGCGGTCCCCCGGCGCTCCCAGTCGGCCAGCTCCGCCTTGTGCCGGATCTCGGCGGCCCGGCGGCGGCCGCGCTCCCGCACCCACGCGTACGCGAACGCGGCCGCGAGCAGGAGGAGCGCCAGCGATAAGATCATTCCGCCGCGAAGCGATAGCCGACCCCGCGCACGGTTTCAAGCTGCTCGGCGGCGTCGCCCAGTTTCTCCCGCAGGCGGCGCATGTGGGTGTCGACCGTCCGGCTGTCGATGGGGTTCTCGTAGCCCCAGACATCCTGCAGCAGCCGGTCGCGCGACTGGACCCGGCCGCGCCGCCGCGCCAGGATTTCCAGGAGCCGGAACTCGGTCGCGGTCAGGACGAGCGGCTTGCCGCCGACCTGGGCGGTGTGGCGGGGCACGTCGATCTCGATGGAGCCGACCTTCAAATGCGACTGGGGCTCCTCCGCCGTCTGGAGGCGCTGCAGGAGCTTGCGGATCCGCAGGACCAGCTCCCGCGGGCTGAAGGGCTTGGTGACGTAGTCGTCCGCCCCCAGCTCGAGGCCGAGGACGCGGTCCATCTCCGCCGCGCGGGCGGTCAGCATCAGGATCGGGATCGAGGCCGTGTTCGGGTCCCGGCGGAGGATCTTGCAGACCTCCAGGCCGTCCACCTCGGGCAGCATGAGGTCCAGGACGATCAGGTCCGGCCGGTCCTGCCGGGCCACGGCCAGGGCGCGGGCCCCATCCCGGGCGAAAATCGGCGTGAACCCGGCCTCGCGCAGCTTGAATCCCAGAATTTCGAGCGCGTCCGGCTCGTCGTCGACCAGGAGGATCTTGGCCTTCATGCGCCGTCACCCACCGGCATTTTTGGAGCCGTATGGCGGATGTCGACCGCCTCGTAGAGGTACACGACCTCCTCGGCGATGTTGGTGGCGTGGTCGGCGATCCGCTCGAGGCTCTTCGAGATGACCATGAGGTGCAGGCAGCGGGTGATGGTGGTCGGGCGCTCCACCATGAAGCTCGCGAGCTCGCGATGCAGCTGGCGATTCAGGTCGTCGACGTCGGAATCGCGCGGCACCACGGCCCGGGCCAGGTCCGGATCGCGGTTGATGAAGGCGGTGATGGCGTCGCGGAGCATCTCCAGCGACATGGTCGCCATCCGCGGGATGTCCACGTAGGGCTTGAGCTGCGGCTCGGAGCCGAGGTCGATCGACCGCCGCGCGATCGTGACCGCGGAGTCCCCCACCCGCTCCAGGTTCTGCGAGATCTTCATCGCGACCATGGTCAGGCGCAGGTCGGTGGCGAGCGGCGCCTTGGCCAGGAGGTGGATCGCGGTGTCATCGATCGCAATCTCGAACTGGTCGAGCACGTTGTCATCCTCCTCCACCTGGCGGGCGAGCGCCTCGTCGCGCTCGACCAGCGCGCGGACGCTCCGCGCCACCGCGGACTCGGCATGGCTCGCCATGGCCAGCAGGCTGTCCTTCAGGTGCGTCATCTCTTCGGCGTAGTGGGTCATGGGAAGGGGTGCGGGGCGCGATCAGCCGAACCGGCCGGAGACATAGGCCTCCGTCTGCGGATTCGAGGGCGTGGTGAAGATCCGGCGGGTCTCGTCGTACTCGATCAGTTTGCCCATGTAGAAAAACGCGGTGCGATCCGAGCAGCGGGCGGCCTGCTGCATGTTGTGGGTGACGATGACCACCGTGTAATCCGTCCGCAGGGTCTGGATCAGCTCCTCGATCTTGGCCGTGGCCAGAGGGTCCAGGGCCGAGCAGGGCTCGTCCATCAGGAGAACCTCCGGCTGCACGGCCAGGGCCCGGGCGATGCACAGGCGCTGCTGCTGGCCGCCGGAAAGGCTGATGCCCGGCCGGGTCAGGTGATCCTTCACCTCGTCCCACAGGGCGGCCTGGCGGAGGGACTGCTCCAACCGCTGCTCCAGGAGGGCGCCATCGCGGACCCCGTTCAGCCGCAGGCCGACCAGCACGTTCTCGCCGATCGACAGGGTCGGGAACGGGTTCGACTTCTGGAAAACCATGCCCACCCGCCGGCGGACCACGGCCGGCTCGATGCCCGCCCGATAGAGATCTTCGCCGAAGAGCCGCAGCGAGCCGGTCAGCCTCGTGCCGGGGGTGACTTCATGCATGCGGTTGAGCGCCCGGAGAAAGGTCGACTTGCCGCAGCCGCTCGGGCCGATGATGGCGGTGACCTTCTTGGCCGGGATGGTGATGTCGACGTTGTGCAGCGCCTGGCGCGCGCCGTACCACAGGCAGAAGTCCTTGAT
>CAIWXW010000061.1 GCA_903916755.1 uncultured Opitutaceae bacterium | reverse complement strand
TAGTCAGCTTCCGCGCGAGGTCCATCTGCGATTCCTTGGTGTTGGGCAGAAACTCTTGCAGCGGCGGGTCAAGGAAACGGATGGTGGCCGGAAATCCTTTCAGCGCCTTGAAGATGCCGACGAAATCGCCCTTCTGATAGGGCAGGATTTTCGCGAGCGCTTTTTTGCGGTCGGCGAGGTTGTCGGCCAGGATCATTTCGCGCATGGCGTCAATGCGGTTGCCCTCGAAGAACATGTGTTCGGTGCGGGTCAGGCCGATGCCCACCGCGCCGAACGCGACGGCGTTGCTGGTCTGCTCCGGCGTGTCGGCGTTGGTGCGGACCGAGAGGCGCGTGAACTGCGCGCACCACTTCATGAGCTGGTTGTAATTCTTGAACTTCTCGGTGGCCTGCGCGGCCTTGTCGCCGTGAATCAGCCCGGCGATGATTTCGGACGGGGCGGTCTTGACCTCACCCGCGTAAACCGTGCCGGCGGTGCCGTCGATGGAAAGGAAATCGCCTTCCTTGAAGATGCGGCTGCCGACCTTGAGGGTACGGGCGCCGTAATCGACCTCGAGGGCCGCGGCGCCGCAGACGCAGACCTTGCCCATCTGGCGGGCCACGAGGGCCGCGTGGGAGGAGACGCCGCCGCGAGCGGTGAGAATGCCCTCGGCCGCGATCATGCCGCGGAGATCCTCGGGGGAGGTCTCGACGCGGACGAGCAGCACCTTCTCATTGCGGGCGGCCGCCTCGACGGCGCGGTCCGCGTTGAAGTAGATCTTGCCCGAGGCGGCGCCGGGGCCGGCCGGCAGGCCGGTGGCGATCGCCGGGGTGGAGGCGAGGGCCGCCCGGTCGAAGATCGGGGCCAGCACCTGGTCCAGCTGGTCGGCCGGCACGCGATTGATCGCGGTGCGCCAGTCGATCAGTTTCTCCTTCACCATCTCGACGGCGATGCGGACGGCGGCGACGCCGGTGCGCTTCCCGTTGCGGGTCTGCAACATGTAGACCTTGTTGTCCTGGATGGTGAACTCGAAGTCCTGCATGTCCTTGAAGCGGGACTCGAGCGTGTGGCGGATCCGCTCGAGCTCCTTGTAGGCGTTCGGCAGGTGGGCGTGCAGCTGCTTGACCGGCTCGGGAGTGCGCACGCCGGCGACGACGTCCTCACCCTGGGCGTTGATGAGGAACTCGCCGTAGAAGATCTTTTCCCCGGTGGCGGGATCGCGGGTGAAGGCGACGCCGGAGCCGGACTTGTCGCCGGTGTTGCCGTAGACCATCGCCTGCACGTTCACCGCGGTGCCCCATTCCTGCGGAATGTTGTACTTGCGGCGGTAGACGATGGCGCGGTCGTTCATCCAGGATCCGAAGACGGCGCCGACGGCGCCGAGCAGCTGGTCCCAGGGGTTGGCCGGGAAGGCGTGGCCGGTGCGCTCCTTGACCAGGCCCTTGAAGCGGGCGACGAGCTCCTTGAGGTCGTCGACGGTCAGCTTGGTGTCCTCGATCTCGTGGCTGCCGTGCTTCTCGTGCTTGAGGTGCTCGATCACGACCTCGAACGGCTCATGGTCCTCGCCGGGGCGTTTCTGGACGCCCATGACGACGTCGCCGTACATCTGCACAAAGCGGCGGTAGCAGTCCCAGGCGAAGCGCTCGTTCTGGGTCTTCTTGGCCAGGGCGGCGACCGTCTGGTCGTTCAGGCCGAGGTTGAGGATGGTGTCCATCATGCCCGGCATCGAGTCGCGGGCGCCGGAGCGCACCGAGACGAGGAGCGGGTTCTCGAGGTCGCCGAGGCGGGCGCCGACCTCCTTCTCGATCGCGGCGATGCCGGTCTTCATCTGCGCCTGCAGGGAGGCCGGGTAGGTCCGCTTGTTGTCGTAGTAATAGGTGCAGACCTCCGTCGAAATCGTGAAGCCGGGGGGCACCGGCAGTCCGATCCGGCACATTTCCGCCAGATTGGCGCCCTTGCCGCCGAGGAGGGCCTTCTGGGAGCCGTCCCCGTCGGTCTTGGTCTTGCCGAAGTAGTAGACGTACTTCGCGGATTTAACCGGGGACTTGCCCGGCTTGGAGCTTTTCTTCGCTTTCGATTTGGCGGCCATGAGGAGGATTTTGTGATTCTAAATGAGTCGGAGTCGGACGCCCGGCGGGCGCGCAAAAGCTAAGGGGATACCGCCGGGCCGGGGGCTGTCAACGCCAGCCATGGGGGGAGGCCCGGAAAGGCCCCGGCGACCGCTCGGGCCGCCTATTTCCGCTTGGCCAGCTGGGCGGCCAGGGTCACCCGGAACATCTGCAGGGCCAGCCAGAACACCCCGGTGATGCACGCGGAGGTGTAGGCGCCCCACAGCAGGATCATCTTCGGGTCGGTGGACGGCACATGCGTCGACACCACCGTGTACATATAGATGAAGAAAACGATCGTAAGCACCAGATCGACCGCCACGCGCAGGGGGGTGACGGGAACGAGCTTCGGTTCGGACGTTTCGGACGGAGCCATGGGATAAAAACAGAGGCAGAACGGCCCCTTTGTCCATGGAAAATTCTTTAGGCTTTCCCCGGGACCGCCACCGGGCAAGATGCCCGCTCCATGAGCGAATCGCGGCTGAAGATCTTTTCTGGCAATTCCAACCGGTCCCTGGCCGAGGAGATCTGCAAGTCCATCGGCGAGCCGCTGGGCGAGGCGACGGTCAACAGCTTCCCGGACGGCGAGACCTTCGTGAAGATCAATGAGAACGTCCGCGGCCAGGACGTCTTCATCATCCAGTCGACCTGCCCGCCGACCAACCATCACCTGATGGAACTGCTGATCATGATCGACGCGGCCCGGCGCGCCTCAGCCCAGCGGATCACGGCCGTGCTGCCTTTTTACGGCTATGCCCGGCAGGACCGCAAGGACCAGCCGCGGGTGCCGATCACGGCCAAGCTCGTGGCGAACCTGCTGGTCTCCGCCGGCGCCAACCGGATCCTGACCATGGACCTGCACAGCCAGCAGATCCAGGGCTTCTTCGACATCCCGGTCGATCATCTCTTCGCTTCCCCGGTCTTCTTCGAGCATCTGAACAAGGCGCGGCCCGAGAAGTTCGTGGTCTGTTCGCCCGACGTCGGGGGCATGAAGATGGCGGCGGCCTACGCCGACATGCTGGGCGCCGGTTTGGGCCTCGTGGCCAAGAAGCGGAAAAACGCCCTCAACGTCGAGGCGATCAACGTCGTGGGCGACGTCGACGGCTGCGACGTCCTCCTGGTCGACGACATCACCGAGACGGCCGGCACCCTGGTGGCCGCGGCGAAGATCCTCCGAGAGCACGGCGCCAAGCGCGTCCGCGCGGCGGTCAGCCACTGCATTTTCAACGACCTGGCGATCGAGCGGCTGAAGAGCGGCATCATCGATGAGCTGATCACGACGAACTCCGTCCCCCTGGTCGCGAGCGGCCTGCCGGTCACCGTCCTCAGCGTCGCCCACCTCCTCGGCCAGGCGATTCAGCGCATCAACACCAACGAGAGCGTCACCGGCCTGTTCCGCATCAAGGGGTTCTGAGGCGGCGGTTGCGTTCCGGAACTTTCGGGCGTATTCCTCGTCTCCATCCTCTATGAAATGCCTGCTGGCCTCCTGCGCGGTTTTCGCCGTTTTTTCGCTCCCCGCCCTCGCCCTGTCCGCTGACGCCCCCGCGGCGGCGGCCGCGGCCCCCAAGGCGGCCCTCCGGGTCGATCCCTCGCCGGTGTCCGACGGCAGCTCCGGCCGGGTGACCAGCTATGCGGACGTGATCGAGCCGGCCGAGAAGGCGGTGGTCTCGATCCACTCGACCAAGACGGTCCGGGAGCACGTGCCGGTCAATCCGATGCTGCGGCAGTTCTTCGGCGACGTGCCGGACGAGGAGAAGGAAGGCAAGGAGACCGGCCTCGGCTCCGGCGTCATCGTCTCCGCCAACGGCTACATCCTCACCAACAACCATGTGGTGGAGGGCTTCGAGACCTTCAAGGTGTCGCTCAAGGACGGGCGCGAATTCACCGCCAAGGTGATCGGCGCCGATCCCAAGACCGACGTCGCCGTGGTGAAGATCGAGGCGACCGGGCTGCCGATCGTGACCCTCGCCGACAGCGAGAAGCTGCGCGACGGCGACATTGTCTTCGCGGTCGGCAATCCGCTGGAGGTGGGCGAGACCGTCACCATGGGCATCGTCTCGGCCAAGGGCCGCAACAAGCTCGGCCTGCTCGACGAGGTCGGCGGCTACGAGAACTTCATCCAGACCGACGCCGCGATCAACCTCGGCAACTCCGGGGGCGCGCTGCTCGACGCCAAGGGCCGGCTGGTGGGCATCAACAGCGCGATCATTTCGCCTACGCGCGGCAACATCGGCATCGGCTTCGCCATCCCGGTCAACCTGGCGGCCAGCGTGATGCACAGCCTGATCGACACCGGCACGGTGAAGCGCGGCTTCCTCGGTGTCAGCACGACCGACGTGAACCCCGACGTGGCGGAGGAAGTGGGCCTGCCGAAGGACGCGGGGGGCACCATCGTGGTCAACGTCACGCCGGACAGCCCCGCGGCCAAGGCCGGCCTCCAGCGCTCCGACGTGATCCTCGCGGTCAACGGCAAGCCGGTGACCACGATCGAGGACCTGCATTTCATGATCGGGCAGATGCTCCCGGGGGCGAAGGTCGAACTCCAGATCCTGCGCGACAGCAAGCCGCGCACGATCAGCCTCACGCTCGGCTCGCTGGTCGACGACCTTAATGAGCTGATCAAGGGCGTGGACGCGGTGAAGCTCACCGCGGATCTCCGCCGCAAGATGGACATCGACCCGGCGGTGGAGGGCCTGGTGATCACGAACGTGGCCAAGGACTCGCCGTTCGCCGAGCGGCTCGAGAAGGACATGGTCATCGTCGAGATCGACCGCAATCCGGTGACGGACCTGGCCTCGGCCCACCAGCTGCTCCGGCCGGGCCGGCATCTGCTCTTCGTCTATGACCACGGCGTCCAGGCCTTCGTGGTGGTCGTGGTCCGCGCCGACCGGCCGTAACGACCGGCCGCGGCCCGCGCCCCCTCAGCTGCCGGGCTTCTCGACCGGCAGCGCGGCGAGCTCCGGCGGCAGGGCATCCGCGGCATAGGTCGGAAAACTCAATTCGAGCAGCGAGACCGCGGGCACGGCAAAGCGCGCGCTGCCGGCGCTGCGGTCGACCAGCATTGCGATCCCGACCGCCTGGCCCCCGGCCCGGCGCACGATTTCCAGGCATTCGTTCACCCGGCCGCCGCGGGTCACCACGTCCTCGAGGACGAGCACCGTCTCGCCGGGCGCCAGGGCGAAGCCGCGCCGAAGGACCAGGACGTCGTTTTCCTTCTCGGCAAAGAGGTAGCGGGCCCGCGCCTGGCGCGCGAATTCCTGGCCAATGACCAAGCCGCCCATGGCCGGGGCCAGGACGGTGTCGGCCTTGATCCCGAGGCGGCGCACCTTGGCCACCAACAGCTCGGCCAGGCGCTCGACCGCGTCCATCCGCTGGCAGACCTGCGCGCACTGGAAATAGTGGCCGCTGTGAAGGCCGGACCGGAGGACAAAGTGGCCGCGCAGCAGGGCGCGGGTCCGCGTGAATATGTCGAGAATCTCTTGTTGATCGGGCTCCATGGCGTTATTACTTCGCAAGAAGAACCCGTGATGCCGAACCAAAAAACGGTGCCGTTGGAGGACGAGCTCGGCGATGTGCTCGAGAAGGCCATGCGCGGCACCGGCATCGGCCTCGCCGCCCTGGCGGAGGCCTCCGCGGTGCCCGGCGGCCGGATTCGCGACGCGATCGACTACCGTTCTGACCTGTGCTGCGCGGAACTCGGCCGCATCGCGCCGGTGCTTGGCCTCAACGAGGTGGGCCTGTGCGCCCTGGCCGCGGGGCGCTACCCGCTGCCTGACATCGGGCCGCTGCCGTTTCAGCTGTGGCCCCTGCAGATGCGCCACGGCATCGGCGTGGCCAACGCCTACCTCGTGGCCGAGCACGGTGCCGACCACGGTCTCCTGTTCGACACCGGCGCGGGCCTGGCTGCGCTTGAGACGGCGTGGCCGAGCGATATCCGGCAGCTGGACGCGATCTTCCTCACGCATGTCGAGGGGGAGCATGCGGGCGGCCTTTGCGAGGTGCTGGCCCGTTTCGGTGCCCCCGCGGCCTTCGTGCCGCGGGGCGCGAGCGCCCCGGGTGGCCAGCCCGCCGGCGAAGGGGAGGTGCGGAGCTTTGGCCGCCTGGAGGTGCGGGCCTTCAGCACGCCGGGCCATGTCGCCGCCCACAACTGCTACCTGATCGGCGCGCGGGCGGAGCCGGCGGGCACGCTCCTGCTCATATCCGGCGACCTGCTCTTTGCGGGCTCCGCGGGCGGCGGCTATTTCTCGCCGAAGGCGCTCCAGGCCCAGCTGCGCCGAATCCTCGGCGTGGTGCCGCCATCAACGGTCATCGCGCCCGGCCACGGCCCGCTGACCACGGTGGCGAACGAACTGCGCTTCAATCCCTTCGTCCTCTAGGAGGGATCCAGAAAAAAGCCGCACCCCGAAAGGTGCGGCTTGGGATAAAGCATGGTTACAGGCCTCAGGGCCGCCAGTAACCCTCGATGTACACCGAGGAGCCATCGGGCCGGCGGTGCCAGTGCGGCGGGATGTAGTAGCGGTAATGGGGCGGCGGCATAATCCAGTGGCCCTGGGCCCAGACGTACTGGCGGCCATCCCAGGCCCAGTAGCCATTGATCCAGACGGCGTCCGGACCGGGGGGCGGCGGCGGCCCCATTTCCGGAGGGGGCGGGGGCTGGGGCGTGGGTGGGGGAGCCTCGACGACCACCGTGGTGGTGGCGGCCTGCTCGGAGCCGTAAACGGTGCCGTTTTCGTGGTCGACACTATTGCCGATGGTGCCGCCGGCGATTGCGCCGACCGTGCCGCCGATGAGGGCGCCGGCAAGGCCATTATGGCCGCCGCTGTTGTTGCCAATGATGGCACCGGCCAAGGCGCCGAGGGCGCCGCCGGCGACCGCGCCATTTTGGGTATTGGGTCCGGTGCCTTCGCACCCGGCGAGCAAGCCCGCCGAGAAAATGAGAGCCAGACTGAGGGAAGTGTGCTTTTGCATCGTGAAGTTATAGATTGAGACGCTGCGATTGAGCCTTTGTTTCAAAATTCAATCGTCGGTATAGTACTACTTGCCAACCGATTAGGCAAGGGACTTTGGGCGAATTGCCCCTGGGCGACGGAATTGCCTCCTGGGGGCAGGTTTTATACAACGCACCTGTTCTCAAATGCGTCTTGCCTGGCAGCGCGCGGTTCCTGCTTCCGGGATTGCGTCCTCTCACCCCACTCCAGCCTCATCGCGAGGCGTTCGCCGATCCCTCCCCTCATGATCATTGCCCTCCTCAAGCCCCGAAACGCCGGAATCCTTCTGGGTTTTCTCGGCGGGACACTGGCCGCGCTGGCGGCGCCCGAACCCGTGCGCTGGACCCTCCAGGATCTGCGGCAGATCGGCGGGGTGGCGCCCACGGTGTGGGGCGCGCCGCAGGTCGTCGATGGCGCGGTTCATTTTAACGGCAAGGGTGACGGGCTGATGGTGCCGGTCAATCCCCTGGCCGGGCTGACGCAGTTCACGATCGCGATCCTATTTCGGCCGCAGTCCGGCGGACCCGCAGCGCAGCGCTTTCTCCACAGCGAGGATGCCACCGGGCGGCGCATGACGATCGAGGACCGGGTGGTCGAGGGGAAGGGCTGGTACATGGATACCTTCCTGCTCGCAGGCGCCGGGCAAAAGGGACTGGCGCTGATCGACCCGAAGAAGCTCCATCCTTTGGACACTTGGGCCTGGGGCGAACTTGTCTATGACGGCCACACCATGAGCTCGTACGTGAACGGCGTGCCCGAGCTCACCGGCAAGGTGGTGTTTCCGCCGGCGGGACCGGGCCGGACTTCGATCGGCGTCCGCCTGAACAAGGTCTACTGGTTTCAGGGTGACATCAAGGAGGTGCGTTTCTACCCGGCCGCCCTGGCCCCGGCCGAGCTGCCGACCGCCGCGCCCTGACGGATTTTTGGCGGCGGACTGCGCCGCCGGGTTGTTTTGCGCGGGATTGCCGCCTAAGGTGCCGCTGCATGGCCGTCAAATTCAAGGATTACTACGCCACCCTCGGAGTCGCCCGCACCGCGACGCCGGACGAGATCAAGAAGGCCTTTCGCGCGCTGGCGCGGCTGCACCACCCGGACGTGGCCAAGAACAAGGCGGCCGGGGAGGAGAAGTTCAAGGAGATCAACGAGGCCTACGAGGTCCTGGGCGATCCCGACAAGCGGAAGAAGTACGACGAGCTCGGGCCCAACTGGCAGGACGAGGGCGCCGGCGGCCCGCCGCCCGGCGGCGGCGGATTCCGCGGACGCCCGGCGCGCGGCGGCGGCTCGCCGGACTTTGAGTTCGGCGGCACGACTGGCTTCAGCGACTTCTTCGAGTCTTTTTTTGGCGGCAACAGCGGCGGATTCGGCGGCTATCGCGGGGGCGATCCCGAGATGGACGGGGAGTCGGCGCATCCGGGCCGCGACGTCGAGGCGGACCTTCTGGTCACCCTTGAGGACGCCCTCCAGGGCTCGCAGCGGAAGGTCACGCTGCGGCGGCCCGGCCACGACGGGTCGGCGGACCGGAGCGACACATACAATGTGAAGATCCCCGCCGGGGTCCGCGAGGGGCAGCGCATCCGGCTGGCGGGGCAGGGTGGTCCCGGCTACGGCGGGGCGCCGGCGGGCGATCTTTATCTGCGCGTGCGCCTGGCGCGGCACCCCGATCTCAGCGTTCAGGGGGCCGACCTGCACTATGACCTGGACCTCGCCCCCTGGGAGGCCGTCCTCGGCGTCCAGGCCACGATCCCCGCGCTCGACGGGCCGACGACGCTGCGTGTGCCGGCCGGAACCGCGGCCGGGAGCCGGCTGCGGCTGCGGGGCCTGGGCCTGCCGCGCGAAGGCAGCACCCGCGGCGACCTCTACGCGACGATCCGGATCCAGACGCCGGCGACCGTGACCCCCGAGGAGCGCACGCTCTGGGAGCAGCTGGCGAAGGCCTCGACCTTTCAACCCCGCAAGACCCCATGAGCGATTCCAGCTATTCCGAAGAACACACGGTGGCGCGGATCCGGGTGACGATCACGCCGTCGGCAAGCTATGGATTTGGCACCGCGGCCGATCTTGCCGGGATCGATCCCGCGCTGCTGGTCTACTACTGCCAGGCGGGACTGCTGGGCGCTTCCCGGACCGATCCCGCCGCGGCGGCGTTTGACGACGATGCCATCTTTGAGATTCGTCGGATCGAGCAGGTCCGCCGGCACTACGGGGTCGACCGGCGGGCGCTTCCTTTGCTCTGCGGCCTTTGGCGCGAGGTCGAGCGGCTGCAGGCGGAAGTTCGCTTCCTGCGGGGACCTTAAGGGGCGCCGCGGGGTCTATCGGGCGTCGGCCTTCCGCCCGCAGTCGCCAGGGCGGGGATTCGGGGCCCTTTATCATCATGAAAAAGACTGAACTTGCTTCAATTGCGCAGGCGCTGGTGGCGCCCGGCCGGGGCCTGCTGGCCGCCGATGAGAGCTTCCCCACCATCGCCAAGCGGTTTGGGGAATATGCGATTCCCGACACGGAGGAGAACCGCCGCGCCTACCGGGACCTCCTCTTCACGACCCCGGGCCTGGCCGCGGCGATCAGCGGGGTGATTCTCTTCGACGAGACGATGGGGCAGCGGACCAAGGCGGGGGAGCTATTCCCGGCCGAGCTGACCGCGCGCGGGATGATTCCCGGCATCAAGGTGGACGCGGGCGCGGTGGACCTCGCCGGCTTCCCCGGCGAGAAGATCACGCAGGGCCTGGACAAGCTGCGCGAGCGGCTGGCGGACTACCGGCAACGGGGAGCCCGCTTCACCAAGTGGCGGGCGGTCGTGGCGATCGGGCGGGGCCTCCCGACCGACGGGGCCGTCGCCGCCAACGCCCAATTGCTCGCGCTGTTCGCCGCGCTGAGCCAGGAGGCCGGCCTGGTGCCGATCGTCGAGCCGGAGGTGCTGATGGACGGGAACCACGCGATCGAGCGCTGCGAGGCGGTGACGACGCGGGTGCTGGAGGCGGTCTTCGCGGCCCTGGCCGGGCAGCGGGTGGTCCTCGAGGAGATGTTGCTGAAGACCGGCATGGTGCTTTCGGGTGCGGACTGCCCCGTGCAGGCGACGGCGGCCCAGGTCGCGGCCGCGACGATCCGCTGCCTGCGCCGGACAGTGCCGGCGGCGGTCCCGGGCATTGTTTTCCTTTCGGGCGGCCAGAGCGACGAGAAGGCGACGGTCCGGCTGAACGCGATCTGCCAGGCGGACGACCTGCCCTGGACGGTGTCCTTCTCGTACGGCCGCGCGCTGCAGACGCCCGCCCTCAAGGCCTGGAAGGGCCGGCCGGGCCGCGTGGCGGCGGCCAAGGCCGCGCTGCGCCACCGGGCGCAGTGCAACCGCCTGGCGGCCCTCGGAAAATACCGCGGCCGGTCCTAGCCGATGAAGGTCGACCCGCACGCCTTTCGCCCGAAGCCAGGCCGCCGGATCCGGCTCAAGGCCTGGCTGACCGCGATCAAGCCGCTCTACAAGTCCGACGCGCAGTACGAGAAGCGGTTGGCCGAGGGCATTGAGCGGCTGAGCGCCGAGCACCAGCGGTTCGCCGCGGCCCACCGCCCGGCCCTGCTCCTCATCTTCCAGGGGATGGACACGGCCGGGAAGGACGGCGTCATCCGCCACGTGATGTCGGGCATCAATCCGCAGGGCTGCTCGGTCTTCAGCTTCAAGCAGCCCAGCGCCGAGGAACTGGACCATGATTTTCTCTGGCGCACCACCTGTCGCCTGCCGACCCGCGGGCGGATCGGCATCTTCAACCGCTCCTATTACGAGGAGGTCGTGGTCGTGCGGGTGCACCCGGAGCTCCTGCGCGCGCAGCGGCTGCCGGCCCAGACCCTCCGCGGGAAGGATTTCTGGACCGGGCGCTACCGCTCCATCGTGGAACTCGAGCGGCATCTGCACCGCAGCGGCACGCAGATCCTCAAGTTTTTCCTGCACCTCTCCCACGAGGAGCAGCGGCTGCGCCTGCTGGCGCGGATCGATGATCCCGGCAAGAACTGGAAATTCAGCGCCGCGGATGTGGCGGAGCGGGCGCGGTGGAAGGACTACACCCGGGCCTACGAGGACTGCCTGAGCGCGACCGCCAAGGCGCATGCCCCCTGGTTCATCGTCCCGGCCGACGACAAGCGGAACGCCCGGCTGATCGTGGCCGGCATCGTGCGGCACGCGCTGGAGGATCTCAAACTCGCGCCACCCCGGCTCGACCGCGCGCAACGGAAGGAGCTGCGCTCGATTCGCGCCCGGCTCGCCAAGCAGCGGTAGTGCCGCTTTGGTTGCGGTCATGTCCCATCAGCTTTTCCTGATTCGCCACGGCAAGACTACCTGGTCGGAAGCGGGCCGGCACACCAGCCGGACCGAGATCGCGCTGACCGCGGAGGGCGAGCGGGGGGCGCGGCGGCTGGCGCCGATGCTGAGCCGGGTCGATTTCACGGCGGTCCTCGTCAGCCCGCGCGACCGGGCGCGGCGCACGTGCGTCCTCGCGAAACTGGGCGCCCAGGCCGTCCTGGAGCCCGACCTCACGGAATGGGACTACGGCGACTACGAGGGCCTGACCTCGGCGCAGATCTTGCGGAAGCGGCCGGGTTGGAATCTCTTTCGGGACGGATGCCCGGGGGGGGAGACACCGGCGCAGGTGCGGCGGCGGGCCGACCGGCTGCTGGGCCGTCTGGCGAAAATGGAGGGCGACATCGCCCTGTTTTCCCACGGTCACTTTGGACGGGTCCTGGCGGTGCGCTGGGTGCGATGGCCGATAGCGGCGGGGCAGCGACTGCTGCTCGATCCGGCCTCGCTGAGCATCCTCGGCCATGAGCGCCGGAATCCGGCTGCGCCCGTGCTGACCCTCTGGAACAGCTGAACGGGCGTCGAAATGGTCGGGGCGGCGAGATTCGAACTCGCGACCTCTACGTCCCGAACGTAGCGCTCTACCAGGCTAAGCTACGCCCCGATTAATTTCGTGAGGGGCAAGAATCCCCCGGGAAAAGTAGGGCCGCAAGCAGAAAAGGGGCAATTTGGATCCAAGAGCAGCGGAATTCCGGCCCGCCGCCCGGCGGCTGGCCCCACGGCCCCTCAGCGCCGGCCCGGATCGCCGACCGCCACCACCTCGAGGGAGGTCACCATCCGCGCCCAGCGGGCCGGCCGCTTGTCGCCAGGGATCACGAAGCGCACCGGCCCCATGCCGTCCGGCAGGGGTTGCCCGTCCTGGCGGTCGACCAGGAGGATGGTCCGCGCGTTGAAGGCCTCGTCGAATTCGGCCAGGGTATAGACGATGTCGTAGTGGTCGCGGGTATGGGCGATCACCACTGCCCGCAGTTTGGGACCGCGGAGCTTCTCGCCGAACTCGACGCCGGCCTTCGCGAGCAGGTCACGGACCGGCACCCCGGAATACACGTGATTCTGCTTTGCGTGGAAATCGTAGGCGGTGACGTCCTGGTGCGGCAGTTGCGCGAGCTCGGCACCGGCAAAGGCGGTCGTGCGGCCATTGTAGAGGATCGTGAGCCGCGGCTCCTCGGCGCGCAGGCCGCCGGAGGTGGCCAGCAGGGCCAGGGCCAGGGCCGGGAGGAGGGCCAGGCGGCGGAAGGGAACGGGAGGGCGGATCATGGCGCTGGCCAGCGAAGCAGGAAGCGGGTCCGAGCCGCAAGCGATATTCGCGTGCGCGATGATCGATCCCGGCGTCTGCGCCCGGGCCCGCGGCTCGATCGGCACCGGACCGGCTGGCAGAGTGAACGGTTCACACCGGCCGCACGCCGGATCCGCGGGCGGCTTCGGGAGGTGGGAGAGGCTAGGGCGGGATCGGCCGGAGCTGGCCTGCGCCCTGCTACCCTCCGGCCGGCCATTGCGGGTTGCACGGGAAAAGATCCGCGCTGATCCTCCCTTGGTCCCGCCCGGCGGGATCCGGCCCCGGCCGCCGGCCCCCTTTCTATGTCCTCCTCCGCCCGCCCCCTGACCACCAACACCCACCTGCTGCGGTGGGTGGAGAAAATGGCGCAGCTGTGCCAGCCCAGCGCCATCCACTGGGTTGACGGCTCGCCGGAGGAGAACGCCGCCCTGCTGGCCCAGATGGTCGCGGCCGGCACCCTTCTCAGGCTCGACGAGGCCAAGCGGCCCGCCAGCTACCTCGCCCGCTCCGATCCGGGCGACGTCGCGCGCTCGGAGGACCGCACCTTCATCTGCTCCCTGGCGAAGGAGGGGGCGGGCCCGACCAACAACTGGGTCAATCCGCACGAGATGAAGAAGACCCTGCGCGGGCTGTTCGCTGGCTGCATGCGCGGGCGGACGATGTACGTCATCGCTTTCAGCATGGGGCCGGTCGACTCGCCGCTCGCGCAGCTCGGCGTCGAATTGACCGACTCGCCCTACGTGGTGGTCAGCATGCGGATCATGGCCCGGATCGGGCGCCGGGTGTTCGAGGCCATCGACCGGGGCAGCCAGCGGATCGTGCCCTGCCTGCATTCGGTCGGGATGCCCCTGGCGCCGGGCCAGGCGGACGTGCCGTGGCCGTGCAACCAGAAGGAGAAGTACATCGTGCATTTCCCCGAGACCCGGGAAATCTGGTCCTTCGGATCCGGCTACGGCGGCAACGCGCTCCTGGGCAAGAAGTGCTTCGCGCTGCGCATCGCCTCCAATATCGCGCGCGACGAGGGCTGGATGGCGGAGCACATGCTGATCCTGGGTGTCGAGGATCCGCAGGGGGAGAAGACCTACGTCGCGGCCGCCTTTCCCAGCGCCTGCGGGAAGACCAACTTCGCGATGATGATCCCGCCCACCTCGTTCGCCGCGGCCGGCTGGACGGTGTGGACGGTGGGCGACGACATCGCGTGGATCAAGCCGGGCCCCGACGGCCGCCTCTATGCCATCAATCCCGAGGCCGGATTCTTTGGGGTGGCGCCCGGCACCTCGCCGCGGACGAATCCGAACGCGATGGCGGCGATGGCCCGGAACACGATTTTCACCAACGTGGCCCTGACCCCCGACGGGGATGTCTGGTGGGAGGGCCTGACCGCGGAGCCGCCAGCGCGGCTCACGGACTGGCAGGGCCAGCCCTGGGAGCGGGGCTGCGGCCGGAAGGCGGCGCATCCCAACGCTCGGTTCACCTGTCCGGCCGAGCAGTGCCCGACCATTGACCCGGACTGGGCCGCCCCCCAGGGCGTCCCGATCAGCGCCTTCATCTTTGGCGGACGGCGCTCAACCACGGTGCCGCTGGTCTTCCAAGCCTTCAACTGGAGCGCCGGCGTCTACCTGGGCGCGACGATGGGGTCCGAGACCACCGCCGCCGCCGAGGGCGCGACCGGCAAGGTGCGGCGCGACCCCTTCGCGATGCTGCCCTTCTGCGGCTACCACATGGGCGACTATTTCCGCCACTGGATCCAGATGCAGCGCGCGCTCTCGGGCACGCCGAGGATCTTTCAGGTCAACTGGTTCCGCCGGGATGCGGCCGGCAATTTCTGCTGGCCGGGCTTTTCCGACAACATGCGGATCCTGAAGTGGATCGTGGACCGGGCTCGGGGCCGGGCGGTGGGCCAGGAGACCCCGATCGGATGGGTGCCCGCCTACGGCGACATCGACTGGACCGGGCTCGACTTCTCCCGCGCGCAGTGGGACGAGGTGATGGCGGTCGACCGCAAGCTCTGGCGGCGCGAGGTGATCGAGCACGAGGAGCTTTTCCTGGACCTCCACTCGCACCTGCCGAAGGAGATGGTCTACGAGCGCGAGCTGCTGATCTGCCGCCTCTGAGTGGGGCCGGCGCCCGCCGGTTGGCTTTTTGGGCGGGCGTTGCTATCGTCAAATCCCATGCCCGAAACCACCGCGTTTGTTCACCGTTTTGTCCCCGGTACCGACGATTCCGCCCCGGTCCTGCTGCTCCTGCACGGGACCGGTGGCACGGAGGAGGATCTCCTCGGCCTGGGGGCCCATCTCCGCCCGGGGGCGCCTCTCCTTTCCCCGCGCGGCCGCGTGCTCGAAAACGGCATGGCCCGCTTCTTCAAGCGGCTCGCCGAGGGCGTCTTCGACGAGCCCGATCTGATCCTGCGGACCGCCGAACTGGCGGCCTTCGTGGCCGCCGCCCGCACCCGGCACGAGCTGGGGGACCGGCCCATCGTCGCGGTCGGGTATTCGAACGGTGCCAACATCGCCGCCAGCCTCCTGCTGCTCCAGCCGGACGTCCTGGCGGGCGCCATCCTCCTGCGCGCCATGGTGCCGCTGACCCCGCCCAAGCTGCCTGACCTTGGCGGCGTCCGGGTCTTCCTGGCCGGCGGCCGGGCCGATTCCATGATTCCGCCGGAGAACACCGCCCAACTGGCCCGGATGCTGGAGACGGCCGGGGCCGACGTGGCCCTTCAGTTCAGCCCCGGGGGCCACAACCTGGGATCCGCCGAGATCGCCGAGGCCGCCGCCTGGCTCACCCAAAAATTTCCCTCCTGACTTCGATGCAACTCCACGGCTTCCATCACCTCACCGCCGTCACGGCGGACGCGCCCCGCAATTTCCGCTTCTACACCGAGACCCTCGGGCTTCGCCTGGTGAAGAAGAGCGTGAACCAGGACGATGTTTCCTCCTACCACCTCTTCTATGCCGACGGCCTGGGCTCGCCCGGCACCGACATCACCTTTTTCGACTGGCCGGCCGCCCCGGAGCGGCGGGGTTCCCGCAGCGTGGCCCGGACGGGCCTGCGGGTCGACCGCGAGGCCAGCCTGTACTGGTGGGCCGGGCGGCTGCGGGAAAGGGGGGTCAAGCAAGGCGAGATCCTGCCCCGCGACGGCCGTCCGACCCTGGATTTCGAGGATTTTGAGGGGCAGCGGCTGTCGCTCGTGGTCGACACCGGCGGCGAGCCCGCCCATCCCTGGGCCCTGAGCCCCGTGCCGGCCGAGCACCAGATCCGGGGGCTGGGCCCCATCACGCTGAGTGTGCCCGCCCTGGGGCCCACGGCGCGCGTTCTGACGGCCGTCATGGGCCTGCAGCAGGCCCGGAGCTACCCTGGGGCCAACGGCCCGGTGGAGGTCTTTACCATGGGCCTGGGCGGTCCGCCCCGGGAACTCCATGTCGCCGTCGAACCGGGCGCGACGCCGGCCCGGCTGGGCGCGGGCGGCGTGCACCATGTCGCGTTTCGGACGACCCTCGCCGACCACGAAGCCTGGAGCGAGAAGCTGTTGGAGTCCGGCATCTCATCCAGTGGTCCGGTGGACCGCTTTTACTTCCGCAGCCTGTATTTCCGGGAGCCGAGCGGCATTCTCTTCGAGATCGCCTCGGACGAGCCCGGGTTTGCGGCCGATGAGCCGATGGAGAGCCTCGGCCAGAAGCTGGCGCTGCCGCCCTTCCTGGAGGGCCGGCGCCGCGAGATCGAGGCGGGCCTCAAGCCCCTTCCCACCTGAAAAGCAAAGAGGCGGCACCGGTGGGTGCCGCCTCTTCAAACCGGAGCGGCGCGGGCCGCCGGTGAGTGTTGCCTACTTCTTCGGAATCACGGGGTCGATCTGGACCGTCAGCGAACTGGCGCCCGCGCGGTTGGCGATCATTTCCACCATGCGCTGGATCTGGAGATTGGCGTTGGACTGGTGCACGCGGGCGAGTTCGACCTGCTTCAGGAGGTCGAAGTCCTCGCGGGTCAGCTCTTCCTTGCGCTTGCGCAGGGCATCGAGCTCGGTGTTCAGGTCATCCACCTGCTTGGTGTACTTCAGGATGTCGGCGTTGGCGGCATCGGTGTCCTTCTGGATCTCCTCGCCGACGGCGTTGTATTTGGCGATGCGGGCCGCCTCCTTGGCCGCCTCCTCGCGGGCGTTCTCGGTCGCGCGGCGCTGGCTGTCGACGCGGACCTTTTCCTCGATCTCGTGCTTTTTGGCCTCATCGGCCGCCTTGGCCTTGGCAATCGACTCGGCGCGGGCGGCTTCGCCGGCCTCATGCCGGGCCTTGGCCGGGAAATACAGGGCCAGAAAGAGAGCGATGCCCACGATCGGGCAAATGACGTACAACCACTTTTTCATAGGAGGAGAGGGGATTAAAAGTTGCCCGCGGGCTTAGGATTTCTTGGCGGCGGCGGCGGCGCGGGCGGCCTCGGCCGCGGCATCGGCGGCGGCGATCCGATCCAGCACCTGGCTCAGGTTCTTCACATTGGCTTCGGCCAGAACGACATACTGCTGGGCGGCGGCCTGGTCCTGCTTCTGCTTGCCCTCGTCCTGCTCCAGCTTGGTGATCTCCTCCTTGGTGGAGCTGACGTCCTTGGCCAAGCGCTCGGCGCGATCCTTGAGGCGGTTGACCTCGGAGGCCGCCTTGTTGCGGGCCTGGATGGCGGCCTCACGGTCGTCGTTCTCCTTCTGGCGCTTGGCTTCGCGGGTGGCCTTGTCGGCGGCGCGGCGCTTCTGCGTCACGAGGGAGTCCTCGATGGCCTTCTGCCGCAGGCGGTCCTGTTCGGCAATCGTGGCGATCTTGGCCTGCCGGGTGGCGGCGGCCCGGGCGGCCTCACCGGCCTCGTAGCTCGCGTTGAACTTCAGGAAGACGGGCACAAAGGCCACCAACGCGACGATCGGGATTAGAAAATAGAGGATTCCGGTCTTTTTTTTCATTGGAGAAGAGGGTTACTGCTTGGTGGTGGTCGGGGCGGCGCCGGGCGCGGTCTTGAGCGACTGGAGGATGATGCGGCGGAGGCTTTCCAACTGCTTGCTTTCCTTCCCTTGGGGATAGGCCGCGGCCTTGTTCAGGGCATCCAGGGCTTCCTGGTACTTTTCCTCCTCGTAGGCCTGGTAGGCCAGGAACTGGTAAAGGTTGAAGCCCTTCTCGATGCCGCCCTTGGCGGCCGCTGACGCGGCGAAGGTGTAGGCCTCGTGGGTGTCCTCCAGCTGGGCATAGATCTTCGCGATCTCGAAATCGATTTCGGCGCCCTTGTTCGGGACCTTGACCTCGGCCTCCTTCAGCGCGGCGATGGCCTTCAGGGGCTGGTCGACCTGCTGGTAGGAATACGAGAGAAGCTCCCAGTTCTGGAGGGAGGAGTCGATCGACCCCTTGGTCAGGCCGGCGGAGAGGATGTCGGTCGCCTTGCCGAACTGGCCGGCGCTGTAGTACATGGTGGCCAGATTGTAGTTGTCCTTCTTGGCGACCATCTTGTGGAAGCTCTGGGCGCGCTCGAGCGTGTTGATCGCGCGGGCGTAGAAGACCCGGGCGCGGTCCTCGTCCTTCTCCTCGGCCGCCATGTTCATGTAGGCGGCCCACAGCAGCTGCCAGTAGCCCTCTTTTTCAGGGGTCAGCTGGACCAGGAGCTCGAGATACTGGGCGGAATGGACGAGGTCCTCCGTCTGCGAGTAAATCGCCTGGAGGAGGACGTAGAGGTTCTCCTTCGGGTGATTGCTCAGCCGCAGCGCCTTCTGGGCGGCATCCTTGGCGAGGAGCAGGGTGGGCTTGTCGATCGCCTTTTCGTTGGCGGTCGCCTCGCTGTAGAGGACCGAGGCGTAGAAGTACTCGGTGTCGAAGGTCGGCTTCGGGGTCGCCTTGAGCCAGCGGGCGATGTAGCTGGCGGCCCGGCCAAAGTCATCGTGCGCGACGGCCGGGACCTTCGTGTTGGAGGCCAGCTGGTAGTAGCCCTGCGCCAGCGAGAGCATCAGATCCAGCTTTTCCTTCGGCTTGGCGTAGGCGGCGTGGGCCTCGTCGAGGCGGAGGGTCTCCTCCCAGGCGGTGATGGCCTGGGCGACCTCGTCCTTCTGGAAATGGATCTTGCCGACCATGTCCATGATGACGGAGCGGTCATAACTGTCCGGCGCGGCCGACTCGTTCGCCGTTGCGAGGAGGTTGAGGGCGCCATCCCAGTTCTTGGCGTCGAGGAGCGGCTGCAGCTTCTGCAGGGCCTCGTTGGTCTTGTCCGTAAAAGACGGGGTGTCGTCGCCCTCGTCGGCCCGCGTGACGGCGGGAGCGGCGCAGAGGACCACACCGGCCAGCAGCAGGGTGCGGGCGGCGAACGAACGGGAGGTAAAGCGATTTAAAGTCACGAGAAGATCAGTCGTCGTTGCTGAGGGTGAAGTCGATCGGCACCTGCATGCGGGTGATGACCGCCTTGCCGCCGCGGCGGCCGGGCTTGAAACGCCACTTCATGACGGCCGCGATGGCCGACGCCTCGAACTCATGCTGGGTGGAGCTGACGGCGAAGGCGCTGTGGACGTTGCCGTCCGGATAAAGGAGGAATTCGATCAGGACGCGGCCGGAGATGCCCTGCTTCTTCATGTCGTACGGGTAGACCGGGTGCGACTGGAAGGTCGCGACCGGCTGCTGGTCGAGCATGGAGGTGTCGAAGATCTGGCTGTTCTTGCCGAAGCCGATGTTGGCGGGGACGCTGAGCAGGCCGCGGTTGACCTGCATGCCTTCCGGCGGCGGGGGCTCGAGCTTCTGGACGAAGGACGTCTCGGTCACGATCTGGGGCACGTCGGTCTGCATCGGCGGGGCGATGTCGGCCGGGGCGGTCTGGGCCTGGGTGTCGTCGACGACCTCCTCCTCGGGCTCGACCTTGGGCATGACCATTTCGATATGGGGAATGACCTCCGCCGGCTTCGCCTTCGGCGGGCCTTCCTTCAGCCGCTGGCTGAGCCAGGGGGCGACGAAGAAGACGCAGAGCGAGACGACGAACCCGATCAGCAGATCGCGGCGCGTATGGTGGGAGGCGGAAGGATAGACGGAAGCGGCCATGTGGATGCTATCTGCGCGGGGGGCGGGTGTCGACGGAGACCTGCTGGATGCCGGCCTTGCGCACCTCGTCCAGCGCGAGGACGGCGGTGCCGAACTTTGCCTTGGTGTCGCCGGTGATCAGGACGCGGGGATTGGTGACCTGGGCCTTGTAGCGCTCGAGGCGCGGGGCGATGTCCGCCACGGTGATCGACTCCTCGTTCCAAAAGCAGGTCTCCTGGTCGGAAACCCGGAGGGTCACCATGTCGTCATCCGGCTTGGCCGCGGAGGAATCGCTCGCCACCGGCAGCTGCACCGGCAGCGACTCGATGCGCTGCAGCGACAGGGTGAAGAGAACGAAGGTGGCGAGCAGGAAGAAGATGACATCGATCAGTGGGATGATCTCGATGCGCGCCTTCTTCTTGGTCTCCGCTAAGATGGAACTGTCGCCGGACATGATGGTTTTAGATCGAAAAAGAGAGGGGGATCAGCTGCCGGCCGGCTTGACGAGGGTCTCGATCAGCACCTTCTGGATGCCGGCCTTGCGCGCCTCGTCGAAGGCGAAGATAGCCTGATAGAACATGGCGTTCTGGTCGCCGTTGATGAGGAGATGCGCATCCGGCTCCGGATGCGCGAAGTGGAACGCCTTCATCCGCGTTTCCATGTCGTCGACCGTCACCAGTTCCTTGTCCCAGGCGAAGCTGCCATCCTCCTTGACGGTGATGGTGGCGGTGCCCGAAGGATCGCGGGCCTCGCCCGTGGCCGAGTGCGGCAGAGAAACCGGCAGGCCGGCTGACTTGTTCAGTGAGAGCGTGAACAAGACGAAGGTCGCGAGCAGGAAGAAGATGACATCGATCAGTGGGATGATCTCGATGCGCGCCTTCTTCTTGCCGCTGGAATCACGTGAGCCGCCGCCGCCGCCTGCCATAGGATATGGTGGGGTTGAGTGTTGAGGTCGCCCGAGGGCGGCCGATTAGAGGGCGCCCCGGCTCTCGGCCTTCTTCATCAGGATCTCGAGCGCATGGGAAGCATCGGAAATCTCCTGCTTCGTCTGCTCGATGCGGGCGTTGAGAATGTTATAGGGAATCAGGCAGGTCACGGCGATGGCCAGACCGCAGCAGGTGGCGATGAGCGCCTCGGCCACGCCGCCGGTGATCGCGCCGACCGAGGAGCCCAGGTCGCCGGTCAGGGAGGCGAAGGTGCCCATCATGCCGGTGACGGTGCCGAGCAGCCCGAGCATCGGGGCGGCGGTGATGGCGGTGTCGAGGACGGCCATGCCCTGGTTCGAGCGGGCCAGTTCCTGGCCGGAGGCGCGGACGAAGGCGTTGGAGAGGGAGTACTCGCGGTTGGAGAGGGAGTAAACCAGGATGCGGGCAACGGTGTCGGTGCTCTTCTTGCCGATCGCGAGGGCGCCGTCGATGTCGCCCTTCTCCACGTTCTCCAGCATCTTGGCGACGACTTCCGGCTCGCGGCGGCTGTTCTCACGGATGAGGAACAGCACGCGCTCGACGACCACGGTCAGCGCGACGAAGGCCAGGAAAAGGATCGGCCACATGATTTCGTGACCGGCGCGGAACAGGTCCATGAGGGTCATGGGGCTGCCGTCCGGATTGTTCAGCAGAAACGCGAGGGGGAGGTGGTGGGAGATCATGATGGTGATGAAAAAACGCGGTTGAGTTGAGTGATAGTGAAAGACGTTGTCGTGGTAAAATAGACGCGGAATTCGGCGGGACGCTCAATCACCGGTCTGCTTGGCAACGAAGTTCCGCCTCACTGCAGAATCCGTGCCTTCCGAGACAGGAACGGAAAATTTTTGAGGGGAACGGGGCAACATGTCGCCGGGGAGGTGGGGCCGGGGGAAAAGCAAAAAGGAGAGGGGAGGGGAAAAGTGGCAAACCGGTGAGTTGACTGTCAACCTACTTTGTTGGCGGGGTCGGGGAATTACGTGACGTTCGCGCAGTCATAAGAACCGCAGCGATTTTTCGGCTCAAAATGGCTGCCCGGCTAGGACTCGAACCTAGACAAGCAGAGTCAGAATCTGCTGTGCTACCATTACACCACCAGGCAGTGGAAATTGAGACCGGCGCGCGTTTTTCACAGGGGAAATCGAACCGCGGGGCGGCGGCGAACCCTGGCGAAACAAGGGCTGGAGCCAGCGACAGGAGTTGAACCTGCAACCGCCTGGTTACAAAACAGGTGCTCTGCCATTGAGCTACGCCGGCGAAAGGATTGTCAAAAAAACTGGTGGCTCCCCGGGGACTCGAACCCCGAACCAATTGATTAAGAGTCAACTGCTCTACCATTGAGCTAGGAAGCCAAAATCGGGAAGGTTGAAAGCTCATCAATGCACCCCCCGTGTCAACAGTGATTTGCGTGGGTTTATCGCTGCCGCGCAGGGAGAAGGAGTTGTGTCAGCGGGCCGCGCGCGGCTGACTGGGGGCCGGCCCCGACCTCGCGCCCGCCGGTTTTCCGAGGGGAATGGCCGCTTTTCTCCCGATGCCCGCGCCCGTCTGTCTCGTTCCCTGGGAAGCTCCCGCGCCGGAGACCGCCTTCGCGCGGCTCCAGGGCCGCCGCGGAGTCTTTTGGCTCGATAGCAGCCTGCGGACTGCGGCCGGGCGCTTCTCGCTCTTGGGCTGCGAGCCCTTCGGCATCTTTCGCGCCCGCGGCGCCGCCAGCGAATTTCGCTGGGCCGATGGCCGGATCGAAGCCCGCCGCGGCGATCCCAGGGCCGAACTGGAGCGCCACCTGGCCCTGTATCAGGTGGTCCGTGACGACCGGAGGCCCGTGCCCTTCTGCGGCGGGGCGGTCGGATTTCTCGGGTACGATTTCGCCCGGAATGCGGACAACTATTTGGGGGGCGGGGCCCCGGAACCGGACGCGCACGTGGCCTGGCACGATGCCGCGGCGGTCTGGGACCACGTGACGGGGCGCGCGTGGCTGGTCGGCGCGGGCTGGAACCGGCCCGCGGAGACGGCGGTGGCCGAATTGCGGGGCTGGCTGGAGTCGGCCGGAGCCGCCCCGGCCGACGGCGCGACGACCCCCGTCCCGCTGCGCGGCGACTTCACGGCGGCCCGCTACGGCGCAGCGGTCGAATCGGTCCGGGCGCGGATCGCCGCCGGGGAAATCTACCAGATGAACCTGGCCCAGCGGTTCACCGCCCCGCTCTCGGAGCCCCCCGCCGCGCTTTACCGGCGGCTCCGCGCCCTGAACCCGGCCCCGATGGGCGCCTTTCTCGACGCCGGCGACTGCGCCGTCCTCAGCAGTTCGCCCGAGCGGTTCTTTGCGGTCGCGGGGGGCAGGATCCGCACGTTCCCGGTCAAGGGCACCCGCCCCCGGGGGGCGACCCCGGCGGAGGACCGGGCCAACGCCGCGGAGCTGCTGGGCAGCGAGAAGGAGCGTGCGGAGCTCCTGATGATTGTCGACTTGCTGCGCAACGACTTGGGCCGGGTCTGCCGGTTCGGCACGGTTGTCGTCCGGCGGCTGCACGATCTGGAGACGTTTGCGACCGTGCACCACCTCGTCGGCGAAGTGGAGGGGGAGCTGCGGCCGCACGTGGGGATGGCGGAGCTGCTGGGGGCGATGTTTCCGGGTGGTTCGATCACCGGCGCACCCAAGGTGCGGGCCATGCAGGTCATTGCCGAGACCGAGCCGGTTGCCCGCGGAGTCTTCTCCGGCGCCTTGGGCTACTGGAGCGCCGACGGCCGCATCGACCTGGCGATTGCCATCCGCACGATTGTCTGCCGCGGGCACCAGGCCAGCTTCCACGTGGGAGCGGGCATCGTCTGGGATTCGCAACCGGTTATGGAATATAATGAAACGCTGGCCAAGGGCGAGGCCCTGCGGGCGGCCCTGGGTGGGAAGGAGTGGCCGGGATGAGGGCTTTCCGCAATGGCCGGCTGATGGACGGGCCGGTGGACGAGCCCGCGGGGGCCCGGGGCGTTTTTGAAACGGTCCTCCTGCGGGCGGGGGAGCCCGTCTTCTATATAGAGCATGTGGACCGCTTTGTGGCCGGCTGCGCCCGTTTCGGCCTGGTGCGCGCTCCCGCGGCCTCGGCCCTGGCCGCCGCCGCCGCGGAATTGGTCGGCCAGACCGGCCTTAGAGACGGGGTCCTCCGCTGGTCGGCCTGGTCCACGCCGGAGGCCGGGGAGGAATGGGCCCTCCGGATTGAGCCGCCACGCCCCCACATGCGGGCAACGCCCTGGCGCGTGACCATTTCCCCGGTGGCGCTGCCCCCGCTCGGGCCGGAGACGGCCGCCAAGCACCTGGGACGGGCGGCGTGGCGCGCGGCCCTGGCCGGGGCCCGCGCCGCGGGCTGGGATGAGGTTCTGCTGGCGGACGGCGCGGGGCGGGTGGTGGAGGGCGGGGGCACGAACATTTTCCTGGTCCGGAACGGGCAGCTGGCCACGCCGGCCCTGGGCGACGGGCCGCTGCCGGGCATCGTTCGCGCCAAGGCGATCGCGCTCGCGCGCATGCTGGGCGTGCCGGTGGCGGAGCGGGCGGTGACCGTCCCGGAGGCGCAGGCGGCCGATGAGCTCATTTTCACCAATTCCCTGGTTGGCCTGCGCCCAGCGGCCCGGGTCGACGGACGGAATTTGCCGGCCCCCGGGCCGGTCACCCTCCGGCTGCAGGAGGCCTGGCGCCAGAGATATGGCTGGGTTTGAGCCACTTTCCCCTTGCCAACTTCTTCCGCCCCCTCTGTTTTGGACCGCTCTCGTCATGCAAAAGACTAAAAAATCCGTGGCCAAGCGCTTCAAGATCACCGGTCGGGGCAAGCTCGTGCGCCGCACCCCGGGGTTCCGCCATCTTCTCTCGGCCAAATCCACCAAACAGAAGCGCCGCGCTTCCAAGGACAAGCTGGTAGCGCCCGGTCACGCCGAGCCGCTCTTCCGCTGCCTTCCCTTCGGCCTTTAACCTGATTTTTCGCCATGGCCCGCGCCACTAACTCCCCCGCGTCGCGCAAGCGCCGCAAGAAAACCCTGAAGTACGCCAAGGGCTACTTCGGCAACAAGTCCAAGCTCTTCCGCTACGCGAAGGAAGCTGTCCAGCACGCCTGGCAGTACGCCTACCGCGACCGCAAGAAGAAGAAGGCGGACTGGCGCGGTCTCTGGATCGTGCGCCTGAACGCCGCCTGCCGCAGCGCCGGCATCAGCTACAGCCGCTTCATCGAGGGGCTGGCCGCCGCCGAGATCGCCCTCGATCGCAAGGTGCTGTCCGACCTTGCGGTGCGCGACGAAGTGGCCTTTAACGCCCTGGTCAAGCAAGCCCAGGACGCGCTGAAGGCCAAGGCCGCTCGAGCGAAGAAAGCCTAGTTCCAGCGCGAGCCCCGGGCGGGCTCGCCTTCCTTTTCGAGGACGGGCCTCCTTCCGGGGCGCCGTCCTTTTTTATTGCGAATCTCCCTCCTCCCATGACCGAGACCCTCAATGCCCTGCTGGCCAAGGCCGTGGCCGAGCTGCCGACGCTGGCGACCCGCCCCGAATTCGAGGCCGCCAAGGCCCGGTACGTCGGCCCGAACGGCGAACTCACCGCGCTGATGAAGCGGATGGGCTCGCTCCCCAAGGAGGAGAAGCCGGCGTTCGGCAAGCTGATCAACGAGGCCAAGGGCCGGCTGCAGGCGGAGTTCGACGCCGCGGTGGCGCGGCTGGAGGCGAGCGAGCTCGCCGCCCGCCTCGGGCCCGCGGTCGATCCGACCCTCCCGTCGCCCGACGCCGGCCCCGGCACCTACCACCCGCTGACCCTGGTCCGCGAGGAGATGTGCCGGATCCTGCGCAAGGTGGGCTTTGCCGTGGCCGACGGCCCCGAGGTGGAGACGGAATTCTACTGTTTCGACGCCCTGAACACGCCGGCCGACCATCCGGCCCGGGATGCCCAGGACACGTTCTATTTTCCGGAGGGCGCGCGCTTCGGCAATGTCACCAAGCGGGTTCCCGGCGAGAAGTATCTCCTGCGCACCCACACCTCCTCGGTCCAGATCCGCACCATGCTGCAGGGCGAGCCGCCGATCCGGATCGTGGCCCCCGGCCGCGTCTACCGCCGCGACACGACCGACGCCACGCACTCGGCCAACTTCCACCAGCTGGAGTGCCTCTACGTCGACCGGCATGTGACCGTGCGCGACCTGAAGGCGCTGCTCGACGACATCTTCGCCTCGCTCCTCGGGCCTGGGACCGTGACGCGGTTCCGGCCGCATTTCTTCGGGGACTCCGAGCCGAGCTTCGAGGTGGACCTGACTGCGCGCCACCTGCCCAAGGTGAACAAGGAATGGATCGAGATCGGCGGCTGCGGCCTGGTCGATCCGACCGTCTTCACGGCCGTGGGCT
>CAIWXW010000060.1 GCA_903916755.1 uncultured Opitutaceae bacterium | reverse complement strand
GTGCGCGTACAGCGCCGTCCGCTCAAAGCGCAGGTCGAAGCACATCGTACACCGGGCGCCCCGTTCCGGCTCCATTTCCAGGCCGCGGGCGCGCGCGAACCAGTTGTCGCTGTCGTAATCGGCGTCGACGAAAGTCACCTTCGCCTTCTCGGCGAACCGGATGTTTTCCGCCTTCCGCAGCTCGTACTCCTCGCGGGGGTGGATGTTCGGATTGTAAAAGTAGATCGTGTAGTCGACCCCGGAGGCCGCCATCGCCTCCATCACCTCGCCCGAGCAGGGGGCGCAGCAGGAGTGCAGCAGCACCGGGCGCTGGCCGCCAGGGGGCACCAGCGCGGGTCGGGTGGCGGGAGTTCCAGCTTTCATGGGCGGGTCATCTTTCCAGAGCCGGGGCCTTTCGTCAACCGGATCGGAGCGTCCGGGCCCGGGCCGGGTTGACGCCCGTCGCCGCATCGGGAAACTCGCCTTTCGTCCCATGCGCTGGCTCCGGCTGTTCCTCATCCTCGCGGCAATTACCACGGTGTACTGCTACCGGCTGGGCCAGCCCCTGCTCTGGGCCGACGAGGCCGATACGGGAATCTTTGCCCGCAATGTCCTGCGCTCCGGCTACCCGACCGCCTATGACGGCCGCAACATCAGCGTGGCGGACGACGGCGCCCAGCTGAGCCGGGGCTTTCTCTCGAAGAAGATCCCCTGGGTGCAATACTACGTGGGCGCAGCCTCGCTGGCGCTGGCGGGCAACGACACCGCGGGCCTGCGGCTCGGCTTCGCCCTGCTCGGCGTCCTCACCTTCTTTCCGCTCCAGGCCGCGCTGCGCCGGGTGGTCCCCCACCCGGATCTCCTGGCCGCGCTCGCGCTCCTCGCGCCGCAGGTCGTCCTCTTCCAGCGGAGCGCCCGCTACTACCCGATCCTGATCCTGCTCTATGCGGTGTTGGTGTGGCATCTTTCGGCGGAGTTTCGGAGCCAGCGGTGGCGCTGGCTGATCGCGGCCGGCGTGATGGTCCTCCTGTTTCACACCCATCCCTTTGCCGCCGGCTGCACGGTCATCGCGCTCGGCCTCTATTGCGCCGCCGGGCGGCGCGAGGCCCTCGGCGGCTACCTCCTCGCCTCCGCCGTGGGTTTTGCGTCCTGGGCCGTCTGGTATGGGCTGCTGGGGCCGTCGCTCGCCTCGAGCGACTTCGCCTTCACCCTCATCCCCCGTCATTTCGGGTTCTGGTGCGAGGGTCTTTTCCTTGGCACGGTCAGCACGGTGATCGATCTGGATGCGGTGGACTGCCTGCCCCTCCTGCTCTGGGCCGCCGCGCTCGGACTCCTCGCCTGGCGGGACCGGCCCGCCCTCCGGCGGCTCCTGCGTGAGCCGCTGGTCGCGTTCGTCCTGCTCAACGTCGCGATCCAGGCGGTGGCGACCGGAGCCCTTTTCGGGCCCGAGACCCTCGAGCGGTTCTCGATCCTGCGCTATCTCCCCCACCTCGCCCTCTTCTCGACCGTGGCGGGGCTGGTGGTCCTGAGCGCCGCGCTCCGGGCGCACGGCGCCGCCCTGGTGGCGGGGGCGGCGGTCCTGGTCTGCAATATCCTGACCTTTTCCTACTGGGTCCGGCCGCTGCCGCGGACCGTGCCGCTCTCCTGGGCGGAGCCCACCTACGCCGAGATTCTCCGTCCGCCGCCCAATCCCTGGGACAGCCTCATCGCGCGGATGCGAAGCGACGCCCTCGCGCCCGGGGGCCGGGATCATGCGCTGGTGGTCTGGCCGCCATGGACCGAGGAGATCATGAACTTCTACCTGGGGGACGTCGCCTTCGTGCGCCACAGTTCGCTCAATCCCGCCGCCATCACCATCAACCAGGAGATCTACGGCTTTGTGGGCGAGGCGGCCTACCGCCGGATGGCCGCTCCGCCGGAATGGCTGGTCGAGGTGCTGCCGCTCATGCGGACCGCCCCGGCCGGCTATGCGCTGGAGGCGACGTTTTCCTTTGTCCGGCCCCATCCGGACAACAGCACCCGCCCGGAGCTGGTGCGCCACCCTTTTGGGGGCGGCGCCCCCCTGGGCGCGATCAGGCTATTCCGCCGCCAGCCGTAGGCAGGGCGTGGCGCCGCATCTGGTGGGCCACGATCAGCGTGTAAAAACAGAGGACGAGGTTCTGCAGCGGCAGCTGGAGGGGCGTCGGCAGGGCATAGATGATCGCGACCGCGGGAATCCACACCCCCATGTTCGAGATCAGGATCGGAACCGTCCGGCGCAGATACCACCGCGGCGCCCGCCAGTCCGCCAAGATCGCCGCGGTGTCGAACCCCCTCTCGACCCATTCATAAACGAGGACTGTCACCGGAATTGCGATCAGGGGGCAGTAGACAAACTGGTCGGAGACCACCTTGCGCACGATGGTCCACAGATCATGGCCCTCGCCCACGGTGTGCGCGAGAACACGGTAGAAGACGTCGACTTCGAGGCCCTTGTACGCCCAGAAGGCGATGAGGGCGCCGCCCTGCCGCCACGTGTAGCGGGGCGGCCGTCCCCGACCACCGCGCAGATACAGAAAGGGCAGTAAGCCCCCGAAAAAAGCGGTCGAGACGATGGCAAAGGCGAATCCGGTCTCCCGTCGCAGCGCGACCAGGCGGAGCAGCACCGCCCGGGCGGGTTCGCAGTAGTAATAGGATAGCACCAGCGCCAGGGCGCCCGCCTGCAGCGCCAGCCCCGCGCCCAGATGGGCCCGCGCACCCCCTAGGGCGGAGCGCCAGGGCGCGGTGGGGGAACGGAGCGGGGCCATGAAAGGCGGGACTTTTCCCGGCCCGCCCCCGGCAGGCGAGCGGAATCAGGCGGCCGGCCGCGGCCGGCGCGCAAAGATTTGCCCCGGCCGGCTTTCCCGCCACCGTGGCCGGATGCTCCCCAAGATCGCGTTTGTCGGTGTCGGCCGGATGGGCGCCAACATGGCCCGGCGGCTGAGGGATTGCGGCTTTCGCGTCACGGCGGTGTACGACGTCCATGCTCCGACCGCCGCCCGGCTGGCCCGTGAGATCGGCGCCCGCCCCTGCCGGACGCTCGCGGCCGTCACCGCCGCCGCGGACATCATCTTCACCGTGGTCAGCGACGATGCCGCGCAACTCCACGTCTTTGCGACGGAGGGCGATTCACTCCTGACCAGGGCCCGCGGCCGCATCTTCATCAACTGCGCCACGATCACCCCCGCCGTCCATGTCGAGGTGGAGCGCCGCGCCCGGCGCGCGGGAGC
>CAIWXW010000059.1 GCA_903916755.1 uncultured Opitutaceae bacterium | reverse complement strand
GCACCGCTCCGACCGCCAACGGCGCGACCCTCAACTCCTTCGTTCGCATCACGCCCGACGGCCACGTGATCATTGCCGCCCACTCTCCCGAAATCGGCCAGGGCGTGCGGACTTCCCTGCCCATGATCGTGGCCGAGGAGCTGGGGGTCGACTGGAAGTCCGTCACCGTGGTCGACGCTCCGCTCGACCCGGAATACGGCAGCCAGGGCGCGGGCGGCAGCGTCTCGACCCCGACCTCGTACCTGCCGATGCGCCGCGCCGGCGCCACCGCGCGCGCGATGCTGGTCGCCGCGGCCGCCGCGATCTGGGACGTGCCGGTGAGCGAATGCTTCACCGCCAATGACGGGCTGGTGCACCACCGCGACACCGGCCGCACGCTCGGTTATGGCGAGCTGTCGGCCAAGGCCGCCACGCTCCCGGTGCCGGACGAGAAGACCGTGCCGCTGAAGGATCCCAAGGATTTCGCGCTGCTCGGCTCCCGGATCGGCGGCGTCGACAATCCCAAGATCGTCACCGGC
Organism: uncultured Opitutaceae bacterium; assembly: GCA_903916755.1. Classification (GTDB taxonomy): domain Bacteria; phylum Verrucomicrobiota; class Verrucomicrobiia; order Opitutales; family Opitutaceae; genus Palsa-1447. Next base: position 6,346 of record CAIWXW010000059.1, on the reverse strand, counting down.
AAGCCCCTCTTCGGCATCGACCAGAAGATCCCGGGCATGGTCTACGCCGTCTATCAGAAGTGCCCGGTCTGGGGCGGCAAGGTGATCCAGGCCAATCTCGATCACGTGAAGTCGCTGCCCGGGGTGCGCGACGCGTTCGTCCTCGACCGCACGGTCGGCGGCCTGACCGGGCTGGTCCCGGGCGTGGCGATCCTTGCGGATTCGACCTGGGCGGCGTTCAGCGCCCGCAAGGAGCTGGAGGTCAAGTGGGACGAGGGCGCGTACGGCGCCAGCAGCTGGGCCGACTATGGCGCGCAGGCGGAGAAGCTCAGCAAAGCGCCGGGCGACAAGCCGGTGCGCAGCGACGGCGATATCGACGCCGCCTTTGCGGGCGCGGCGAAGGTCGTCTCCGCCGCCTATTCCTATCCCTTCATCTCGCACACGAACCTCGAGCCGCAGAACTGCACGGCCTTCGTGCAGGGCGACCACGTGGAGATCTGGGCCCCCACCCAGAACCCGGGGCCGGCGCAGAAGTTCGCCGCCACGGTCCTCGACGTCCCGCTTGAGAACGTGAAACTGAACATCACCCGGATCGGCGGCGGCTTCGGTCGCCGGCTGAACTCCGATCCCGTCGGCGAGGTCGTGGCGATCTCCCAGAAGGCGGGCCTGCCGGTCAAGCTCACCTGGAGCCGGGAGGACGACATGCAGCACGATCACTACCGGCCGGCGGGTTTCCATTACCTCAAGGGCGCGGTCGACGCGTCCGGCAAGCTCTCCGCCTGGGACAGCCACCATGTGAACTTTGCCGCGCCGCTCGCCGTCGACGACTTTCCCGCGCGCTTCGTGCCGAATTTCCGGCTGACGAGCAGCGTCCTCAAGAACGGCATCCCCATGGGCCCCTGGCGGGCGCCGGGCGACTGCACCTACGCCTTCGTGACCTGCAGCTTCATCGACGAGCTGGCGCATGCCGCCCAGCGCGATCCGATCGAGTTCAGCCTCGAGCTGCTGGGTGATCGCGGCATGGTGGCCGCCAGCCCCGGCCGCGGCGGCCGGGCGTACAACGCGGCGCGGATGCACGGCGTGATCAAGCTGGTCGCGGAAAAGGCCAACTGGGGGCAGACGCTGCCCCGCGGCGAGGGCCTGGGCCTCGGCTACTACTTCAGCCACCAGGGCTACGTCGCGGAAGTCGCGCATGTCTCCGTCAGCAAGGCCGGCGACCTCAAGGTCCTCCGCGTCGTCGCGGCGGTCGACGTCGGCTCCCAGATCGTCAACCTGAGCGGCGCGGAAAACCAGGTGCAGGGCTCCATCATCGACGGCCTCAACGCCGCCTGGCACCAGGAGCTCGACATCCAGCAGGGCCGGGTCGTGCAGAGTAATTTCAACGAGTACCCGATGCTGCGGATTCCCGAGGCGCCCCGCACGATCGAGATCCACTTCAACAAGACCGATTATCCGCCGACCGGCCTGGGCGAGCCCTGCCTGCCCTCGGTCGCGCCGGCCGTGGCCAACGCCATCTTCGCCGCCACGGGCAAGCGGATCCGCCAGCTGCCCTTCACCCGGACCGACCTCAGCTGGAGCTGAGGCGGCCCCGGGGGGCGGCCGGGCCTCACAGCAGCTCGCCCTGCACGCCGCCCGCGGGCTTGACCCCGAGGAAGGGTCCGTAGCGCTCGAGCCAGTCGTCGAGCTTGTCGGTGTAGTAGCTCGCGTCGTAGGGCGCCGCCACGGGGTCGTAGAGCGCCACCGGGCGCGCCCGCTGCCAGTCGGACGTCTTCCCCTTTTGCCGGGCCGTGATGTAGTAGCTGACCCGCTCCCCCATCCGCGGCCGCGGGTTCAGCTGCAGGCCCGCCTCGGCCGCCGCCCGCCGGGGCTTGCCGCCCTCGGCCATCACCTTCTCGTAGCTGGCGAGATTCTGGCCCAGGGTCTCGCTCTTCGCCAGCTGGGGCACCGGGGCGGTCCGGTCCACGATGCGCCTGCGCCAATCCTCGATCAGCGCCAGCGGCGACTCCGGCCGGGCCCCCAGCAGGAAATGGATCAGCTGGTCGGTCAGGCTCTGCAGGTAGGGCTCGATGCCGCGGGAGCGGAAGGCGCTGCCGCGCAGGATGATCTTCTCCCCGTCGTAGAGGGCGTAGTTCTTCGCCTTGTAGCAGAACATCGCGGCGTAACGCCCATCGAATTCCAGCTCGATCCCGGCCGGCAGGATCGGCGCGACCAATGTGAGCAGCGCCTCGGGCCGGTCGAAATAGCTCTCGGAGGCGAGGTAGATGCCGTCGGTGTCCGCCTCGAGAATCTCGCAGCCCTGACGGATGAATTCGTCGATCAGCGACTGCAGGAGTTCGCGCCCCCGCCGGGTCACCTCCGCCGCGAGCTCGCCGTCGCCGAAGCGGGCCCCGGAAAAGCCGAGATACCCGTAGAACGAGTTGATCAGAATCTTGAAGGTGGACTGGCGCGCCTGGGCCTCCGCCCGCTCGGCCTCGGTGGGGGCAGTTCGGGCCAGCAGCTTGTAGCGCAGGCGGTACTCGCGCAGATTCTGCAGGAGGGGAATAAAGACGCCGAGGCTGTCGCTGCCGGGATTGCGGCCGATCTGGAGCAGCAGGCTCGGGTAGAGCGAGGCGACGTCGAAGTGCAGCACGTGCCGGAACACGCCCTCGCGAAAACTCTTCGTGTACCCCCCCTCGAAAGGCTGGACCGGTGGCGGCGCCGGGCATGCGTGGCGGGCGTGATAGTACTCCTCGAGGAAGAGCAGATCGATCTTCGCCGTCGTGCCCCGCAGCGCCGCCTCCTGCAGCTGGATCGGGAAGGTCCGCGCCTGCTCGAAATAGGTCGGCAGGAGCAGATCGGCCAGGCCCTGGGTCTCGCGCAGGTCATCCTCCAGGTACGAGCAGAACCGCGCGCGTTCGTTGCGGTAGGCCTCGGCGATCCCGGACCCGGCGATGTAGGTGCGCTCCGAGTCCTCGGTCGTGAGCCCCAGGGCGATCGCCACGTCCTTCAGGCCGTAGGAGGTGAGTTCCCGGGCCGTGATGTCGTAGAGCTGAACCAGGAGGTAGGTGTCGATCACCGCCCGGCCCGGCAGGTCGCAGCGCGGAAAGTCGATCCAGCGCTCCGCCACCTTCATCCGGCTGTTCCGGAAGGTCGCGTCCTGCCCGTAGCGGCCCCAGGCGCAGGCCACCCGGTGCAGCCGGCAGCGCTGCCGGAGGTAGTCGAGGTCGAACTTGAAGATATTGTGCCCCTCGATGACGTCGGGATCCAGCTCGGCCAGCGCCCCGTTCAAGGCCTCGAGCAGCTGCTTTTCCGCCTCGGGGGTCTCGGCCGCGAGGACCAGCAGGCGATTCGCGCCCGCGCAGCGGAGCCCGATCGCCAGGACGCGGTCGCCCACCCGCCGGGCGTCGCTGAAGCCACCCTCGGGCGAGGCGGTTTCGATGTCCAGCTGGCAGCGGCGGAGCTGGCCAAAGCTGAGGTCGCGGTACAGCCGGGCCCGCTGCTGCAGGAGGTATTGGTTTTCGAGCGGCCGGATGACGTCGACCGCCCCGGACGCCTTCGCAAAATCAATGAAGCCCTCGTAGGCGCCGAGGGAATCCGCGTGCACGAGGTGCCGGAAGACGCCCTCGCCCCGCAGTTCCTCGACCGTGATGCCCGCCACGGATTCCTCCACCGGGAAATCCCCCAGCCAGGCAAAGGGACGCAGGGTCCCCGCGCGCTCCTCCCGGCCCCCGTCCGCCCGCGCCACCGTCGTGTGCACCCGCCCCGCCTCGTCGACCCACAGGCCGCACAGGGCTTCGCCGGATTTCGCCGCGGTTACTTCCATGCCCTACTTTCTGCTTTCGTCCGCCCTGCGCCAGTGCCAAATGGGTGCGCCCCGCCATGCGTTCACCCCTGCTCCTGGCCCTGGGCCCGGCGAGGGTGATGGGCCGCCCCCTCCACCCCTAAGTCTGCTTCGCCGGCTTGGAGGCTGGCGCGGCCGCGCGCTGCTTGTCCCGCGCCGCCCGCGCCTGCTTCTCCTGAAAGCGCCGAGTGGCCTTCTGGTCCTTGTGCGTCGGCAGGTACTTGGCGCCCACGGGGAGGAGGCTCAGAACGGCTTCGCGTACACCATCGCGACCGCGAGGATCGCCAGGCCGAGGAGGAGCGTCATGAACACGCCCTTCTGCTCCCGGCGCCGGTAGGCCATCCCACCCAGCCCGGCCAGGCCGAGCCAGCACACGATCTTGACGATGATCCACCCGAGGATCGTGAAGTCATACAACCCCTGCCACATCCGCAGGCCGGTGGCGGCGACAATCAGGGCGGCCGTGCCCGTGAGGGCCAGGACCCACTTGCGGGTCTCCAGCGGCGCGGCAAAGCCGTAGAAGGTGAAGGCGAGCATCACCAGCACCGCCGAGAGATGGACGATGTGGAGGGCGTTGAGTTCGTGGATACCCATAAGTTGGACTGGAAAAAGAAATGACACCCCGCCTGTGCCGTGCGCCCAAAGGCTCAGACCTTTTTATGCTAAAGTGGGCTCCTCGGCCGCGGCGTTTGCTTTCCGATGAACGGCCTAGCAGCTTCCGCGACGTTTCGGCTCCCGTAATATTTCAAAGGCAACGAGCAGTTATTGAAAGCACCTCGAACACTGCAGGGTGTCGCTTTCGAAGGTAGAGGCCCCGCCCCTTTCGTCAAATGCCAATCCCGACCGGGTCAGGACTCGATTATGCTCTCGTCCAAGTGCTGGATGATCAGCTCCTGGATCGTCGCCAGAAAGAGATAGCACATGAACGCCTTGCGGGTTTGCGCGTCCAGCTGCGCGAGTTCCACCTCCCCGATCTCCAGCGCCTCGTCGCCCAGCGCCGCCAGGTAGCGCTCGCGCAGGCGCAGGCGGATGGCGGAGCAGGCGCGCGTGATGGCCTCGGCGTTGGTGTGGTCGAACGCCACCACGCCTTCGGTAAAAAACTCCTCGTTGAAGAGCGACAAGAGCGCCGTCACGTCCTCGTTCTGGGCCGAGAGGAGCTCCTGGCTCCAGAGGTCGCGGAAGACCGCGTCGGACTCGGGCACCGCGGGCTTGGAGGCGAGCGTCTGCTTGAGCCCGTCGGCGAGCTCCTTGACCACGTCCAGAAGCGGGGCGACGACCGGCAGGCTCAGGGAAACTTCAAACGGCTCCATCGGATTCGAGGATCGCGCTCAGGTGCCACTGCTGCAGGGTGAACGTGTAGGCTTCGGCCTTCTCGCGCAGCCCGCTCCACACGACCGAACGGCCCTGCTCGTGCACCTCGAGCATGTGGCGGCGGGCGGTGGTCTCGTCAAAACCGAGCACCTTCTTGAAGATCATCACGACGTAGGACATCAGGTTCACGGGATCGTTGAGGACCACCACGCGCCAGACACTCTCCGGCTGCAGCTGGGCGGTGACCTGATGACTCGGAAGCGTGTGCGTCTTGGTGTCTCCCACGATGGCGACCTTACTATGTGACAAAGCGCCGGGATTTCAAAGGTTCTTTGGGGCCTGCGCCCCGGCGACCTCGGCGGCCAGCCGGGCGGCGGCCTCGGTCACCGGCACCTTTGCTATGTCCTTCTGGAACCGCCACTTCAGTTCGACGACCCCTTCCTTGAGGCCGCGGCCGCCGATCGTGATGCGGAGCGGGATCCCGATGAGGTCGGCATCCTTGAATTTGACGCCCGGCCGTTCGACTCGGTCGTCGACCAGCACATCCGCCCCCGCCTTTTCCGCCGCCTCCGCCAGGCTGACGGCCAGCGCCTTCGCCTCCGGCAGGTCCGGATCGAGCAGGCAGATCAGCACCTGGAAGGGCGCGATGCTCCAGGGCCAGACGATGCCGTCGGCGTCGTGGCTCTGCTCGATGCAGGCCTGGAGGGTGCGGCTGATGCCGATGCCGTAGCAGCCCATGATCATGAGCTGGGTCTGCTTCTGGTCGTCGGCAAAGGTGGCGCCGATCTTCTCGGTGTACTTGGTGCCAAGCTTGAAGATGTGTCCGACCTCGATCCCGCGGCGCGACTGCAGCGGCTCGCCGGATTCCGGATCGGGCTCGCCCGGGCGCACGCGCCGGAAGTCGCCGAAGCGCGTGATCGCGAGGTCGCGGGTCACGTTCACGTTCCGCAGATGGAAGCCATCCGCGTTCGCGCCCGTGACACCGTTGCCGATCAGCCGGATCGCATGGTCGGCGAAGATGCCGGCCAGCGCCTCGGGATGGCGGATCGTGCCCCGGACGGCGCCGAGGCTGCCGGGCCGGGCGCCCAGGACCGGCTCGATTTCCTCCGGCGTGGCCGGACGGCGCAGGGCGAAGCCGAGGGAGCCGAGCTTGGCCTCCTCGAGCTCGTCGCCGCCGCGCAGGATGACAAGGAAGGGTTTGCCGTCGCCGATGTAGACGAGGGTCTTGAACTGCCG
>CAIWXW010000058.1 GCA_903916755.1 uncultured Opitutaceae bacterium | reverse complement strand
TATGAAACGCCGGATCGGAAAAGAGTTCCTTCACGTCCTTCTTCCGCGCGACGGCGAAGACCCGGCCCGCGCCCCTCCACTGCCGGCGGAATTCCGCGTCGTCGATGAACCGGCCACTGGCCTTCGCCGCGGGATCATTGTCGGGCTCGAGCTCGCCGGTGAACGCGACCTCCCCGACCGTCCGGCCCGCGTAGAACGTGAAGTCGTGGAAAAACTCGTGGTAGTGATAGACGCGGTCCTCCGGGCGGACCAGCGCCCGCAGCTGCAGCGCGAGCGGCTTGGTGCTGCGCAGCGGGATCCGGGGCTCGGCCCACACCAGGCCGCACATGAAGAGGATGGCGGTCGCCGCCAGGCCGGCGGGCCGGCGCACCAGGATCACCCCGGCCGCCAGGATGAGCGCGAGCGCATAGGCGAAGGGGCGGAGCGCCAGGGCGGCGGCCGGATCGCGGATCAGGCCCGGCTTGAGGACGGCGACCAGGGCCGCCGCCGCCAGGATCACCCCGAGCACCCGAAAGGCCGCCAGGCCCGCCCGCCATTCCCGCTTGGTCCGGTCGGCCAGCTGCGCGCCGATCAGGACCGCCAGCGGCGGGAAGACGGGCAGGATGTAGGGAATCAGCTTCGACTGCGACTTGCTGAAGAAAAGGAAGATGAAGGCCGCCCAGAGGAACAGGAACCAGGCGTCGGCGTTTTCCCGGCGCCGCGCCCATCCGCCCGCCAGCGCGGTCCGCGTGGCCGACCAGAGGAAGCCGGTCCAGGGAAACAGGCCGAGCAGCACCACCGGCACGAAATACCACCAGGCGCCCGTGCGGCTGTGCTCGGTGGTGGTGAACCGCTCCCAGTTCTCGTGGATGAAGTAAAAGTGGGCCCAGGCGGGATTGCGCCGCGCCACCAGGAGATGCCAGGGGGCGGCGATCGCCAGGAAGAGGATCACGCCGGTCGGCAGGTGCAGCGGCCGCAGGCGGTGCCACTGGTTGAAGACCAGCAGCCACAGGAACATGACGGCGCCCGTGACCAGGAAGCCGATCGGCCCCTTGGCCAGGGTCGCGAGCGCGGCGCTCGCGTAGAGCCCGTAGAACAGCGCCCGGCGCCGCGCCCCCGGCGGTTCCCGGACCGCGAGGATGAAGCAGAAAAGCGTGGCGGCCATCAGGACGGAGACCACCAGGTCGATGATCAGGAGATGGGTGTGGGCGTAGTAGAGGGCCGACGTCCCCAGCACCATGGCCGAGCAGAGGCCGGCCGCCTGGCCGTAGAGGCGGCGGGCGGCGGCGTAGGTCAGGAGGACGCCGGCCAGACCGGCCAGCGCGGGCACGATCCGCACCGCCGCTTCGTTCGAGCCAAAGAGGCGCAGGCCGACCGCCGCCGCCCAGTAGACCAGCGGCGGCTTCTCGAAATAGTTCACCCCATCCAGCCGCGGCGTGATCCAGTCGCCGCTCGCCGTCATTTCCCGCGGAATCTCCGCATAGCGCCCCTCGTCCGGATTTCCGAGCGGGGCGGCGCCCAGCGCCGAAAAATACAGCACGCCAAAAAGAGCCGCCAGGAGCAGCAGGTCGCGGCGCCACGAAACGGTCGTTGGAGGGGAGATCGCGCTCACAAGCCGGATGAGCGTGACCGCTTCCCTCCCCTTCACGCAAGCCCGGCTGGACTTTGCCAGAATCGAAACCAAAAATCAGGGGGTCGTGCCCTCCTCCCCCAACTTCACGCTGATCTGCGGCCCCGACGACTATCTTGTCGGCCGGGCCGGCCAGAAGGCGTTCGACACGCTCGCGGCGGACGTCACCGAGGAGCTCTCGCGCGAGATCATCAGCGGCTTCGCCGGCAACGTCGACGAGGTCGAGGCGGCGGTGAACCGGTTCCGCGAGGCCGTGCAGACGATGGCGATGTTCGGCGGCAAGCGCGCCGTCTGGCTCAAGGACATCAATTTCCTGGCGGATTCGGTCACGGGCCGGGCGGAGAGCACCGGCGTCCTCGTCGAGGACCTGAAGGGCCTGCTGGAGGGGATCAATCCCGACGAGACCACCGTCCTCCTGACGGCCGCGCCCGTGGACCGCCGGCGCACCTTCATGAAATGGTGCGAGAAGCACGCCCACTTCACGCTGGTGGGAGACGGCGAGAGCGGCGAGGCGCTCGCGGGCGTCGTGCTGGCCGAGGCGAAGGCCTTTGGCGCCAGCTTCGGCCCGCATGCGCTCGAATTGCTGCTGGCCAAGATCGGGGCGAACAGCCGGCTGCTGATCGAGGAGGTGCACAAGCTGGCGACCTTCGCCGGCGAGGGGGCGACGATCACCGAGGCCCAGGTGGCCGAGCTGAGCCCCAACGCGGCGACGGGGGACTTCTTCGAGGCGGCGGAGGCCTTTTCGAGCGGCGACCTCCCGCGGACCCTCGCCGCCTTCAAGCAGCACTTCTTCGCCGGCGGCGACGCCCGACCCATCCTCGCCGCGCTCCAGAACCGCAACCGGCTCATGCTGCAGGTCCGCGCGCTGATCGACGCGGGCGAGGCACGGCTGGGCCCGCGGGGCATCGACGGCCTGCCGGCGGCGGCCGCGAATCATCGCGACAAGTTCGGCGAGGCCGCGGCGGAAAAGAGCTCCTTCAACGTCTTTGCGCAGAATCCCTGGTATCTCGGCAAGCTGGCCAGCGCCGGCCGGCTGCCCACCCTGCGCCGCCTGATCGACAACCAGCACGAGCTGATCGTCGCCTTCGAGGAAATCGTCCAGCGGCCCAAGGAGCAGGAGGAGGTCATGCGGGATCTGGCGGTGCGTTGTCTGGCCCTGGTGGAACAAACCCGCGCCTGAGGCTCATATAGTGTAGGTGCCCCGCCGCGGAAAACTGTCCCAGTTCTCGTCCCCGACCGGGCGGGTGAAGCTCCCCCCGCTCCGCCGGATCATCGCCGGGCTCATCCTGGCCGTCTCGCTCCTCTGCAACGTGCAGGCGCTGCGGCTGCCCTTCATGGAGCTGCGGCTGGGGCTGAAGCACCGGCCGTACTCGCTCCTGACCTCGGTGCACCTGCTCTGGACCTCTCACCTGCAGGTGCTGGCGGTCCTGGTCGTCGGCTTCTCCGTCGTCTTTCCCTTCATCAAGCTGGGGGTGCTCGCCTGGTTCTGCCTGCGCGGC
>CAIWXW010000057.1 GCA_903916755.1 uncultured Opitutaceae bacterium | reverse complement strand
TGAAGTGGACTTCGTGCCCGCGCCGGGCCAGTTCAACGCCGAGGGCGGACGCGAGGATGCCGCTGCCGCCGACCGAGGGATAACAGGTGATGCCGACCCGGAGGGAGCGCTCCATGGGAAGGACTAGAAGCTCCGCGCCGGGCGGAGGAGCGGCGCGAGCGAGTCGAACAGCAGGGGCGCCGCCGGGTAGAGCGCCTGGGCGTATTCGACGCCCGCGCGCAATCCGAGCACCCGGGCGCGCGCGACCTGCAGCTCGATGTAGGGCCGGGCGCGCACCTGCGTCGCATGCGCCGCCATGGCCCCGGTCCAGGCGGCGATCACGGTTGGCGCGGAAATATCGATCAGGACCGGCGTGGCGCCGGCGGGCTCGGCCTCGGGCGTGACCGCATAGAAGAAGAGCGGGCCGATGGCGTGGGCGGGCAGGGCCCGCAGCTCGGCCAGACCGGCATAGCGGGCCAGGAGCGCCGCCTCGGCCACGAGGTGGCCGAGCCGGTGGTGGTCGGGATGCTGATGCGCCACCTGGCTCGGCGCCAGGACCGCGCCCGGGCGGACGCGCCGGATGACCTCGGCCAGCCGCCGGGCGTGCGCCGGCCGGATCTCCAGCCGGGCGTCGCCGTCGAGTTCGATGAACTCGAGCGTCGCGCCGAGTTGGGCGGCCGCCGCCGCGGCCTCCACGGCCCGCTCGGCCGGAGTGCCGTGCGTGGCCGATTCACCGCGCGAGCAGACGACGAGATGCACCGCCCGGCCGGCCAGGGCCTCGCGCGCGACGATGCCGCCGCAGCCGAACTCGATGTCGTCCGGATGGGCGCCGAACGCCAGGAGCGGGGCGGCCTCAGGCGGGGAGTTCGGTGTGGGCTTCATCGGAACGATCAATGGGATCGCGGTTGATAAAAACAATCTCCGGGGCGTCGGCGCGACGCAAATACGCCTGTTCGCCCAGGCCCGCGACATAGTGGGTGCACTGGACCACCGACTGCATCCAGCGCAGCCGCGTGTCCCGGGCCGGGCTCACCTGCTCCGCGGTGAAGTCAGGCCGCGGGAGCGTGAGATAGGATTCCCCGCCCTGGTGCAGCCGCAGGACGCCGTCGGCCGCGCGCGCGCGGACGATCTCGCCCTCATGCGGCACGTCGACGAAATAGTCGGGAATGGCGCAGGCCGCCCGCCGCACGGCGGGGTCGCTGGACCGCACGACGCGGACTCCATCCAGGAGCCCCATCTCCCGGTACATCGCCAGGCAGAAGTCCGCCGCATTCTCGGCCGTCACCCGCTTGAACGCCTCGACCGCGCGGTCCCCGACATAGGCGGGCAGCTGACGGGCCGTGCCCGTCCGCCACTCCGCGGAGACGCGCTTCAGGAAAAGCGGCGACCATTTCCGCTGGAGGCGGTTGGCGAAGGCGAAGTTGAGCGGCACCGCCGCGCCGCTGCGGCGGTCGCGGAGGATCGTCTGCGTCTCCCGGGGGTCGTGGTCGCTGTCGTGGCAGAAAAAGACGATCTCGCCCCCGAGCTCCGCCTGCAGCCGGCGGGCGGTGAGGATCTTCGCGTACAGAAAGCGCCGCGGGAAGAAGCCGCAGGGCTGCTGGCCGAAGCAGATCCGCGGCGCGCTCATGCGCGGGCCGCCTTCCGGCGGGAGGAGCCCGCGTCGATCACGGCTTGCAGCCCCAGGCTGAAGAGCATGCAGGCCGCGCAGCCGATGACATTGTACCAGAGGTAGGAAATGCCGAAGGTGTCGCGGCCGAACCAGAGGACGAAGATGAGGGCCTGCGCCGCCAGCGCCGACCAGAAGACGGCGGTGCCGCCGACCCGGCGCAGGAAAAAGGCGCAGAGGAAGAGCCCGAGCACGACGCCGTAGAAGATGGAGCCGATGATATTCACGGCCTGGATCAGGTTTTCGGCCAGGTTGGCCCCCAGGGCGAATCCGATCGCCACCAGCCCCCAGCCGGCCGTGCAGAGCTTGGAGACCAGGACGTAATGGGCATCGGGGGCCTCGCGCCGGAGGAGATGCCGGTAGAAATCCACCGTGGTGGTGGAGCCCAGCGCGTTCAGCTCGGCGGCCTTGGAGGAGAAGGCGGCGGCGAAGAAGGCGGCGACCAAGAGGCCGATGATCCCGTGGGGCAGGTGATCGAGGATGAAGGTGATGAAGACGTAGTCGGAGTCGTTGGCGGCGGCATGCGGATCGGCGGCCCGCAGCGCCTGCTTCGCGTCCGCCCGCACGGCTTCCGTGCGCCGCTCCGCGACGAGAACGGCTGCCCGCCCGCTGGCCTCGGCCGCGGCGTCGCCGCGATGACGGGCCGCCATCCAGGCCTCCAGCTCATGCCGCTCCGCCGCGTGGGCGGCCGCGAAGTCGGCCTCGGCGCCGTGGAGCGGGCCGG
>CAIWXW010000056.1 GCA_903916755.1 uncultured Opitutaceae bacterium | reverse complement strand
GACCGGGCCCCGGGGCCCGGTCGCCTGGCTCGTTTTTGGTTTCCGCGCTTGCCCGCGCGGCGCGGCCGGGAATGGTGGAAAGCGCCGTGCCCATCCCCACCCCCACCCGTGTGCAGATGATTGGCAGCGAGATCGCCATCGCCTGGAGCGACGGCGAGGAAAGCTACTTCCATCCCGAGCGCCTCCGCGCGGCCTCGCCCAGCGCCGAAACTCAGGGCGAGCGCGACATTCTCGGGCAGCAGTACGGCGGCACGGGGCCGAAACAGTTTCCCGGCGTCCTCGTGGTGGGCTGGGAACAGGTCGGCAACTATGCGCTGCGCTTCGAATTCAGCGACGGGCACCGGACCGGTTTGTATTCCTACATCTACCTGCGTAGGCTTGGGGCCGCCTCCTAGCTCCGGCCCCGCCGTCCGAAAAGGCCGCTTGCGCCCGGCCGGGCGCTTTGCGGCAATAACCGATCCATGAGCATCCCCGCGTTTCCCGCCCGCACCGCCCCGGCCGACATCGAGCTCGGGAGCGTGCTGCAGCCCAAGTTCGATGCCGACGGCATCATCCCTTGCATCACGGTGGATCACCTGACCAACGAAGTGCTCATGTTCGCTTTCATGAACGCGGAAGCGCTGGCCAAGACGATCGAGACGAAGCGAGCGACCTATAGGAGCCGCTCCCGCCGCAAGCTGTGGCTCAAGGGCGAGGAGTCGGGCAATGTCCAGCTCGTGAAGGAGCTGCGGGTGGACTGCGACCAGGATGTGATCCTGCTCAAGGTCGAGAACGTCGGCGGGGCCGCCTGCCACAACGGCTTCCCCTCCTGTTTTTATCGAAAACTGGACGCGGCCGCCACGCCGGCCGATCCCGCGTCACTGAAGCTGGCGACGACCGCGCAGCGGGTCTTCGATCCCGCCCAGGTCTACAAGAAGAAGTGACGGCCCGGGCTAGTACTCGCAGATACGCGGAAGGCCGTCGGCCTCGCCGAGGGCCGCGTCCGGCGTGACCGCCGAGTAGGCGGCGAGCAATTCCGCCCGCAACTCGGCCAGGAGGGCGTAGCGCCGGTCGTAGGCCTTGCGCCGGCTGGGCTTGATCTCGTCGCGCCGGCGGCGGGCGACCACCAGCGGCAGCTCCCAGCCGCCGCCCGCGTGCGCGCGTCCGCCGGACTCCGCCCAGAATTCCTCGTAGTTGGCCGCAAATTCGTTGGGGCGGTGCCAGTGCCGGTGGGCGTGATCGCCATTCCCGACGGCGCGCAGGTGGGCGAGCCGCCACGGCACCACCAACTGGCGGAGCGCCCAGAGGGCCAGTCCCTTCGGCCGCAAGCCGTGCATTTCCTTGGCCACCTCGGTGATCAGCTCGCGGGTGCGCGGATCGGCCGAGGCCTGCACGCCGCCGATCCAGCCGATCCGCCGGGGACCGTCGTCGACCAGGCAGAAAGTGAGTCCCGCCAGCGTGAGCCGCGTCGCCACCTCCTCGACCGTGAGCGAGAGCTCGCCCTCCTTTTCGAATTGCTCCCGGTAGACAAGCCGCAGGTCGACCTGGCGGCCCGTGGCCGCATGCACCAGGCGAACGAGCGTCAGGCCGTCGCGGTAGATCTGCTCGCGCGCCGGAGCCGCCAGCAGCTCGCCCAGGATTCGATAGTGCGAATCCAGCGCCGCCAGCCGCTCCGGCACCGCCCAGTCCCGGCACAGGTACGGGCGCTGCAGCTTCGAGGACAGGCGCGGACGGGCGGCCCACAGCGCCTGGATGGCCGGACTTTGGAGGCGGTTGACCCAAACGCGCGTCGCCCGGCGCTGCCAGGCGGCCCGCACCAGAAACTTTGCCCGCTTGGGCCACCAGCCCGCCTGCGATTCGGGATAGCCGGCCACGGCGGCCCTCCAGAAGCTGACCTGCGGCGGCCCGGCGCGGCGGGCGCGTTGGCGCCGGTTCTCGTAGCCCCCAGTGGCAACCGCGACCGCGCCGCACACGAGTGCGCCGATGGGTTCGCCGGCCACCAGCAGGGCGCCCCCCAGCAGGCCGGTGGCGCCGGTGAAAAATAAGGAGGAGGCTGAGCCTGAGGTCATGGGGTTGGAGAGAGCGCCAGGCACGCCCGGAGGCGCACCCGGGACCGGCCGGGCGCAGCAGCACCCCCCGAATCCGCACCCATCCATCCTACCCGAGAACCGGCGCCCCGAACATCGGGCCCGGGACATATCGCGTGTCAGGCCGCGCCTGACACCGCGTCCGCCAGACGGACGCTCAGGTGCGTCTTTCCCGCTCGATCCAGCGGACGGCGTCCCGCACCAGCTCGGCGCCGCTGGCGAGGTTCAGCTTCTCCTTGATCCGCGCGCAATAGGCCTGGACGGTCTTCATGCTCACGCCCAGGTCGGTGGCGATCTGCCGGGTGGTATGGCCCTCGCCCAGGCGGCGGAAGACCTCGATTTCGCGGTCGCTCAGGGTTGCGACCGGACCCTGCGGCGAGACCGTGCCGCCGCCCACCATCCGCTCGGCCAGCCGCGCCAGCATTTCTTCGCTGGCGTAAAGGCCCCCGGCCCGCACCCGCCGGATGGCCTCGACAATGCGACCCGTCGACTCGCGTTTCATGATGTATCCACGCGCCCCGGCGCGCAGCGCGCGCTCGGCATAGTAAATCTCCTCGTGCATCGAGAGCACGATCACCGCCACCTGCGGATGCTGGGCCCGCAGGTCCTTGATCAGGTCGAGTCCCGAGGCCCCCTGGAGCGAGAGGTCGACGATCGCGACGTCGGGCGGCGACTTGGCGATTCCCTCCATCGCGCCCCGCGTGTCCTCAGCCTGGCCGCACACCTCGAAGTCGGGCTGCTGCCGCAGCAGCGTCCACAGCCATTCCCGCACCAGCGGGTGGTCGTCGACGATAAAGATGCGGGCGGGGGGCGGCATGCGGCCAGCGGAGGTCAGCGGGAGGCGGGGTGCAAGGGAATCCGGCACCGCACCCGAGTGCCCCCGCCCAGCGAGCCCTCCACGGCGAAATCCGCCCGCATGAGCTGGGCCCGCTGGGCCATGATGCGCAGGCCCATGCCCGGGCCGCTTCGCCCGGACGGCAGGCCGCGGCCGTCATCCGAGACGGTGAGGGAGATCGTCTGCTCATCCCCTTCGAGCAGGATATCGAGCCGCTGCGGCCGGGCGTGCCGGAGCGCGTTGCGGACCGCCTCCTGCGCGATCCGGAAGAGATGCGAGGCGGTGTCCTGATCCGGGGGGTGGGGATGGCCCTGGACGGAGAAACGGCAGGGAATTCCGCTTTGGCGCGCGGTGGTCGCGGCCAATTCGTCTAGCTCCAAAGCCAACCGATCGGGGGCGACGGTGGCCAGGAGCAGGCCGCGGGCGACATTCCGGGTCTGCGCGATCCCCTCCTCCACCAAGCGCACAATCCCGCGGCCGCTCTCCGCCGCCGGTTCGTCCCGGGCGGCCAGGTGCTCGACGAGCACCTGGGCCGCCATGGCGGTCCCCACCAGGTGCTGGCAGAGCCCGTCGTGCAGATCGTGACCAATGGAGCTGCGCTCCCGGTCGCTGATGCGCAGGAGATCGTGCTGGAGCCTCCCGCGGGCGAAGGCCTCGCGTTCCAGCGCAAGCGTGCGCTCGCGCACCCGCTCCTCGAGCTGGCGATGCAGGGTGATCAGGGCGTCAAAAATCCACGCGACCACCAAGTACATGCTCAGGACGATGGAAGCGTTCCAGATGATCTCGGGCTCGCGGACGAACGGGGAACCGTCGAAGTAGTCGCCCAGGAGCCACACCGCCACACTGACGATCGACATCCCCACCGCCGCCGGGAAGCCGAGCCAGCCGACCGCGAGCGCGATCGGCACGAAATAGAATACCCGCAGCGAGATCTTAACCCCGAGCAGGAAGTCGGTCAGTCCGATGGCCAAAATCGCGGCCGTTATGATGCTGCCCGAGAAAGACCGGCTCCAGGTCGGCCGGCGGGTGATATGCGCCAGCATCCAGGCCGTGGCCCGGTCATAATGGCGTCCGGGCGAGGAGGAGGAGGGCGGGAGCGGCATGGCGGGGGGGACCGACCCCACCAGCGTCAGATTCACCGGACCCATTGGCAACCTTCCTGCGTGCGGTTTTCATTGCGCCGCCGCGCCGCGGCCCCTGAAATGCGCACCCATGCGTTTCTGCATTCTTGGCAGCGGAAGCTCGGGCAATAGCGCCCTGATCACGACCGAGGGGACACGTGTCCTTGTTGATGCCGGTTTCTCCGCGCGCCGGCTCGGCCGCCTGCTCGAGGCCGTGGGCGAATCCCTGGGGCAGATCGACGCCGTTTTCCTGACCCACGAGCACGGCGATCATTCGAGCGGCATCGAGGGACTGCGCAAGTTTCCGCAGGTTCGCATCTTCGCCAATCACGCGACGGCGAAGGCCGTCCAGGCGGACCTGAGCTACCGGCCGTCCTGGCAGACCTTCGCCACGGGCGACCGCTTCACCTTCCGCGACCTTGAGATCGAGAGCTTTTCCGTGCCCCACGACGCGCACGACCCCGTCGGCTACCGCTTCAGCACCGGCCGTGCGGACGATCTCTTCGAGCAGCGCCGCAGCCTCGCGTGGGTGACCGATCTGGGCCATGTCCCGGCGCACGTTCACGAGCGGATCCGCGAATGCGACGTGGTGGCGGTCGAATCGAACCACTGCCCGCGGATGCTGCAGGAGGATTCGCGCCGCTCCTGGTCAACCAAGCAGCGCATCAGCGGCCGCCACGGGCATCTTTCGAACCAGGCCACGGGCGAGCTGCTGGCCAGCGTGGCCAGCCCGCGCTGGCGCCGGATCTACCTCACCCACCTGTCCCGCGACTGCAACTCACCCGCCGCCGTCGAGGCGGCGCTCGCGCCGGCCCGCGGACGGGTGAGCTGTGAGTTCTCGATCGTCGGCCACGGACAGGGCACGGATTTTTATGAGTTCTAAGCCCACCGCCCAGCCCTTCCGCCGCACCAAGATCATCTTCACCCTCGGTCCGGCCACCGAGAGCGAGGAAATGCTGGGCCGCCTGATCCTCCTCGGCGCCGACATCATCCGCCTGAACATGGCGCATGCGACGCACGAATGGACGCGCATGATCATCCGCCGCATCCGCGCCGTCAGCGCCCGGGTGGAGCGCGACGTCGCCATCATGATGGACATCAAGGGCCCGGAGATCCGGACCGGCGACGTCGAGGCGCCGATCGAACTGCGGCCGGGCGAGATCTTCGACTTCACGGTGAAGCCGGGGGCCGAGCGCGACGTCGAGATCCGTTCGGTGCACGTCAACTACCAGGACCTGGTGAACGACATCCAGGTGGGCGAGACGGTGCTGGTCGACAATGGGCTGATCCAGCTCGAGGTTCTCGAAAAGCACGACACCAGCATCCGCTGCCGCGTGCTGGTGCCCGGGGAATTGAAGTCGCGCCGGCATATCAACCTGCCCGGCGTGAAGATCAACCTGCCCTCCTTCACCGAGAAGGACCGGGGCGACGCCACCGTCGGGCTGGAGGAGGGCATCGACTTTCTCGCGCTCTCTTTTGTCCGCGAGGCGGCCGACATCGTCCGCCTGCGCGGCTTCCTCGAGGAGAAGAAGTCGAAGGTCCGGATCATTGCGAAGATCGAGGACCGGTCGGCCATCCGCAACCTGGAGGAGATCGTGGCCGGCTGCGACTCGATCATGGTGGCGCGCGGCGACCTCGGCATCGAATGTCCCTTTGAGGACCTGCCCGTGATCCAGCGGCGCGCGGTCAATTCCTGCCTCGCGCACGGCAAGCCGGTCATCATCGCGACCCACATGCTCGAATCGATGATCTCCCAGCCCGTGCCCACCCGCGCGGAGATCACCGATGTCGCCAACGCCGTCTACGAGCAGGCCGACTGCATGATGCTCTCCGGCGAGACGACCGTCGGCAAATATCCCTACGAGTGCGTCGAGATGCTCGACAAGATCGCCCGCCGCATCGAGGCCGAGGACCTGTCGGATTTCCACGAGCCCGCCGTCTTCACGACCGAGAAGATGAAGATCCTGCACTCGGCCGTGGTGCTCGCGAACCAGCTGCCGCAATCGCATATCGTGACCTTCACCCGGCACGGCCTGATGGCCCACGGCCTGGCGGCCCTCCGGCCGGTGCATGCCGCCATCCTGGCCTTCACGCCCCAGCCGCAGCTGTTCCGCCAGCTCCGCCTGCTGCGGGCGGTCGAGCCCTACCTGATGCCCTTCGCGCCCGAACCGGATGCGACGATCAAAAACGCCATCGACACCCTGCGCCACCGCGGCCGCGTCCGCTCGGGCGACAAATTGATCATCGTGACGGACATCGTTTCCGAGGATCGGCTGGTCGACAGCGTGCAGCTGCGCACGGTGCCCTGACGTCGCCCCGTGGAATATTCCTCCACGGGGGCCGGATTGTGCCGATGACCGCGTGTGGGGCCGCGCCCTACACGCATCCGAGGCGCCCGCCCGCAGACGCGGGGCGTCCCCTCGCGTATAATCGCGGGCCCACCCCACCCATGGCCACCCGCACCCCCGCTCGAATCGCCTGCCGCGCGCCCTATGAAGCGGGATTCATAGTGGCCCTCCGCTGTTACCACCCGGAACCGGGGGCGTCTCTTTGACCATGGGCCGACCCTCTCCCCGCCTTTCCTGCGCCCTTTTCCTCTGGCTCGGCCTAGCGACGGCGGTCGGGCTGCGGGCCCAGGGCGCGTCCCCGGGCACCCTTTATGTCGCCAACCTCCGGCCGCTGGCGGGCGCCTCCGCCTCCAGCGCCTCCGGCACCGCGACAATTCTCCTCAGCGCCGACGGCTCAAACGCAAATATCGACGTCGTCTTCGACAACCTGACCTCCGAGGAAATCACCGCCCACCTGGCCATCGGCGGCACCGGCAGCGCCGGGACCTTTGTGTTTGCCCTCAGCACCGGCCAGGTCACGAACAAGCTCTGGACGTTCGCCCCGACCGGCACTTTTTCGAGCGCGGCAATGATCTCCGCCCTGAAGTCAGGCACCCTCTTCGTCGAGATCGACACCACCAACTACCCGGCGGGCGAGCTCGGCGGCCCGTTCCTGCTCGGCTCCGGCTCGCAGACCTTCACGCCGCCGCCCGCTCCGCCGGCCGTTAACCTCAAGATCGTGAGCCAGAGCGACGCCGCCCGCTTCCTCGCCCAGGCCACGTTCGGCCCGACGCTGGCCGATGTCGCCACCGTGACCGGCGGCGGCTACGCCGCCTGGATCTCGGCGCAGATGGCCCTGCCGGAAACCTCGCACCTGAACGCGACCCGGGCGGACGCGACCGCCTTTCCGAACACCAGCCAGTTTCCGGTGCTTTCCAGCGATCGCTATGCCGCCTGGTGGAAAATCGCCGTGACGGCGCCCGACCAACTGCGCCAGCGGGTGGCATTTGCCCTGAGCGAGATCTTCGTGGTCTCCGACGTCGCCTCGGCCCTCAGCAACGAGCCCGAGGCGGTCGCCAACTACAACGACATGCTGGCCAACGACGCCTTCGGCAATTTCCGCACGCTGCTCCAGGACGTGACCCTGAGCCCGGTGATGGGCAACTATCTCAACATGCTGCGCAACGCCGCCGCCAACCCGGCCAAGGGCATCGCCGCGGACGAGAACTACGCGCGTGAGGTCATGCAGCTTTTCACGATCGGCTTGAACCAGCTCAATCCGGACGGCTCGCTCCAGCTCGACGCCACCGGCCAGCCGATCCCGACCTACAACCAGGCCACGATCGTCCAGACGGCCAATGTCTTCACCGGCTGGTCCTACCATAGCACCGCCACGAACCCGAGCTTCACCGGCAGCGCCGCCGACTGGTACGACCCCATGCAGCTCTATCCGGCTTTCCACGACGCCACCCAGAAGACCATCGTGAACAACGTCATCCTTCCCGCCAACCAAGGCGGGACGGCGGACCTCAAGCAGGAACTCGACACCCTCTTCGCTCACCAGAACACCGCTCCCTTCTTCGCCCGCCAGCTGATTCAGCGCCTGGTCACCAGCAATCCGAGCTCAGGCTACGTCTACCGGGTCGCCCAGGTCTTTGGCAATGACGGCGCCGGCGTCCGGGGGAACCTGGCCGCGGTCGTCAGCGCGATCCTGCTCGATCCGGAGGCCCGGTCCACCGCCTACCTGTCCAACGCCAGTTATGGCAAATTGAAGGAGCCACTTCTGCGGCAAACGGCGGTCTATCGTGCCTACAATGCCAGCGCCCAGAACGGTCGCTTCGTGAGCTCGAATACCGACAATGCCTTGGGCCAGACCCCTTTGGCCTCGCCAACCGTGTTCAATTTCTTCCTCCCGGCGTATGTGCAGCCGGGCATCCTCGCCTCCGCCGGCCTCGCCGCGCCCGAATTTCAGATCACCACCGCCTCGACCGCGGTCAGCGTCGCCAACAACTTGTATAACTCCATCTATACGTCGGCGACCCCGTCGGCCACGACCCTCGTGCTGGACCTGAGCCCCCTCACCGCCGTGGCGGCCAGCAGCACCTCGCTCGTGAACGCGGTGAATCTGCTCTTCTGTGGCGGCAACATGACCGCCGCGACCCAGCAGGCCATTCTCAACGGGTTGGCCGCCCTGCCGTCCTCTTCGGTCGCGCTGGACCGGGCCCGCTTCACGCTCGAACTCGCGGTCACCGCGCCCGACGGTGCCATCCAGGAATAGATCGGCGCCGCCACCCACCCCTATGAATCCTTACGAACTCTCCCGCCGCAAATTCATTGGCAACGCCTGCGCCGCCGTCGGCGCCACCGGCCTGCTTTCCGCGCTGGCCCAGCTGCGCCTCATCGGCTCGCTCGCGGCCGACGCCTCGACCAGCACCGACTACAAGGCGCTCGTCTGCTTCTTCCTCTACGGCGGCAATGACTCGAACAATTTGCTGATCCCCTACGACACCTCGGGCTACGCGTCGTACTCGTCGCAGCGCACGGCGCTCGCCATCCCGCAGAGCACCCTCCTCCCCATCTCGCCCACGATCACCGACGGGCGCAGCTGGGCGCTGCATCCCTCGATGGTCGAGGCGCAGGCCCTCTTTGGCGCCGGCCACCTCGCCATCATGGCCAACACCGGGACCCTGGTGCAGCCGGTGACGCTCGCGCAGTACAACTCCGGCGTGGCCGCGCTGCCCCCGCAGCTCTTTTCCCATGCCGACCAGCAGGTCCAGTGGCAGAGCAGCATTCCCGACCAGCCCTTCCAGTCCGGCTGGGGCGGCCGCCTCGCCGACATGGTGAACGCGATCAATTCCAACCCGAAGATCTCGATGGCGGTCAGCGTCGCCGGCGAAAATTCCTTCCAGGTGGGCAGCCAGGTCTCCCAGTTTGCGGTGAACCCCAGCGGCGCGGTGACCCTCTCCGGCACGACCGGCGGATCGATCAACCCGGTGCGCTACACCGCGCAGCAGAACATCCTCACCCAGCAGGATGTGAACCTCTTCCAGGCGGCCTTCGGCGGCGCGACCAGTTCCGCCATCGGCGCCAGCAACACGCTCAACTCGATCCTCAACAGCACGACCGCGCTGAAGACCACGTTCCCGAACACGTCGCTGGGCACCCAGATGCAGATGATCGCCCGGATGATCTCCGCCGCGCCGCAGCTCGGGCTCAACCGTCAGATCTTTTTCGCCAGCCTCGGCGGCTGGGATCTCCATGCGGGCGAGCTGCCGGCGCATGCCACGCTGCTGGGGCAGATCAGCCAGGCGATGAACGCCTTCTACAGCGCCACGGTGGAGATGGGTGTCGCCAACCAGGTGACGACGTTCACCGCCTCCGACTTCAGCCGCACCTTCAACACCAACGGTGACGGCTCCGATCATGGCTGGGGCAGCCATCACCTGGTCATGGGCGGCGCGGTGAAGGGCGGCAACATCTACGGCAAGGTGCCCACGCTGGTGATCGGCGGACCGGACGACACCGGCCGCGGCCGGTGGATCCCCACCACCAGTGTCGACCAGTACGCGGCCACGCTCGCCAGCTGGTTTGGCGTGAGCGCGACGAACCTTCCTCTCGTCCTGCCGAATATCGGGCGCTTCGCCACGCCCAACGTCGGGTTCCTCGGGTGAGCCGGCGGCTGTACCTCGGGTTTGTCGTCCTCGTGCTGGCGGCGGTCGCCTGGCGCCTCTCGCCCCGGAGCCACGGGACCGCGGGCCTGGCCCGGCCGCCCCTGGTCCGGATGGCGCCCCGGGCGCCCGGGCCGGCCGGCCCCCGCCATGGCAATCCGAACCCGCCGGCCCCGGCCGATGCCGCGATTGCCGACGCGCCCTCGGAACTTGCGAACAACCTCAACTCACCCGCGGGCGACATCCATTCCGACCTCCGGCAGCTGCATGAGATCTTCGTCGCCTACCGCGGCGCCGTGCACGGCGACAATCCGGTCGGGGACAACGTCGACATCACGGAGGTCCTGACCGGGCGCAACGCGCTCGGCTTCGCCTTCATCCCCAAGGATCATCCCGCGATCAACGCGGACGGCGAACTCTGCGACCGCTGGGGCGTCCCTTATTTCTTCCATCAGCTTTCCGGCGAGGAAATGGAGATCCGCTCGGCGGGCCCCGACCACAAGATGTGGACGGCGGACGACGAGGTGCTGACTCCGTAGCGGCTCCGGTCGGGGGCGCCCGCTTTGCCCGACAAGGCATTCGGTGTTTTCGGTTGGTCCCGTTCGAAAAGCTCGGTATGCTTTGAACCCGTGACCGAACCAGACCCCAGCGATCACAGTTCCGCGGCGGCCGGCCCCCGCACTCCCGTCTACATGGGCTTGCCGGCCGCCCGCTACCTCTGGCCGCGCTTCTGGGTCGCCGCGCTGCTCAGCGTGCCGATCATGGCTCTGGCCATGGGTCCGATGGCACTGATGCCAGCCGACGTCCGGCGCAGCGAGTGGATCCAGTTCGCCTGCGCGACCCCGGTGTTCTTCTGGAGCGGGGCGCCCTTCCTGCGCCGGTGGTGGGATTCGATCCGCCGGCATGATGCCAACATGTTCACCCTGATTGTGACCGGCACCGGAGCCGCCTACCTCTTCAGCTCGGCGGTGCTGCTGGGCGGCGGGCACCTTCCGGCCGCGCTCCGCACCCTCGCCGGCCAGCCGCTCTATTTTGAGGTGGCCGCGGTCACGACGGCGATTGTGCTCCTGGGCCAGATCCTGGAGCAGCGCGCCCATGCGCAGACCGAGGAGTCCGTGCGGAGCCTGCTGGCGCTGGCCCCCGCCACGGCGCACCGGGTCCGTGACGGCCTCGAGGAAGACGTGCCCCTGGCGACGGTGGCGCGCGACGATCTGCTGCGCGTGCGGCCGGGCGAGAAGGTGCCGGTGGACGGGCGCGTGACCGACGGCCTGAGCTACGTCGATGAATCCATGCTCACCGGCGAGCCCATTCCCGCGACCAAGCAGCCGGGCGACCCGGTCACCGGCGGCACGCTCAACGGCACCGGCGCGCTGCTGATGCGCGCGGAGCGCGTGGGCCTGGATACGGTCCTCGCTCAAATCATCCGGCTCGTGCGGCAGGCCCGGGAAACCGAGCCGCCCATCGCCCGGCTGGCCGACCGGGTCGCCGCGTGGTTCGTGCCGGTCGTGCTGGCCGCGGGGGCCCTGACCTTTGCCGCTTGGCTGTACTGCGGGGCGGAACCGCGCCTGGCCCATGCCCTCGCCAGCGCCGTCGCCGTGCTGGTCATCGCCTGCCCCTGCGCCCTGGGCCTGGCCACGCCGGTCGCCGTCGTCACGGGCATCGGCCGAGGCGCGCGAGCCGGCGTGCTGGTCAAGGATGCGGCGGCATTGGAACAGCTCGCCGCGGTGACCACCGTTTTCATCGACAAGACGGGGACGCTGACGGCGGGCCATCCCCAGGTAGTCGCGGTGCGCCCCATTCCGACGGTGACCGACGGCCAATTGCTGGCCTGGGCCGCCGCGGCCGAAAACCCCAGCGAGCACCCGCTGGGCCGGGCCATCGTCGCCGCCGCGCGCACCCGCGGACTGACGGTGCCGGTCGCGTCCCATTTCTCCGCCGAGCCGGGCGTCGGGGTCACCGCCACGGTCGACGGCCGCGTCGTGCGGATCGGCCGCGCCCCGGAAAGCATGAGCGATGATGCGCTGCCCGCCGCGACGCTCGTGGTCGTCACGGTGGATCAGGAAACCGCGGGCACGATCGCCCTCGCCGATCCGGTGACCGAGTCGGCGATTGCCGCCGTCGCCGAGCTGCGGCTGCTGGGGCTCAAGATCGTCATGGTGAGCGGCGACCGCGCCGCCGCCGCCTACGCGGTCGCCGGCCAGCTGGAACTTGACGATGTGCATGCCGAGGTCACTCCCGCCGGCAAGCAGGCGCTCGTCCGCGCCGCCCGCGAGCAGGGCCAGCGGGTCGTCTTTGCGGGCGATGGCATCAACGATGCGCCGGCCCTGGCGGCCGCCGATGTGGGCGTCGCGATGGGCACGGGAACCGACATCGCGATGCAGGGCGCGGGCATCATCCTCACCCGCGGCGACCTTCGCGCCCTGGCCCGCGCGGTGCGGCTCAGCCGCGCCGTGCTGCGCACGATCAAGCAGAACCTCTTTTTCGCCTTTTTCTACAACGGGCTGGGCATTCCGCTGGCCGCCGGCGTCCTCTACCCCTTCACCGGGCGGCTGCTGAGCCCCATGTGGGCCGCGACGGCCATGTGCCTGAGCTCGATTTGCGTCGTGACGAACGCACTGCGCCTGCGCCGGATCCGGCTGTAGGCTTGCCGTGGGGGGGCGGCTTTCCCACCGTGGACCCTTCTGCCACCCATGCGATCCGACCGCCGTTCGCCCTCCGCCTCCGGCGCCCCTTCCCGCCGCCTGGCGCATTACGAAGGGCTGTTTTTCGATGAATTCGTGCCGGATTCAGCCTGGATTCGGGAGACAGCCGTGGTGCGCCTCCCTTCCCTCGCGGCGGCGACCGAGCTGGTGGTGCGCGGAGCCGTCCATCCCCATCCCGAAGCGCGCGGCCTGGAAACCGGGGCGCCCGGCCTCGCCCTGGCGCTCGATGGCCAGCCGGTGGCCGCGCTGGCCGCGCTGCCGCCCGGCCCCTTCGAGGTTCGCTTCACCGCCCCGGCGGCCGCGACCGCGGGACGCGGCCAGCTGACACTGGCCCTGCGGGGCGCCGGCCCCACCAATTTCCTCGCGTGGCTGGGCCGCGTCACCGCCGGCTGGCCCGGGCTCGCCCGCCTACAGCGATTCCGGCGCCAGCACAAGAACCGGCAACTCCGGATCACCCGGATCGAGACGGCAGCGGGCGAAATCGTCTTCGATTTCTCCAACCGCCATTCGCCGTTTTCAGCGGCCTTCGCCCGCCGCGGCGTGCGGCTCGGGTTCAATCTGGCGGGGTTCCTGACCGCCGATCTCGGGATCGGCGAATCCGCCCGCTGCATGGCCCGCGCGGCGGACGCCGCGGGCATCGCGCTCGCGCTGATCGACCTCAAGCTCGCGTGCAAGAACCGGCGCGGCGACCTCACCTTCCAGGATCGGCTGCAGACCGATCATCCCTATCCGGTGAACGTGGTCCACCTCGACCCTCCGGCCTCGCGCGATCTCGACCACCATCATCCGGGCCTGCGCCGGGGAAAATACAATATCGGCTATTGGGCCTGGGAGCTGCCGGAGTTTCCCGATGCGTGGCTGCCCGCCTGCGACTATTTCGACGAGATCTGGTGCCCGAGTGATTTCACCCGCGAGGCGATCGCCTTCAAGTCGCCGATCCCGGTGCTAACGATGCCGCATGCGCTGGCGTTCGCCGCCCCGGCTGAATCCCCGGCGGCCCTGCGGGCGCGCTTCCGGCTGCCGGCCGAGCCCTACCTTTTTCTCACCCTTTTCGACCTGAACTCCTACGCGGAGCGGAAAAACCCGGCCGCGGTCCTGGCCGCCTTCCGGCAGTCGGGGCTGGCCGGAGCCGGCGCCGCCCTGGTCATCAAGGTCCAGAACGCCGCGGGCAACCCGCGGGAGATGGCCGAGCTCGAGGCCGCCATCCGGGAATTGCCGGGGACGGTCCTGATCAGCCAGACGCTGGAGCGGGCCGAGGTCTATGCGCTCGAGGCCGCCTGTGACTGCTTCGTCTCGCTGCACCGGGCCGAGGGCTTCGGGCTCGCGGTCGCGGAGTGCATGCTGCTGGGCAAGCCGGTCATCTCGACGGATTGGTCGGCGACCGCCGAGTTTGTGCACCGGGGCAACGGCTGCCCGGTCCGGGCTCCGCTGGTCACGCTCGATCGCAACCACGGACCCTACGCCCGCGGCCAGGTCTGGGCCGATCCGGAGGTCGGCGACGCGGCGCGCTGGATGCGCGAGCTTCACGCCGACCGCGCCCTGGGGGCGCGGCTGGGGGCGGCGGCCCATGCCACCATCGTCGAGCGCTTCGCCCCCGCCGTCATCGGCGCCCGGTACCGGCGTCGACTCGAGGCGATCGCCAGCTGGTGAGGGTCATCGCGGCGGCGCGGTGACTGCGATCGCGAACTCGGAAACCATGAAGGCCAGCGGCCGGACGTCCGCGTTGGGCGGAACCCCGGCCGGCGAGACCGGCTGCGGCGTGGCGAGTTCCACGAGGGTGTCCCCCGGCGGCAGGGAAAAGCGGCGCGTCTGCAGGGCCAGGGTGGCGGGCTTGGCCTCGACGCGCCCCGCCCAGACCGGGACGCCCCGGACCGAGAGCCGGAGGTCGCGCGGCACGAGGGTCCTCACGTTGAAGCTCAGCGTGGCTGCGACAGGCTGCGGGCGGGTGTTGGTGAGGATGACCACCGCGCGCCGGTTCATCGACCAGCGCCAGGCGCGGCGCGTGTTCCATTCCGGGCCGGACCAGCCCGCGCCATAGGCGGCGGTCACGGCGCCGTCGAGCTGCTCGCCGGCCTCGACCTTGAATTCGATCCGCTGCGGCGTCTCGAGGCCGAAGTCCACGAACTTGTAGATGCCGTAGGGCACGAAGCAGTTGCCGAGCAGAAACCAGAGCGCCCAGCGCTTGGTCGGCCGGATCGCGAGCAGGAGGTTGAAGGCCAGGTTGATCGCCAGCACATGCCGCGTGACCGTGAAGTGGCTTTCCCAGATCTGGTAGGAGAGGCACAGGAAGTAGGGGACGAACAAGATCGCCATCCGCCAGAACCGGTTCCGCCACTGGGGATGCGTGACGAGGTAGAAGCACTGGGTCAGGGTCGCGATGATCGTCAGGAGCGCGTGGAGCGGCGTGCTCTTGTAGAATTTCCAGTCGAGCCCCGTCGCGTGAAGCTCCCGGGCGACCGCGCGGAACTTCAGATAAATCGCATGCAGCGGCCAGTCGAAGTTGCCGCCCGCCATGGAGGCGATGATCTGGCTCACCTTGTCGTACAGGCCGTGAGCCGCCGCCGGTGCGGCGCCGCCCGCGGGCAGCGGAACCGCCATCCGCCAGCGGACGTACAGGAACCAGAGGGCGAAGGGGCCCACCACGATGAAGGCGCGCAGCAGATTCTGCCCCCAGGTCCGGCCCCAGGGGCGGCCCAGCTCCATCACGCCCCCGAACCCCAGGAGGTTCGCCTCCCGGGCCAGCATCGACAGCGAGAGGATGCCGGCGCCGGCCGTGCCCCCCATCATGGCGGCCAGGCCCATCAGGACGAAGGCGGGAAAGTCCGTGAGCGCGCGGAACATCGACTCGATGATCCCGCAGGTGAAGAGCATGGCCGCAAACCCGGCCACGCCGGCCCAGCCGTGGCGGCGAAAGAGGACGTAGAGCAGCCCCACATAGCCCAGCCAGAACAAGGGATTGAGCGCGGCGTAGACGTTCAGCACCCAGGCGGGCCGGCCGAGGCCGCCCAGCCATGCCAGCCAGGGCAGGAGGATCCGGTTGGACCGGTAGGGGGGATTGTCGAGGGCCACTTTCAGCTGCGGATCACGCAGCAGCGGATCCAGCGATATTTCCGCATACCATTGGCCATCAAAGCCCGCGTCCGGGCCGGGAAAGGGGGCGAAATACTTCGGCGTCTCCCGGTAGACCGCGGTGCCCCGCAATTCAAACCGTCGGCCGATGTCGATGAACCGGGTGAGGCCGTAGACCGGCATCCAGACGCGCACACAGGTCAGCAGCACCACCGCGACGGCCGCAGCCGCGATCAAGGCAAAGGCCCAGCGCTGCGGGCGGGTAGGGATGAGATGCGGGTTTTCCGACACGAAAAGCCCGACTAAACTTTAATCGCGGCCCAAGGCAATAGCGCCTCTCGCCCGCGAAACTGTCGAGAAATGATTTGAGTCCCCGGCGATTAAAACCGACAACCCCCGGCTCGCATCTATGTCGCCCCGCGCTGCTTCCGTGACTACTGATCGGAACCGGGCCCGCGGCCCAGTCCGGCTGATGGGGCTCGGCGCCGTGCTGCTTTTCCTCGGGCTGATCGCGCGTTTCTGGCACCCGGTATGGGGCTTCACCGCCTTCGTCCAGCTCGACGCGTCGTACGATCAAAGCAAGATCGAGGAGTTCCGGACCCAGCCGGTCTATGTCTTCCGCGACTCGGGCCCCTACGACGGCATCGCGTATGCCCAGATCGCCTACCATCCCCTGCTGCAAGCCCCGGAACTGCGGTCCGCCGTGGACAGCCTGGCCTACCGGGGACGGCGGATACTGCCTTCGGCCCTCGCCTGGATCCTGGCGGGCGGCAATCCGGCGCGGATCATCCAGGTCTACGTGCTCCTGAACGTGGGCGCCTGGCTCGTCCTCGCCGCGCTCCTCTGGCAGCTGCTGCAGGTCGAGGACCGCGCGAGCTGGATCGCATGGGCGGGGCTGCTCTTCTCGGCGGGCGCCCTGGCCAGCGTCCGCCAGGCCCTGACGGACCTGATCGCTCTCACTTTTCTGGCCGCAGCCCTCCTCGCCGCCGAGCGACGCCGGCCGCGCACCGCCCTGGGTTCGCTCGCCGCCGCCGCGCTTTCGCGCGAGACCCTGCTGGCCGCGCTGCCGGGTTTTTGGACGCCGCCGTGGCTTTCCGCAAAGAACGCCGCCCGGACCCTCGCGGCCGTAGCCCCGCTCGCCCTGTGGCTGGCCTACATCCGCTGGCAGGTGGGGCCCGTCAACGCGGGTTGGGGCAACTTCACCTGGCCGGTCGTCGGTTTCCTGGAGAAATGGCGCGAAGCGCTCGCGGGGGTGACCGAACCGCACGACCAGCTGCTCGCCTGGACCACGCTCCTGGCGACCGTGGGCCTCACCGCGCAGGCCTTCTACCTGGCGCGACGCCCCTCGCCCGGCGATCCCTGGTGGCGGATCGGGGCGGCCTACGTCGTCCTGATGCTGGGGCTCGGCCCGTCCGTCTGGGAGGGATATCCCGGGGCGGTGCAGCGCATTCTCCTCCCCATGAGCCTGGCGTTCTTCGTGGTCGCCCGCCGCCGCCGCGCCCCCCTGCCCTGGCTGCTGCTCGGCAGCCTGTCGGTGGCCGCCGGCCTGCTGCCCCTGCGCGACGTGCCCTTCGACAACCGCGAGGTCGCGGCGGTCCGCCACGGCGACGACGCCTGTATTGTCCGCGTCGCCAACGGCTGGTTCGGCGGCGAGCGAACCCGCCGGCACGTCTGGGCCTGGAGCCGCGGCGCCTCGCAGCTGGAGGTCGACGCCTGGCCGCGGGCCCCCCGCACCTGGCACCTGGAATTCTCCACGCGCAGCCTGATCCCGCGCACCGTCGTGGTCCGCCAGGAGGGGAAGGAGCTCTGGCGGGGCGAGATCGGCACCGC
This sequence comes from uncultured Opitutaceae bacterium, assembly GCA_903916755.1. Classification (GTDB taxonomy): domain Bacteria; phylum Verrucomicrobiota; class Verrucomicrobiia; order Opitutales; family Opitutaceae; genus Palsa-1447. The sequence goes on along the minus strand of CAIWXW010000056.1, from coordinate 1,680 downwards.
CCGCTCCACCATCGCCTTCTCCTTCCAGGCCGAGGGCGGCGGCGCCCGCCTCGACTTCTCGACTGACCAGCCGGCCGTGCGCGAAAACGCCAATCCCGATGCCCGCGCGCTCGCTTTCGCGCTTTACGACCCGCGGGTCACGCTGACCAATACCCCGTAGGCCCCGCCATGCCCCGTCCCTTCCTCGTCGACCTCAGCCACACCAGCCATACGCGGGCCCGCACCGGCGTGCAGCGGGTGACGCGGGCGCTGGCTGCCGGCCTGGGCCCGGACGGCCGGCTGGTCACCTTTGATCCCTACCGGCGCGCGTGGCGCGGCCTGCAGCGCTGGGAGCGCACCAATCTCGCCGCCACCGCTCCGGCCGCCAAGCGCGGCGCGCGCTGGCCGCTCGCCGCGCAGGTCGGCGGATCGCTGCGGCGCTGGTTCGGCGGCTCCGTCACCGGGCTGGCGTCAGGCGACGCCGGCCTGATCGTCCCGGAAATCTTCTCCCCCGCGGTGGCCCGCGCGCTGCCGGGTCTCTGTGCGCAGGTTCGCGGGCCGCGCGTCGCCCTCTTTCACGATGCGATCGCGCTGCAGCTGCCCGAGCTCACGCCGGTGAAGACCGTCGCGCGCTTTCCGGCATATCTCCGCGAGCTCCTCCGGTTCGACGGCATTGCGGCGGTCTCCGAGGATTCGCGGCGGGCCCTGGTGGAATATTGGGACTGGCTCGGCGTCGCCTCTCCCCCGCCCGTCGCGGCCATCCCCCTCGGTCTGGACCTGCCGCCTGCGCCCGCCGCGCCCGCGCTGCCCGCCGGGCGGCCAACGGTGCTCTGCGTCGCCAGCCTGGAGGGACGGAAGAACCAGGTCTCGCTGCTCGAGGCCTGCGAGCAGCTGTGGGCCGACGGGCGCGATTTTGAGCTGCGCCTGATCGGCATGGCGCAGGCAGAGACGGGGCGCGCCGCGCTCGCGATGGTCGACACGCTCCGGTCGGCCGGCCGGCCCATCCGTTACGACGGCCCGGTCGACGACGCCACGCTCGCGGCGGCCTACCGCGAGTGCGTGTTCACGGTCTATCCCTCGCTGCGCGAGGGCTTCGGCCTGCCCGTGCTGGAGAGCCTTGCCCAGGGGCGCCCCTGCGTCTGCCCCGGCCAGGGGGCCCTGGGCGAAGCCGCCGCCGGCGGCGGGTGCCGGCTGCTCGAAACGGCCGACGTGGCGGCCCTCACGGCCGCGATCGGCGAACTCCTCGGGGACGCGGCCCTGCGGGAGCGGCTGGCCGCGGCGGCGCGCGGGCGGCGGTTCAAGCCTTGGTCCGACTACATCGGCGAGCTCACGGGCTGGGCGGAGACGCTCCCTCGCCGCCCCTAGGCGCTTGCGGGGGGGGCGAAACAGCCGCCCGGGGCCCAAATTGGAATTTGCCAAACCCGCGGCGAGGCATCCAATCTCATCCACTTGTCCCTCTTTTCCAGAAACCAGAAAGCCATCCTTACACGCTGTCGCGACGATTACGCGACAAAGATGCGGCACAAGTATGCGCCTTTTTATCACGCCCTCGACGCGCAGAAGGGCACGCACATCAAGCTGGATGGAAAGAACCTGATCATGTTGTCCAGCAACGACTACCTGGGGCTGGCCTTCCATCCCAAGGTGATTGAGGCGGCGCGAACGGCGATGGAACAATGGGGCACCAGCACGAACGGCGCG
>CAIWXW010000055.1 GCA_903916755.1 uncultured Opitutaceae bacterium | reverse complement strand
TGGCGGTACCCCGGAGGTTGTTCCAGGCCATCCTGTGCGCAATCGACCGGTTGAGACTGCCGGTGCCGGCTCCCGGATGAGCCCACTTCGTCAACCGCGCCGTTCCGTCTCAAACGCCATGGGCGCAGTGTCCTCTATTACCGAGGATCTTGTCGCTTTCCCCTCCAACGGCGGTCCCGATAGGCGGCATCTACACGACGGAGGTGCTCCAGATCACCAAAAACTTGAACTGCGACCGAGGGCCGGCCAGACTCATATACGCTTACCCCAGTCGATTCCACAGATCACTCGAAACTTGAATCCAAATGGGAAATCCCAGATAAGACCCTTCTCCCACCCCGCCCCCCCCCCTCGCCCGGCCCTTAGAGGCGGCCAAAGCCTCGAACTGATTGGGCGGCACCAGAACACAAAGACTATCCATATTCCTTAATGAAGACCGAACTATCGCTCCTCCGCATCATGGGCCTGGCCGCCGCGCTGGCCGTCACCGCCCGCGCTCAAGACGGCTCGGTGCAGACCACCGCGCAGACCCGTGGCCTTTCGTACACCAAGGAGGAGGAGGCGCCTCCCCCGGACATCAAGAACCCGCCGAAGTCCTGGGTCGATCCGGATACGGGCCACCGTGTCTTCCGGCTGACCGATGAGCCGGGGTCGGACAGCAACTACTTCAACGTCAATCCGTTCACGCCCGACGGGAAGGAGATGATGTACACGGTCAACGAAAGTGGCGACATCGGCGTCGTGGACCTGACGACGCTCAAGACGAGAATCGTCGTGCGGGCCAAGGATCAGGAGCATCGGCCCCGCGCGATCGTGGTTGGCTACAAAACGCCGACCATCTTCTATACCTTGCCCACCGAGAGCTCGGACCCGGCGCGCGCGGGCGGCGACCGGGAGCATGCGTCGCTTTGGGCCGCCAACATCGACACCGGCGAGATCCGCAAGGTGCTCGATCTGCCCAGCCGGGTGAGCATTGTCACCATCAACGCGGATGAAACCCTGGGAGCGGGCGGCTTGATTGAAGGCGACACCCCTCGGCAGGGATACGGGGGCAGGCAGGGCGCGCCGCGCGGCATGAGCCAGCGGAACCTCGGTGAACCGATGGACAAGGGCCAGATGATGGAGCGGCGCCTGGCCGCGCATTATCCGATGACCATGTTCACGATCGATCTTCAGACCGGCAAGATGACCCCGCTGCTGCAGCATGACACCAACTGGCTGAACCACTTCCAATTCTCCCCGACCGACCCGTCTTTGCTCCTCTTCTGTCACGAGGGCATGTGGTGGAAGGTGGATCGAATCTGGAGCACGCATACCGACGGGACCAAGCCCATGCTGATCCACAAGCGGACCATGGAAAACGAGATCGCCGGGCACGAATGGTGGGGCGCCGATGGCAAGACCTTGTTCTACCAGCTGCATTACCCCCACGGCATGGAGTCATCCTTCATCGCGAGTTACAATGAGGACACCGGCGAGCGGGTTTGGCTTCGCTATGCGCCAGACATGACCTCGATTCACGACAACTCCTCGGCTGACGGGAAGCTCTTCTGCGGCGACGGTGGCTTCAAGACGCCCAACATCTTCCTGCTGCGCCCCGTCGTCGACAAGGACCAGGGCACCTTGGGGACGGACCTGATCAAGCCCGGTCATCTGGAGGCGGAGAAGCTCGTCAACATGGCGAAAACCGCCCTTCACAACGCGCACAACTACCGCCTCGAGCCCAACCCGATGTTCACCCCGGATATGAAATATGTCATCTTCCGCTCGAACTTTTTCGGGCCCGACTACGCCTTCGCGGTCGAAGTCGCCAAGGCGAAGACCGATCAATAGCGGCAAATCGCCGGCCAACGCCGGGGCGGCCCATCGCTAGGGCTGCCCCGTGCCTCCCGCCGATCCGTACACCTGCCCCGTGGCGAAACTCGCATCGTCCGCCGCGAGCTGGACGTAGATCGATGCGAGTTCGGCCGGCTGGCCTGGGCGGCCGAGCGAGGTTTGGCCGCCGAATTTTCTGAGCTTCTCCTGCGAGGCCCCGCCGCTCACCTGCAGCGGCGTCCAGATCGGGCCGGGCGCCACCCCGTTCACCCGAATCCCCTTGGGTCCGAGCTGCTTGGCCAGGGACTTCACGTAGTTCGTGGTGGCCGCCTTGGTCTGGGCGTAGTCATAGAGCTCGGGAGAGGGGTCACAGGCCTGCTCCGAGGTGGTACCGATGATGACCGACCCGGGACGAAGGTGCGGCAGCGCCGCCTTGATGATCCAGAACGGTGCGTAGATATTGGTCTTCATCGTCCAGTCGAATTGCTCGGTCGAGAGGTCCAGGATCGAGGCGTGGCTTTGCTGTCGTCCCGCGTTGCTGACGACAATGTCGAGCCCCCCCAGCCCCCGGATCGCCTCGGCGACCAGCCGTTGGCAGAAGGCCTCATCCCGCAGGTCACCGGGGATGGCGACCCCGATCCTGCCCTCGGCCGCGATGAGGGCGATCACCTCCCGGGCATCGGGTTCCTCGGCGGGATAGTAGTTGATGGCCACATCCGCTCCCTCCCGGGCATAGGCGATGGCCGCGGCGCGGCCCATGCCCGAATCACCGCCGGTGATCAGCGCCTTGCGTCCCGCCAGACGGCCCGAGCCGCGGTAGCTGGTTTCCCCGTGGTCCGGCTTGGGGTGCATTTTTCCGGCCAGGCCGGGCCACCGCTGGGACTGTCCCTTGAAAGGGGGGCTGGGATACTTGCGTCTGGGGTCCCGCAGGGCGGGCGCGCTGCGCTTTCCAGGCTCGCTCGCGGGCTGGCCAAACGTGGTATGGATAGCCTTGCGCCGCGAGATGGGATTCTTGTTTTTCATGGTAATTGCCGCTCCTCGTTTAAGGGATTCCCCGATGGGTGTTTGTCGGTCGGTAGCACCTCGACGGCGACATGGTCAGCTGCGCATTTCCCCAGTTCCCACCTTGCCCCTCAATGCAGCTCGAGCACTTTGCTGGCTCCTCGGTCGGTCAACCCGGCGTCGAAGGGCTTGCTGACCGGGCCACGCCAGCGCCCGACGGCCTGCTTCCGCCCGATTATACTTTCAGCCCATGCTAGCTGGGCAAGATGGAGCGGCGTGCAAGGCCCCAACGGCCAACTAAAACGAAAGGTAAAGCCACGGTAAACCCGCCGACGAGCCGTCCGGAGCGACCGCGAAGGGCACACGTGCGTAGTAGTCGGCGTATGCCTGGACCGCCCGAGCGGAGACAGACCACCTCCATCGCCCCGAGCTCAGGATCAGGTGAAAGTTCTCATCGTAAGACTGATGGTAGAAGTCATCGAAGAATCTTAACTTAACCCGGAGCAGAGCCGCGTCGGGGTGATCGCTAGTCTCTTTAAGAATTCGCACCGCGGCGGGGAGGTTTTCGGTATCGATCAGAGCCGCCATCAGCCTTTCCGCCGTGCCGTAGTAGGCCTTCCCAGCATCGGGCAGCCCGCGAAAAATGGCATCCAGCCTTCTCTTCGCGGCCGGATCAAACGCGAGGAGGCCGGTTAACCCGTCGATGTCGCCGTGCGCTCGGTCGCAGAAGGCTGATTCCAGCGCGGCCCGCGGCGTTGCGCTGCCCGCACGGGACCAGGAGGCCGCCGGCCAGATCTCCGCGGTACGATTGGCCGGCGGTGGCCCGGGCAGCGCCCTCCCCGTTCTCCCGAAATCAACCGGGGGCCACAACCTCGGCCCCTCCGGCATGAACTTGAAATGCGCGATCCTGACCTCACTTGAACCCGGGGCGCAGACGCCAAGCTCAACGAGGGCGCCATCGGCGAGGGCCGCCTTGGCCTTGCTGATCAATGAGAAAATCGACATCTTCTCCACCGGTTTGCCGTCGAAGCTGATGATGCGGTCTCCCGGGTGCAGACCCGCTTTTGCGGCCCCCGAACCGGGCTGGACCGCGAAGATGGTCCCACTCTTGATGCGGGCCAAGAGGCTGACGACAAAACCCGCGCGGACGCCCCAGGTTCGCAAGGGATCTTCCTTCACCTCGTAAGGCGCCATCCTAACGACTGGACTCGCCGGTGGTGAAGTCGGTGGTGTCTCTGCCGAAGCGCTCCAGCAAGGAATTGCGATCAGCGCCCACCGCCAGCGAGTCATTGGGGTCATAACCGCCTGTTGCGTCACCCCTCCTGCCGATAGGTTCCACAAAAGCGCACCCGGCCTATCGTTGCACCCTGCCACCCGCGGACAATCGAACAAGGAGAGGGACAGCGTACGTCCACCCTCCTCTTGCGCGCAATCCCATAGGGTCAGGCAGCAAAAGTTGGCCGACGCGGGTTACATCGGCGATTGTGCGTTCTCGCAGGAGATCGGCTCATCCGGTCCAAATTTACCGCCTGCCCTCTGGCATTGCTGCAGCCCCCTCGAATTGCCCGACCTCGAACGCCCGCCCGGGAACTATTCGGGCGCCTGAACGCCCGCAGCGACGAGGAATTCCCGGGTCAGCATCAGCGCCTCGCGCGTCTGCTCCGACATCGCCGGATCAGCCGGCGCGTAGTCGCTGGCTTCGCGCAGGTAGGCAAGGCGGCTCAACCCCTGGGCCTGCTTCTCAGCCAGCAGACCTGGGAGCACAGAGTGCCATCCGAGCATGCGGCGAACTCCTTCGTGGGTCTTCGGCTCAAGTCCCTTCTCAAACAAAAGCGCGCGCGCCGCATTATAGGCGGCATAATAAGCCCGGGACACCGCACCACCGTGATGATCGAGGCGGCCCAAGTCCACGGCCTCGCGCCCCGCGCTTAAGGCGGCGCGGCGCTCGTGCGCGGCGTTCGCTTCCTGGTTTGAGCGTGTCATAGGACCACGCCCTGCTCGAGCATCTCCCGGGGCAGCCGGAGTTCACGCTGATTGAGGGCTTCAAACTCCGCCGGGGAAAACAGCCGCGGCGAGATCACGAAGCCGCTCAGCAGCATTTGCCTCGTGGCCAAATCGGAAACCTGGGCGATGTCAGCATCCGTTCGCTTCCATAAAACGGCGGCTATATCGACATCCGACTCGTTCGGGCCCATCCAGTCGCCACGCGCCAGGGAGCCATAAAGGCGAATCCAGACTATGCGGTCGCCCAATGCCTCCCGCAACTGGACGGCAAAAGCCTCTGCCGCTAGGCGAGCGGCAGCTTGGTCGGCAGCAAGCTGCCTGATTTCGGCCAGACTCATTGGCCCCGTGAAAGCGGAAAGTGACCCGCCTGGCAACGCTCCCTTGTCGAGCAATCCCTCAGGCTATTCGCGGAAGAGCAAAGGGGATATCTCCTTGAGGTAGTTCCGCCAGTTGATCCAGGTGTGTTCACCCGCGCTCTCCCAAAAGACATGGTTAATGTGGTGCGCCGTGAGAAACGCGGAGAATCGCTTGGCGGTGGGAAAGAGCCCGTCGTCCCGCCCGCAGGCGATCCATAGCAGATGCAGCTGTCGGTTCGCGGCAGCCGGATCGGCGATCAGCGGGGCGTACCCCGCCGAAAAATCGGCCGTCCGGGAGAGGCCGGGGCTGAATCCGCCCACGTACCCAAAGCGTTCGAGGTGGTTCAGCCCGATGCTCAGGGATTCCCCGCCGCCCATCGAAAGGCCGATGATCGCCCGGTGGTCGCGGTCGGCCAGCGTCCGGTACTGCGCGTCGATCAGCGGAATCACGTCCCCCAGCAGGTCCTGGCTGAATTGGGCCGTGTTCTGGCCCGCTTCGCCGGGCGTCCCGGGCGGCACCCCATAGCCAAAGGGCATCACCACCAGGAACGGCTTGATCTTCCCCGCCGCCAGCAGGTTGTCGACAATCAGGTTCGCGTGGCCTTCCCGGGTCCAGACGTTCTCATCCCCATTGGCGCCATGAAAAAGGTAGAGCACGGGCAGACGCGCCGCCCCCTCGCGGTCATAGCCGGGCGGAACGTACACGTTCACCCGCCGCAAGGTGCCAAGCGACCTGGAATGGTACCAGTGCGTCCGGACCTCGCCGTGCGGCACATCCTGGCCGTCGTAAAACGCCGGCCGGTCTCCCTTCACCTCCAGGACGCTCTGGATCGTGCTGGCGGTCGAGCCGCTTTTGACCTCCGCGTTGCCGGGATCGAGCGTGCGCACGCCGTCGATCGTGAAATTATAGTAGTATATCTCGGGATCGATCGGGCCGACCGTCGCGGTCCACCGGCCGGCCGCATCCTTTTGCAGCGCCCTGCTCCCCTTCATGAATTCACCGGCGACCGACACCTCGGCGGCCTTGGGGGCGAGCAGGCGGAACGTGACCCGCCGATCGGGGCCGATGGCGGGACCGAGGCGCACCGGGCCCGGGTCTGCCGCCGGCGACCCCGCGACGGTGATCAGCTCGTCCTGGGCCGGATCAACCTCGATCGCAAGGTTGGCGTACTCGTCGAAGAGGCCGGGATTGTGCATCTGCAGGGCGAAGGGCCCGCTTCGGCCGGCTTCGGGCACGTGGAAAGTGGCGATCTCCACCGCGGGGGTTCCCACCGGCTGGGCCACCGCCAGCCGAGCGGTGCCCCGGGTGGCATCGACGAGGATCTCAATCCGGCTCCATTGGCCCGCGGCGTATTTCGGATGCGGAAACGTCGTAAACTCGCCCTTGCCGGAGTTGTGGTGGCCGGGACGATAGTCCCAGGTGTAGCCAATCGGGATCTGGAACTGGATCCCATCGAGCGCGTCGTGCGGCTTCTCGCCCGCGGCCGGAACCGCGCCGAAGAACAGGACACAGGGCGAGTGGTCCGGCTGGCCCGCCACATGGCGCACGTCGAAGATGACCCGATAGTTGCCGTAGGAACGGCGTGTGTAGATCACTCCCCGGCCCAGGCCGCGACTGGCGATCTTCCCGTCCCGCACGGTCCAGCTGTCAGCGGGCGTCTGCACCCAGCCGTCCAGCGTCTTGCCGTCGAAAAGCGGGGTCATGCCCGGCGGCAGGGGCACTTCCGGCCGCGCCCCGGAGGGCGCCGCGACGACGGCGGCAGTCGCCGGGGCGGCCTGCGCCCACCCGGGCGCGGGATAGGCCAGCAGGCACAAAAGAGCGATCAGCGCTGAACGAGGGGTGAGGTTCATGGCCGCCCTTATCACCCCAAAATAGGGATGACGGCAATCCCGACCGGGACAAAGCCGACGAAAGCGCCCGCCGCAATTGGGCTGGAACGCCCGCGCCTTCCTTCCACCCTACCCCCATGCTCTTCCGCCACCTGATCGGGGGCCTTCTCGGAATGATCCTGCTTTCCGCCCGCGGCGCCGCGCCCGGGGCGCAGGCGCTGATCGACCATTTCAAGATGCAGCGGATCCCCCACGAGGGCTGCTGGTTCGCCCCGACCTACCAGGGCGCCGACACGATCGCGGGCGAGGCCGCCGCGCACGTGACCGGCGTCCACCACGCCTACAGCGCCATCTATGCGCTCGAGACCAAAAGGGATTTCTCCGCGCTCCACCGACTCGCCACCGACGAGCTTTGGCACTACTATGGCGGCGGACCCCTGGAGCTGCTGCTCCTCTATCCCGACGGGCATGGCGAGACGGTTGTGCTCGGGCCCGATTTCCTCGGCGGACAGCGGCCCCAGTTTCTGGTGCCCCGCGGGGTCTGGCAGGGCTCGCGCCCCGTGGGGGCGGGCGACGACGCGTACACCTTCTTCGGCACCACCCTCACCCCCGGTTTCGAGTACTCTGACTACGAGCCCGGCTACCGCGACGAACTCCAGGCCCGCTATCCCGGGTTTGCCGCCCAGATCGTCCGGTTGACCCGGGAGGACTCGATCCACCGGCCCTCCCCCGCGGCCCCCGCCGCCACGCCGCCGCCGCTCGAACTCCAGGAGATTGTCGGCCGAACCGCGCCCGACCGCAGCGACCGCGTCAGCGTGGCTTTTTTTCGACTCCAGCCCGGCGCCGCCTCCGCCCTCAGCTACAATCACGAGGGCGAGGAGATCTTCATCATCACGAAGGGCCGGGGCGACGTCCGCCGGGGCGAAGATCTGATCCCGATCGCGGCTGGCTCCGTCGTGAATGTTGAGGCTCCCGTTCACCGCTCCGTCCGAGCCGACCAGAACGAAGTCCTGGAGTTCTACGCCATCACGACCCCGGCCTGGTCGCCTCAGGACGACGTCCACGTGGGCGCGCCGTAATCGGGTGGTGTCCCCGCCCTGGCGCACGGACCGTCAGGGCCCGCCTTACCTTTTCCGCTAGGGATGCTCAGTGATGGCTACGACCCGCTGGACCAACGGCAAAACCCGGCTGCCCAGCAGTTCGATCGCCCGGACCACCTGCGCGTGCGGCAGTGTCGCCACGCTCATCTGGAAGGTAAGCCGGGAGATCCCGCCCAGGGCCTCGTTCACGTAGAGAATCTTCTCTGCCACCATGTCCGGGTCGCCGACCAACAGGGCGCCTTTCGGCCCCCGCACGGCGTCGAACTGCCCCCGCGTCACCGGCGCCCAGCTCCGCTCCTTGCCGATATCGCTGAAACTTTTCGCATAGCCGGGATAGAACTGATCAGCGGCCTGCTTGGTGGTGTCGGCGACAAATCCGAGCGAATGAATTCCGACCCTGAGCTTCTCGGGGGCATGGCCGGCCCGGCGGCCCGCCTCGCGATAGAGATCAATCAACGGCCGGAAGCGGTGCGGCTCTCCCCCGATGATCGCAACCATGAGCGGCAGCCCCAATGTGCCCGCCCGGACGAAGGAAGCCGGGGTGCCGCCCACCCCGATCCAAATCGGGAGCTCCGCCTGGAGGGGACGCGGATAGACGCCCTGGCCCGTCAGGGCGGGCCGGTGCTGGCCGGACCAGGTCACGTGCTCGGAGGCGCGAATCTTGAGCAGCAGGTCCAGTTTTTCCGTGAACAGCGTGTCGTAGTCCTCCAGATCCAGTCCGAAGAGCGGGTACGACTCGATGAACGACCCGCGGCCCACCACCATCTCCGCCCGCCCCTGCGAAATCAGGTCCAGGGTCGCGAAATCCTGAAAGACCCGCACCGGATCGTCCGCGCTCAGCACCTTCACCGCGCTGGTCAACCGGATCCGGCGGGTCCGGGACGCCGCGGCGGCCAGGATGACGGCCGGAGCCGAATCGAGGTACTCCCGCCGGTGATGCTCGCCGATCCCAAAGACGTCGAGGCCGGCCTGGTCGGCCAGGACGATTTCCTCGATCAGGTCATGCATCCGGCCGGCGGCGCTTTGCGCGAACCAGCTCACGGGGTCGGGGATGGTCGCCGCGAAGCTGTCGATGCCGATTTGCAACCCTCAAGCAATAGCCAGCTTTGCCACCGTGGCAAACGGGCCGCCCTCCGCGCCATCCGGCGCTAAGTCGCCCGATCGTAACCCCGGCGCGACACGCCCGCCACGAACCCGCAGTACCCTGGGGGCGTGAAACTTTCCTATCTGCCCGCCCTGGACCGCCATCTGGTCATCGTCCTCCGTTCGACCGTCAAGGAACTCAATCTTTCGGCCCGGGCCTACGCCCGAATCCTGATCATGGCCCGCCGGATCGCCGACTGGGCCCAGGCGGACCGGATCGAGGCGCCGCATCTCTTCGAGGCGATTCAGTTCTGCACCCTGCGGGGAGACTGAGGGCCCCGCCGCCGCCGGGCCGGCGTCCGCTCAAGCCGCGTGCCGCCCGAAATGCTGCATGGCCGTGGCAAAGCCCAGAAACGCGGCCGCGATGACGAGATAAAGCAGCATGAAGCGAAACGCGCCGCGCTGGCCGAGGGGCTCGCCCGCCTGCGTGGTCCCGCGGCGGCTGAAGAACCAGATTCCCCCGGCCAGGTAGATCCCCGCCCCGACCACCACCGCCGCGATCGTCGGCAGTTCGAGGTGGAGCAGGGAAAGGAACGCCCGCTCGACCATCGAGACGATCGCCACGATCAGCCCGAAGCTCAGGGCGAGGCGCCAGGAGATCACGACCCGCGCCAGCGGCGCGGCGATGCGGATAAACACCGCGGGCATGAGCACCGCGAAGACCAGGGGGACGAGGGTGGCCATGACGGAGGAAGGGCGGGTCGATGTGTAGCGTTCGGACCCGGGCGGGTCCACCGGATTCCCGGGGCTACCAGCGCGTCCGGATGCCGGCGCGCAGCAGCCGCGGCGCGTCATACGTGAACAGTCCCGCCGTGCTGAGGCTCGCTTCGACCCGCGCGTTGAAGGCATTTTCCAAGGCCGCATAGACCGTCAACCGCCGGCCGATCGGCCGGGATAGCTCGAAATCGACCAGGGTCGCGGGATCGAGGCGGAGCGTGTTGGCGTCGTCGTCGAACTGGAGGCTTACCCAGCGCAGGCGAGCCTCCCCTTTGAGGGCGAAGGGACCGTCGCCTTCCACCGCGGCCGTCACCGTGCCGCGGGGAACCTCCGGCAGCCGCAGGCCCTGGACCTTCGGCTCCGCCGCCGCCTTCGCCACGATCGATTCGTCATAGAGATAGCCCAGCCGGATATGGACGTCCGTCGCGGGCGACCAGCGCGCGGACAGCTCCGCGCCGCGGGTGCGGACGGCGTCGAGGTTCTGCCGCTGCACCGTTGTGGCGGCGGCCGTCTGCGCGATCACCACCGTCCCGACCGCATGGTACAGCTCGTCGGCAAAGGCGGTGGCCTGGAACTGAAAGGATCCCTGCTCAAAGGCGACGCCCGTCTCCGCGCCGTACAGGTCCTCCACGACCAGGTTCGGATTGGCCTGGGTCGTGACGGTCCCGACGCGGAACGGCCGGTAGTACTCGTTGAGCGTGGGCAGCCGGAAGCCGCGGTAGGCCGCGACGCGCCAGCGCCAGGCCTTCGCCGGCTGCCACACCAGCCCCAGGTTGGGACTCGCCTCGGCCCCGGAATGCTTCGGGTAAACGGCCAGCAGGGTCGGCGCCCCGTCCGCCAGCCGGTATTCCCGATCGTGTCCGGCCCGGTTTTCCCATTCGTCCAGCCGCAGGTCGCCCGACAGCCGCAGGCCCGGCAGCAACGCGCGGTCCTGGTGGACAAAGAGGCCGGCAAAATCCTGGGCGCCGCCGGCGAACCGGATCTGGGTGAAGGCATTGTTCGAAAAGGAGAAGTCCTCGCGGGTCTCGCCGGCCACGTGGCGCAGGTCCGCGCCGACGGAGGTCGCGCTCCCCGGTTCGCTCCAGTGCAGGGTGACCGAGGCGCCCGCCGCCGTGGCCGGCACGTCGAATTGGTTGTTGGCCGGCGTTTCGGTCGCCCGATTGGCGCTCACCGAGGTGAAGAAACTCGAAAAGCTCTCGCGCTCGGCGTAGCCCACCGCGTTCCAATCGAAGCCGCCGGCGGCGGAGCCCTCCAGCGTGAGCGAACCGAACCCCTCGTGGGTCGAGTTGTTCTGCAAGACCGTCCCGTTGTCCCGGCTTTCCGCAAAGAGGCGCCCGGTGGCGATCGCCGTGACCGTGCCCAGCGGCTCGCGCACGCTGATTTCCGCCAGATCGTGATGGGAGCTCAGCGGCTGGTCCACCGCACCCCGGGTTGAGGGCGCGAGGTTGTAAAAGCCATCGGTCGAGAAATTCCGCAGGTCCACGCTCACCGCGCCCGGCCCCAGGGCCGTGCCCGTCGCCACCTCGAGGCTGCGGGTCCCGAAGGCTCCCGCCTCCGCCTCGGCCTGGCCGCCGCTCGCCGGCGGCACCTCCGTCAGGCTCACGGAGCCCGCCAGGGCCGCGTTGCCCCACACGCCGGAGCCGCCGCCGTGCGCGATCTCCCCTCCGGCCAGCGAAAGCCGGGGCACCGCGCTCCAGACGACCCAGCCGCCAAAGGGATCGTTGAGCGGAATGCCGTCCAGCAGGACGAGCGAGCGGCTCGCCCCGCTTGGACCGATGCCGCGGAGCGACACCCCCTGGGAAGTGGGATTGGAGGTCAGGCTGCTCGTCCGGCGAAAGAGGCTGAAGCCCGGATCATCGCGCAGCGCGTCGTCCAGCGTGATCGTCGACAAAGCGGCCAGGTCGCCCGCGGTGAAGACGGTCGTCGTCACGGCCGTGTCCTCCGGCCGCTGCGCGGTCCGGGAGGCGGTCACTTCAAGCGGCGCCAGGACGAGGGCCTGCGCCGGGAGCCGGGAGGAAAGCGTGGTCGCCGCCAGGAGGGCGCCGAGCGTGAGGGATAGATGCGTTTTCAGAGCCTCCACCCTAGATCACCGATTCCGGCCGGCACAATCCCCGCAGGCCAAGCCGGCTCAAAAAAGCGGCGGCCGCGCCCTCGGGCCGGATTATCTCCCGCGGCGGATTTCACGCCGACTGCGCGATCGAGTGGCGCCGGAACGGCGCGCGGGCGAGAGGACGGAGCGCGTCGACCAGGGCCCCGCCGGCCGCGCGCGCTTCCTGGCGCTGATGCGCCCGCGCCGCCGC
>CAIWXW010000054.1 GCA_903916755.1 uncultured Opitutaceae bacterium | reverse complement strand
GCGATCATCGCAGAAGAAGGCGTGGTTCGCGTACGAGATCACCACATTGACGTAGGGCTTGCCCGCCTGCTGGAGGCTATCGATCACCGCCGCCACCTGTTCCGGCGGGATGTGCTGATCCAATCCGCCCCAGAAGAAGAGCATCGGCCCGTGCAGTTGCGGCGCCCGCTTCAGCAGCTCCGGACCGATCCCGCCGCCATAGTAGGCGATCGCGGCCTTGTAGGGACAGACCGTGTTGGCGAGGTAGGAGACCCGGCCGCCCAGGCAGTAGCCGATGCAGGCAATGGCGCCCGGCCTCACCTCGGGCCGCCCCGCCAGCCAGTCCCAGGCGGCGCGCGTGTCGGCCTCGAGGCCCGCGGGCGTGATCGCCTGGTAGTGCGGCTTCACGCCTTCGAAGTTCTGGTAGTCTCCCTCGAAGCCAGGCGGGGCCGTGCGATGGAAAAGTTCGGGCGCGATCACGACGTAGCCCTCGTCGGCGAACCGCCCCGCGACCTCGCGGATATGCCCGTTCACCCCGAAGGCCTCCTGGAAAAGCACCAGGCCCGGAAAAGGCCCGGGGCCCGGGGGCCGGACCGTGTAGGCGCGCATGGCCGTGCCATCGGCCACCTTGAGTTCAATGAAAGACGCGGGATCAGTCATGCCTGAAAGGGGCGAGCCGGATCTCAGTTTGCAACCGCCGGCAACGCAAAAGTAACCGGGCTGGCGTGGTCGGAGCCGTCAACCGCCTGCAGGCCGAAAATCGTGGTCGCCGCCGAGACGCCGGGCACGACCGCGCGGACCGATCCCGCCGGAACCGCGAGGCCATGCTCCCAGAAAGGGGCGGTGGTTTCGCGCCATTCCACCCGGTAGGCGGTCGCCCCGGGCCCCGGCGCCCAGCTCAGCTCGGCCCCGGCTCGGCCCGCCCCCACCACGACCGCCCGGGGCGCCTCCGGCGCGCGGCCCAGGGCCGCCAGGAGCGCGGTCTCGATCCGGGCGGCATCGGCCACGTGCGCAAAATCGAGCGCGTCGGGCGTGTCATCCCCCTGGTCGGCCCGGTCCTCGGCCGATGTCAGCCCCACCGCGGGAAATCCCCGGCTGAGGAACGGCAGCGGTCCGCCGCGCGCCGGGTAGGGCGCCGACCGATAAACCACCCGCAGGTCCACCGCGGGCGCATAAAGCAGCACAGCCGAATGTATGGCCCGGGCCAGCGCGCGGGGCGGGGTGTCGTTCTCGCCGCCGGCCTCGACCAGCGCGCGCACATAGCCGGTTTCCTCCCCGAGCTTCGGCACGCCCTGGGCGAAGAGCCGGAAGCCCCTCCGGCTGGTGCCGTCCGGCCGACGCGTGCGCCCAACGGCATCCACGTCGACGACCCCCGCCACGTCGAGGCCCTGCTTTCGCGCCTCCTCCGCCCAGTGCGCTGCCCCGAGGCCGCCCTGCTCGCCGCCGGTGGTGATCAGGAAGACGAGGGTCGCGTTGAAATCCAGGGGCGCCAAGTCTCGCGCGGCCTCCAAGACCGCGGCCACGCCGGCGGCATTGTCATCGGCCCCGGGCGCAGCGCCCTCCGTGTCGGCCAGGTCATGCGCG
>CAIWXW010000053.1 GCA_903916755.1 uncultured Opitutaceae bacterium | reverse complement strand
GCCCGGGCGCGGGGCCGCCGCCGGGCTGGGCGCGGACAGTCGCGCGGCGGGCGCCGCCGCCCCCGGAGCGGCCGTCGGCGCCGGGGCCATCGCCGCCCGGGCGGGCGAAAACGCGCCGGCGAAGGCCCGGACCGCGCCGAAGTCGATGGAGTTGCCCTCGAGCTTGGAATTAAACCCCGTGACCGACAGGTTTTGCCGGTCGATCCGCGCCCCGAAATGCAGGTCGGAGGGGTGCGGAGCGGACTGCAGCACCGCCTCGATCGCAAAGCCGCCCACGCGCTCCCCGGGCTTTAGGTGCGCGTGCCCCTTGACCTCCAAGGCGGCCGCGGGCTTCCCGTCGCGGCCGGCGAGCCGGTCCACGTTGATCCTGAAATCCACCGCCTGCGTGGTGGATTCGTCGTTGGTGACGGTCACGCGCAGCTCGCCGCGGCCCGGCAGCCGCTCCGCGGCGAGCAGCGGGAGACGGCCCAGGGCGCCGAGATCGACCCAGAGGTTGCCCGACGCGCGGCCGGTCGACGTGCTCCGCTCGTCGCCGCCGGCCTGAATTTTTCCGTCGAAGAGAGCGAGGCGGGTATTGGCGGCGGCGACGTAGCCAAAGGTCACGCCGGCCACCACGTTGTAGCGGAGGTGGAAGACCGGCAGGAGGGTGTGGGTCAGGTCGACCGTCAGCGCCGGGGTGAACCGCAGGACGCCCTGGTCGACCAGCAATTCGCCGTCGCGCGCGAGCCGGAAGCCGGACACGGCGAGGGGGGCCTTGGCGCTCAGCTGCGCGTGCCGCGGCGAAAGTGCCAGCTGCAGCTCCGTGGCGGGGAGGATGCCATCGACCACCGTCGCCCGCGAAACCAGCAGCGGGTTGAGCCACGCGAGGGGGAGGCGGCCGGTGACCAGGCGGAGCGGCGCGTCGGACCGGGCCAGCCACTCGGCGGCGGAGGTCCGCTCGAGGTGGAGCGGTTCGGCGGCGGTGAGGGCGAGGAGAGGAGCGCCATGGTCGTGGGTGACGGTGATCGAGAGCCGGCGCAGCTCCGCCGCCGCACCCGGGTCGAGGTGGGCCGAGGCCGCGATGGCGAAGGAGAGGAGTCCGAAGGTGCCGTGCCACCGGCCGGGCTCGGGGATCTCGCCGGTGAGCGCGATGCCGCCGCCGAGCGTGTCGTCGGCGCCGCGCAAGGCGAAACCTAACCGGCCGCTGAGCCAGGGGCCGCGGTCATCCCGCAGGTCGAAGCCCGCGAAGCGCACCCAGCGCTCCTTTGGCCCGTAGGCCAGGCTGGGCGAAACCTGGACCCGCCCCTGGAAGAATTCATGGCCGCCCTCGGCGAACCGGACACCGGTCAGGCGCCACGGCTGCGTGGTCTCCAGGGTGAAGCCATGGCCTGGGAGAAAGCGCAGGCGCGATTCGCCCTCGGACCAGGTGCCCGCCAGGTCGCGGCCCGGCAGCCAGCGGGAGAGCCAGGCGAGCGGCACGCCGTGGACGTGGAGCGTGGCCAGATCGGCATTGGCATCGGCCAGGCCTGCCCCCGGGTCGGCCAGGTCCAGCTCCACTGGCCGGGCCAGATTCAGTTCGAGGAGGGTCGGCTCCCTCGGCGCCGACCGCACCGCCGCCTGCAGGGCCTCCAGCCGCAGGCGCGGGCCCCGCTGCTCGGCCGCCCAGTGGCCGGTAAGGATGAAGGGGACGGGCCGATCCGTGCCACCGAGGAGGGTTGGCAGGGTGGCGTCGACCGCGCCCCGCGTGCGCAGGTCCCCGGGCGCCCAGGTCGTGTCGGCCCGCAACTGGACCACGTCGCCGCCGGCGCTCTCCAGCCGAAGGTCGGGCAGCGTGAGATGGGCCGTGCCCGCCGACCACTCGAGGCGGGGCATCCCCCGCAGGGTGAGGGCCGGCAGGACGGGCAGGCCGCCGCCATGGAGCTGCAGCGGTCCCGCGACCAGGGGTTCGCTGGGGGCAATGACGAGGACCGGCGCGGCCCCGGCGGCCGGCACCGGGCTCAGGACGCTCCAGGCGCCATTGATTTCACCGGCGCCGAGGGTGAGGGCCCGGGAGGCGAGCGCGGGATTGGCCCACGCGAGCGGCAGGTGGGCCAGCCGGATCTCCGCCAGCGGGGCCGCGCCGGGCACCCACGGCGCCACCGCCCAGGGGCGCAGAAGTGACACCTGGACGACCGGCCGCGCGGGCTGGCCCGCCGTCAGGGTCGCATGGCCGGCGGCCAGGGTCCAGGCGCCGGCGGAACCGTCGAGCGTCCCGCCCAGGTCGACCGCCGCGGCGTCGAGCGTTCCCCGGGCCGGCTGCCAGGCGCCGAGCGCTGCGACCGCGCCCCGCGCGAGGAACGTGATATGGGTGACGTGGGCGCGGGTGTCCGCCATCAGGTCCGCGGAAGCGGAGAGGTTGCCGGGCGGCAGCGGCTGGCCGAGGAGCGGGGCCAGCGCCGCGGAAGTCGAACCTGCCGTCACCTGCCCGGTCGTCCGCCCGCTCGCGCGATCATAGAGGGCGTGGCCGTCGACCCCGGTGCCCGGACCCGCTTCGAGGTGAACCTGGTAGGATTCGCCCGCGCCGGTGGCGGCGATGCTCGCGGAGAATTTCAAGGGCGGCAGCGCGCCGGCGGGCGGCGCGGCGCCGCCGGTCAGCTCGACGCGGGCCAGCCCCGTCGCCGCGGGCACGAGCCGGAGAACGCCCTCCGTATCCCAGCCGAGGGCTGCCGCATGCCCTTTTTCCGCCGTGACTTGCCAGGCAAAGGTCGCCGTCCGGTTCGCCGCGAGGCCGCCGCCGCGCAGGCTCCATTGCCAGACGCCGAGAACGTCCGCGCCACGACGAAGGGTGAAGCTGCCCAGCAAGTCGAGCGACTGGAGCGCCACCGGCAGCGGGGGCGCCAGCGAGGCGAGCAGGCCGGCGAAGGCCGCGGGCGCGGGCGGCGGGGCCGCCGGCCCGGGAGGCCCGGCCGGCCCGGGGGCGGCGAGGTCCCACGAGGCCGCGATGCCCCCGGTCGAAACCTGCGCGAATTCCAGGCGGCGGTGCCACAGGAGAGACCAGGGGCGCAGCCGGACAATGGGAGCGTCGATCCGCAGCGCGAGCGGGCCGCGCCCGAAGGCGATCCGCTGGGCGGTCAGGCCGCCCGGCGTCACTTGCAGCCCCGCCAGATCGATGTCGCGCGCGCCCGCCCGGAGCAGCTGCCGCCGCAGCCAGGCCTGCTGCAGCGCGGGCACGGTCGCGAGGCCGATGACGAGGGCGAGCCCGATCAGCAGGAGCCCCGCCGCCCACTGCCAGGGCCGCACGGGGGCGCGGCCGCCAGGGGCGGAGGGAGTGGAATGGGACACGGCCATGGAGAGGGCTAGAGAAAAGCAAGAGCGGTTAGGAAGCGAACAATCGCGCGCGGATTTCCCGCCCGCGAAAACGACCCAGGCCGCCGGCGCCCGTTCAGCGCCGCCGGGCGCAGGCGGCGTGGCGCGGGCAGGTCACGAGGTGGTCGTTTACCATGCCCGTCGCCTGCATGTAGGCGTAGCAGATGGTGGACCCCACGAAGCGGAAGCCGCGCCGCCGCAGGTCGGCGCTCATCGCGTCCGACACCGCCGAACGCCCGGGCAGGCCGCGCAGGGAACGGCGCCGGTTGACCTGGGGCCGCCCGCCGACGAAACCCCAGATGTAGCGGTCGAAGCTCCCGTATTCCCGCTGCACGGCCAGGAAGGCCTGCGCATTGGCGATCGTGGCCGCGACCTTGAGCCGGTTGCGGACGATGCCGGGATCGGCCAGGAGCGCGCGGGTCTTGCGGGCGCCATACGCCGCGATCTTTTTCACGTCGAACCCGTCAAAGGCGGCGCGGTAGCTTTCGCGCTTGCGCAGGACGATCGACCAGCTGAGCCCGGCCTGCGCGCCCTCGAGCGTGAGCAATTCGAAGAGCGCCCGGTCATCGTGCTCGGGCACTCCCCATTCCGCGTCATGGTAGGCGATGTCGAGCGGCGTTTTGGGCCAGGGGCAGCGGCGGGCGGCGGTTTTCATGCGGAACAGGGGGAACTTTTGTCCCGCCTTGGTGGCAGGCCAACCTTCTTCCGATGACGACGAGCGATTGCGGACCGCGGTTTCCGTGTTAGGCTGCTCGGACGCAATGACCCGCCTGCGCCTCGTCACCTTCAACATCGCGCATGGCCGCGGGCTCACCCCGATCCAGGGCCTCACTTCCCCCCGGAAGCTGCGGCTGAACCTCCGGAAGATCGCGGCCCTGCTCGACCGGCTCGCCCCGGACGTGGTCGCCCTCCAGGAGATCGACGAATGCTCCCGGTGGTCGGGCAACTTCGACCATCTCGACTACCTGCGGGTGCACGGCGGCTTTCCCCATGCCGCCTTTGGGATCAACAACCGCCGGGCGGGCCTGCTCAACCTCTGCTATGGCAACGCGCTCCTGTCCCGCCATCCCCTGATCGAGATGGAGACGGTGGTGTTCGGGCAGCGCCGGGTGGGCGAGAAGGGCTTCCTCTATGCGGAGATCAACGTGGGGGGCCACTGCGTCCCCTTCGTCAACCTGCATTTCCATTTTGGCTCGCGCGCGCACCGGCTGCGCCAGCTCGACCTGCTGGTGGCGTGGCTGAAGCTCAAGCAGCGCAGCCATGGGAAGCGCTGGGCCGTCTCGCCGGTCATCTGCGGGGACTTCAACAACCCCAACACGGCGCACGACGCGACCTCCTTGCTGCACGGGCACCTCGCCGCCTACGGCGACTATGTGATCCACCCGCAGTCGGGCGGCACCTATCCGTCGCCCCTGCCGCGGCGGACCCTCGACTTCATCTTCATGCCGGCGGGCTGCCGGATGGTGCACTGCGAGGTCGTCAAGACGATGCTCTCCGACCACCGGCCCGTGCTGCTGGAGTTTGTGATCGACTGACGCCTCAGCGCGGCAGGGTCAGCTGGAAAGTGGTGCCGGCAGCCCCGGTGCCTTCCAGCCCGAGGTTGGCCCCGATCTGCCGGGCGAGGAGCCGGCTGATGGCCAGACCGAGGCCCGTGCCGCCCGGCCGGCCGCTGCGGCCGGCCTCGAAGAGATGGGCCTGGATCGCCGGAGGGATGCCGGGCCCGTCGTCCGTCACCGCCAGGGTGATCGCCTCGTTTTCGTCGCGGAGGACCACCTCAACGCGGCCCCCGGCCGGCGTCGCTTGGATCGCGTTTTGAACCAGATTGGCGGCGATGAGGCAGAGGAGGCTTCCGCGGTGGCTGTCGATCGTGGCCTCGAACTCCCCCGTGACGCGCAGGCCGACGCCCTTGTCGGCGGCGGCCTGCGCATTGCGGCGGCGAATGGTGTCGGCGAGCTCCCGGCCGGTCAGGACATAGCTCACCTGCGCGCCCTCGTCGCCGAGAAGGGCGACCGTCTCCTGGATCATGGCCTGGAGCCGCGCGGTGTAGGTCGCGGCCGAGCGCCACTCCAAGGCCCCGGCCGAGTCATGGCTGCGCTCCGTCACGACGGCGCTGAGCCCCGCGACCGAGCCCTGCAGGCCATGGATCAGGTGCGAGGTGATCTGGCCCAGGGCGGAGGCCTTCGCCGCCAGGGTGAGTTCGAAGTTGGCCCGCACCAGCCGCTCGTTGCGCTCGGCGATCAGGCCCTGCGCCCGGCGGAAGCCGAAGTACGCCGCCCCGAGCACGAGGGCGATCAGCGCCCCGCCGATGGCCAGGGTCGCCGTGGTTTCGCGGTTGAACCGGCGGTCGACCGCCGCCAGCTCCACGGCCAGGCGTCGCGCGTCGATGAAATACTGGACGAAGCCCACGGGGCCGGCCGCGTCGCGCCCCGGCAGCGGCAGGAGGACTTCCAGGACGGGCAGCCCGGCCCCGCCCGCCGGCTGCGCCACCCCGGCGAAGTACTGGTCGAGGGGAAAGTCGGGATGGTAGAGGCTGATCTGCTCGCCGCCGAGGAGACGGGGATACATCTCGGGCGAGAGCTCGGGCAGAAGCAGCGTGGCCGGTGCGAACTGGACCAACTTGCCCTCGCCGTCGAACACCGCCGCGGCGAGCATGCCCTCGGCCGGGGGGGCGCCGCGGCTCTCGATATTGGCGTTGCGGAGGACCGGCGCGAGCAGATCAGCCACGCTGGCGGCGTGGCCGCCGGCCGCTGCCTCGCTCTGGGCGAGCTGTTCCAGGGCCTCGGGGTAGAGCACCGCGGCGTCGCGCTCGATGAGCGCGCGGTCATAGGTCGCCCGCTCCTCGGCTCGAAACGGGACCACGGTCCCGACCAGGATCGCCACCAGCAGGCCCCCGGCCGCCACGGTCACCACGGCAAGGGGGAGGGGGGAGCGGGGCATCGGGCGGGGACGGACGGCCTCAGGTCATTACCGATTGGGATCGATTGCGGCGTCGGGCAGCGGAAGTGCAAGTTTATCCAGGGCCCCGTCGAAGAGGAGCCGGCGCTGCTCGGGGGAGAGCCCGGGTTGAAACACGGCGGTCTGGTAGTCGCGATAGTCCCAGTAGGTCTGCAGTTGCTGGAGCGAGTCGGAGAACGTCTTCACCAGGGTGTCGGCGGTGGCCGCGTCCCCCGGCCCCGGGCTGGGCGCCGGCAGATGGGCGAGGGCGTCGCGGATCGCGTCCTTGCTCTTCTCCAGGGCCGAGTAGCGCTCCGCGTTTTCGCGGGTGTAGCGGGTTATGGCCTCGCGGATCCGGTCCGCCAGGAGCGCCCGGTCGGCCGGCGCGGCCGAAGCTTTCACCGCCTCGACCCGCGCCAGAAGCTCCTGCTGGATCGCGAGCTTGTCGTGGCGATACGAGGCGATCCGGTCGGCCAGTTCGGGCGGAAGGCCGGACACCGGGGGTGGCTGGGCCGGATCGCGGAGGGCCGCGAAGCCCTGGCGGATTTCCTCGGCCATCGCTTCCAGGGCCGCAAAGCGCGGCGCCTGGGCCAGGGCCAGTGCCCGCAGGCTCGCGGCGCGATGGCCGGCGGCCGGCCGGCGGAAATAAAGCATCGTCACGAGCTCGGTCTTGAGGGCGGTCTTCTCCCCGCGATAGGCGGCGATTTTCGCCGTGAGCTCGGGCGGGAGCCCGCGCTGGAGGTGGATGCGAGCAGTCTCAGGCGAGAAAAAAATCCAGCCGTCCGTGCCGTCGGTCCGGTCGAGCGTGACCTCCCGGAGCAGGCGGCGCTGGGCCGGCGACAGGCCCGCCTGATAGAAGTCGTCCATCAGGGCGAGCTCACGGAAGCGGGCGGAGAGCTGGTCCGGCTGGGGCTTGGGGTCGGCCCCGAAGTCGACGGTCCAGCGCACGTATTCGTTCACGCTGATGCGCGCATTGAGGATCCGGACCCGCAGTGCCTCCGCGGTGGACTCCAGCGCGGCGACCCGGGGGCTCTGCTCCTGCGCGAAGGCCTGCAGGCTTCGGCGCCGCGACTCGGGATCGGCGTCCTTCAGCGTGTCGAGGCGGGCCCGCAGCTCCGTCTGAAGGGCCGTCTTTGTCGCCCGGTAGGCCTCCAGCTGGAATTGCGGCTCTGCGCTGACCGCGCGATGCGCGAGGAGCGTGCTGAGCGGGGCGTAAAACGGCTCATCCACGAACGGGGCCAGCCCGGCCGGGGCGGGCCATCCCCCATGGGTGGCCGGACGCGCGGCGGGGGCCGCGCCCAGCCGCGGGATGTCCGGCGGAAAGTAGATCTGCACGGCTCCCGCCAGCGGCGGCATCCCCGCCAGCGCCCGCGGCGGGGGGTAGCCTGGGCTGTTCTCGCCGGAGCCAATTGGGCCGACGGGCTGCGCGCGCGCGAGCGGCGCCAGGGCGAGCAGCAGCCCGAGCAGCGCGGCCCCTCCGGGCGCGCTGCGCCTCCTACCGCGGCGGGCTGCAGCGTTCATGGGGCGGTCGCTTCGGCCGGTACGCGTGACGATTACGGGTTCGAAAGCAGCTTGGCCTTGGCGCGCTGGAACTCGTCATCGGTGATCACGCCCTGATCCTTCAGGCTCTTCAGCTTTTGGATCTGGTCGGCGATCCCCGCCTGGGGGGCGACCGCCGCGGTGGGAGTGACCATCATGCCATTGAGCGTATTCTGGGTGGTGGGAAACGCCGCCTCGCCCGGCTGCGCCGAGGTCACCGGCCGGTTGTAGAGATCGAAGAGCTGCGCGAAGCGGCCGAACGACTCGACCTTGCCGTCGACCAGCCGCACCATGTAGGCGCGGTCGCGGCTGCTGTTTCCGATGTCGGCGCCGTTCTCCAGATAATAGGTCATATACTCGACATTGGCCTGGGCGCTCGTGCTGTCGGGCGTGCCGAGGAGGGCTATGACCTGGTCCTTGGTCATCCCGATGCGGACATTGTTGAGCTGGGCGGCGGTGTTGCAGCCAGCGAGGAGAGCGACCATCAGGAACGAGGCGAGGGCGAGGAGTTTTGTTTTCATGTTGGGAGGAGAGTGAGGGAGAAGGCCGGGAGTATCTTTGCGCGTTCCGTGCCAAGGGAAAAGGCGGCCCATAAATTACTTTAGTTCAACAGGATGGGGTTTTTTAGGGCAGGGGAGGTCCGCGAGGGGGCCCGCTTCTGGTGCTTGGCAACCAGCGATGGATCCGCCTCGACGGGCAAATTGGGTGCTTGCCCCCATTTAGCCAGCGGCCCCGGCCGAATCTCCCTTGGCCCCGTCGAGGCGGTAGCGCAGGAATTCCCGGGTGACCCCCAGCCGCCGCGCGGCGGCCGAGACGTTGCCGTCGGTGGCGCGCAGGGCGTCGGCGATCAGGTCGTTCATCGCCGCGTCCAGCGAGAAGCCTTCCTCCGGCAGCCGCCAGGCCGGATTGCGCCAGCCTCCGGCCGGGACCACGGCGTCTCCGGCCAGGTGCGCAAAATCGAAGGGACCTTCGCCCCCGAAGATGACCGCCCGCTCGAGCTCGTGGGCGAGTTCGCGGAGATTCCCGCGCCAGGGCTGCGCCAGGAGCCGGGCTTCGCCGGCCGCGCTGATCCGGCCTTCGCCCCGGCGGTGCCGCCGCGATATCCGGGCGAGCAGATGGCGGGCGAGCGGCAGGAGGTCCCGCGCGCGCTCGCGCAGCGGCGGCAGCCCGATGCGGAGGAGATTGAGGCGCTGGTAGAGGTCCTCCCGGAACGCACCCTCCTCCACCATGGCCGCCAGCGGGCGGTTGCTCGCGGCGATCAGCCGGGCGTCCACCGCCGTCTCGCGGGTGGCGCCGAGCCGGCGGATGACGCCCTCCTCGACGGCGACCAGCACCTTCGCCTGCGTGGCGGGCGAGAGCGAGGCGATCTCGTCGAGGAACAGCGTGCCCCCGTCGGCCGCCTCGAAGAGCCCGATCCGCGCGCGCTTGGCGTCGGTGAAGGCGCCGCGCTCATGCCCGAAGAGCTCGGCCTCGACGAGGGTCTCGGTGAGCGCCGCGCAGTTGATGGTGATGAAGGGGCGGTCGGCGCGGGGGCCCTGGCGGTGCAGCCAGCGGGCGAGCAGCGTCTTGCCGGTTCCGGTCTCCCCCTCGATCAGGATCGGCGGCAGCCGGCGCTCGAGGCGCCGCTCCGCGGCGAGGATCGCCTCGAGTTCCGCGCGGACGGGCGCGAGGCTTTCCCCGAAGAAGAGCTGCTCGGTCTCCGCCGCCTGCTCGGACGCGCGCTGTTCCTCGCGGCGGGCGGCCCCGCGCGAGGCCCGGCAGCGCAGGAACGCGAGCGGGAGCTCCTCGGGCTCGAAGGGCTTGGCGAGGTAGTCGCCCGCGCCGAGCCGGATGGCCTCGACCGCCTGCTTGACGCCCCCGAAGGCGGTCATCACCACGACCCCGGTGTTTTCGGAGAAGGCCCCCGCGCGGAGGAGATCGAGCGACTCGCCATCGGGCAGGTGCAGGTCGACCAGCGCGAAATCGAAGCGGAGGGTGGCCAGCAGCCGCCGCGCCTCCGCCAGGGTGCCGGCCTCCGTCACCTGGGCCGCCAGGGCGCGGAGATGGGCGGCGAGCCGCTTGCGCAGGCCCGCGTCATCCTCCAGGAGGAGGATTTCGCTGCCGGGAGGGAGGGAGGGAGGCATCCGCGGGCATCTCCCCGAGCAATGCGCCGGAAGGGGCGCCCCTTTCAATGATAATGTTTTCCGCTTCCCGCTTTCAAGTTTTAGGCTTTCCATGGTCGCATGTCCCGTCTCGCCCAAGCTTTCGCCGGGGCGCGCGCCCAGAACCGCGCCGCCTTCATCGCCTACCTGTGCGCCGGCGACCCGGATTTCGACAGCTCGCTCGCCGCCTGCCGCGCGGTGATCGCGGGCGGGACTGACATCCTGGAGATCGGCGTCCCGTTCTCCGACCCCCTGGCCGACGGCCCGACCAACCAGCTTGCCGCCCAGCGGGCGCTCGAAAGCGGGATGACCGCCGCCAAGGTGCTCGAGCTCGTCCGGCGGATCCGGCAGGAGAGCCAGGTGCCGATCGTCTTCTACACCTACTACAACCTGGTCTTCGCCAACGGCGTCGAGGCCTACATCCAGGCCGCGCGGGCGGCCGGCGTGGACGGCCTGCTGACCCTCGACCTGCCGCCCGAGGAGGCGGGGGAGGTCAGGGCCGCGGCGCAGCGCCACGGCCTCGAGACGGTGTTCATCGTCGCGCCGACCACGCCGGACGCCCGGCTGGCCAAGATCGCCGCCGCCGCGACCGGCTTCATCTATTACGTCTCGCGCGAGGGCGTGACGGGCGTCCGCGAGCAGCTGGCCGTCGGCATCGGCGCCGCGGTGGCCCGGATCCGGCGCTTCACGCCGCTGCCCGTGGCGGTCGGATTCGGCATCTCTTCCCGGGCCCAGGTCGCCGAGGTGGCCGCGCAGGCCGACGGCGTCGTGGTGGGCAGCGCCCTCGTGAACGTGATCCGGGACAATCTCAACCAGCGCGCGCGGATCGGCCCGGAACTGCAGGCGAGGACGGCCGATCTGGCGGCGGGCACCGCCCGCTGAGGCCGGCCCGATGAAGCTGCACGTCGTCACGGGCTGCACGGCGGCCGGGAAGACGGAGTGGGCGCTGCGCTGGGCGGAGGCGCACGGAGCGGAGATCATCTCCTGCGACTCGCTGCTTTTTTACCGGGGAATGGACATCGGGACGGCGAAGCCGACGCCGGCGGAGCGCGCGCGGATCCCCCATCACCTGATTGACGTCCGCGCGGTCAACGAGCCGATGAACGTGGCGAGCTATGCCATGCTGGCCCGCATCGTGGCCGAGGAAATTGTCGCGCGCGGCCGCCGGGTGCTCGTGGCGGGCGGCAGCGGATTCTATCTCAAGGCGTTCTTCGCGGCGGTGACCGACGCGGTCGAGGTGCCGGCGGACCTGCGGGCGCAGGTGGCGGCGCGGCTGGCCGCCGAGGGCCTGGCCGCCCTGGTCGCGGAGCTGGAGCGGCTCAACCCGGCGGGCCTGGGCGCCCTCGACCGCGACAATCCCCGGCGGGTCACGCGGGCCCTCGAGCGCTGCCTGGCCTCCGGCCAATCGCTCGCGCAGCTGGCCGCGGAGTTCGCCCGGATCCCCGCGCCGTTCGCCGCGTGGGAAAAGGAGGTCACGCTCCTGGAGCGGCCGCCGGCCGAGCTCGAGGCGCGCATCGAGGCCCGGGTGGCGGGCATGCTGCGGCAGGGCCTGGTCGAGGAAGTGCGGCGGCTGCGGGCGGCCGGGCTCGAGGAGAACCCCAGCGCCGCGGGTGCGATCGGCTACCGCGAGGTCCGCGCGCTGCTCGACGGCCGGCTGGCGCCGGGCCAGCTCGCCGCCGAGATCGTCAGGAACACGCGCGCCCTCGTGAAAAAGCAGCGCACGTGGTTCCGCACGCAGCTGCCGGCCCACCGGACCGCCGTGCCCTAGCGCCGGCTACTCCAGGTTGACGTGGTAAAACGCGAGGGAGCTGCCCTCGAGGAAATGCAGGGCGGCCAAGGCCAGCCGGAGGTTCACCTCGGCCTGGATTTCGGAGACGCGGGCCTGCGAGAGCAGCAGCTGGGCCTGGAGGACGTCGTAGGACGTCGCGAGCCCGGCGTCGAACCGGGCCTTCTGCAGGTCATACTGCTTCTGGCTCAGGGTCGCGGCCTGGCCGGCCGCGGTCACGTTCTCCAGGTTGGCCGTCACGGCGCGCACGTCCGCGCGGACCTGCACGGTCAGCTGCTGGTCGGTCTGGTCGTAGGTGACCTGCTCGGCGTTCATGCTGTCGCGCGCCTGGCGGTAGAGCGCCTTGCTCTGGCGCAGGCCCCACGGCACGCTCAGGGTGACGCCGGCCTGCCAGTTGTAGCCCGGGCCGTTCCACACCTTGGTGGCCGCATTGTAGAAGGAATCGCGCGCGGTCAGGTAGCCGGCGCCGCCGTTCACGTCGAGCAGCGGGAGGAAGTTCCGCTTGGCCCGCAGGGCGTCGAGTTTCAGCTGCTCGATCATGGTCTGGGCGATCGCCAGGTTGGGGCCGTCGTCGCGGGCGTGCTTGTACGAGACGTAGAAGGAGACGTTGGTGTCCGGGAGGGTGGGGAACGCGACGACGCCCACGGGCGCCTTGAACTCGCGCTCCCCCATGGCGGCGAAAAGGGTGTCCTCGGCGTTCTCCATCTGCTGGCGGTCGCTGATCAGCTGGCTCTGGGCGGTGGCGAGGCCGGCCTGCGCCTGGACGACGTCCAGGTCGGTGAGGACGCCCGTCTGGCGCTTGGTCGTGTTCTCGTCGAGGAGCCGCTGCGCGAGCACCACGTTGTCCTGGCCGACCATCAGCTGGCGGCGGGCGAAGATGAGGTTGTAGTAGGCCGTCTCGACGTTGAGGATCGTGCTGAGGATCGTGCTCTTGAAGCTCAGCTTGGAGAGGGAGACGTTGTAGCGCGCGATCTGGATCGCGGCCCGGGCGTAATCGGTGCCGGCGCCCTGCAGGAGGGGCTGGGTGATGTTGAGCGAGACGTTGCCGTCGTAGGCCGGGTTGAGGAACGCCTGCGCCGAGTTGCTCATGTTGTGGGCGACGATGTAGTTCGCCGTGACCGAGCCGCCGGTGATGATGTTCTGGCTGGCGGAGAGCGTCGTCGTCTGGTCGTTGCTGCGCGGGAAATAGGTCGTGGTCGTCGTGGTGCCGCTGCCGCCGGTCGTGGTGGTGCCGCCCGTCGTGCTCGCGCCGCCGTTGCCGGTGGTCGTGGTGGTGCCCCCCGAGGTGGTGGTCTGGTTGACGAAGGAAAGCTGGTCGGACTTGTTCACGACCTTCTCCCAGCTGACGCCGAAGGTGGGATCGTAGGTGGACTGCGCGATGATCACACCGGCCTTGGCCGAATCGATCGAGAAGGTCTGGATCTGGACCGAGAAGTTCTTGGCGAGGGCCTGCGCCACGCATTGGTCGATCGACAGCGGAATGCCGTTCTCCTGGGGCGTCGCGTCGGTCACGATCGGCGTCGGCGCGACCGGAGCGGCGTACTTGGAATTGGCGGGCGCCGGGGCGGAGGCGGTGTCCTGGGCGCGCGCGCCGGTGAAGGCGGCGAGGCTAAGGGCGAAGGCGGAGACGCGGGCGAAGGTACGTGACATGAGGGGATTCCAAGATAACACCGAGCGCGGACAAAAGTTGCGGAATTTTCCCGGGAGACGCTTCATGCGTCGGAAAGTTGCAGGCTTTCTACTGGGCCTGCGCCGTCGCGGCCTCGCTGCGCTTCAGCTCGGCGGCGACCATTTCCGAGAAATAGGCGCTCGATCCGCTGCGCGCCGAATAGGCCGCCAGTTGCCCGCGCACTTCGGCGACCCGCGGGGCGCTGGACTTGGGGTCCGGCTCCTTGCGGTCGAGGGCGTAGACCAAGTAGCCTTTGTCGGCGGTCGCGACCATGTCGGACAGGGTCCCCTTTTCAAGGTGCTCGAGGGTGGCGGTCACGGTGTCATCGAGGCCGGTGGGCGGCGCGTGCAGCGTGAAGGCCGGCAGCACCTTGGCGTCGATCTTGACCGCCGCGGTGGCGGCGGCGGCGGCCGCGGCCTGGACGAAGTTCTGGCCGCCCTTGAGGCGGGCCTGCAGATCCGCCTTGATCGCGTGGCCGAGGGCGATGAAGCGCTGGTGGCGCTGGTCATCCTGATAGTCGGCGAGGACCTTGGCGCGCACTTCGGCCAGGGCCGGCTTGCGGGTCGGCTCGACCGCCTTCCAGATCACGATCGCGGCCCCGTCGGGCGTGGCGAGGGCCTCGGAATAGTAGTGGTCGGCATCCAGCTTGAAGGCGGCCTCGCCGATGTCGGCGGAGCTGCCCAGCTCGGCCGGGCCCGCGTCCTGCGTGAACGGGGCCAGCGGCTTGGCCGTCAGCTGGCGCGAGGCGAGAAAGGCGTCAAAGGCGCCCGCGGCGACCTTGTTCTGGTACAGGTCATACCCGAAATCCGATGCGGCCTTGAGGGCGGCGCGGCGGGCGCGCTCCTGCCGGAAGGTGGTCTCCACGTCCGCGCGGACGGAGGCAAAGGCCGCATCGGGCGTGACCGGGGGCGTGATGGTCGGGCCTTTCGGGCCGCCCGCCGGGGCGGAAGTGATGGGTGCCGCCGGCTTCACCTTGGAGGGAAAACGGGTCGGGTCGGCGTCATAGAAGGCGCGGACTTCGGCGTCGGTCACCTTTACCTCGGGCAGATGCGGGGCCGAGGGGAAGGCGACATAGGTCGCCTCGACGCGGGGCGCGATCTGGTAGCGGAGCTCGTTCTCGTTGAAATATTTCGTCAGCTCGGCCTCCGTCGGCTCGATCGCGGGGTGGAAGCTCGCGTAGTCGACGGTGGCGATGCCGACCGTCCAGGAGGTCTCCATGTGGACGAACTGGTCGCGCACGTCGCCAGGCAGGACGTAGCCGGGCCCGTCGAGCAACTGCTGCACGCGGTTCATCCGGATGTCCTCGGCCAGGACGCGGGCCACGTCGGCCTCGGTCACGCCGAGCATGCGCTCGCCATTGGCCCGGAAGGCCGCGTAGCGGTTGGCGTCGAACTGGCCATTTTCACCGGCAAAAATGCGCAGGTTGCGAATAAAGCCTTCCAGTTCGGTGGGCGTCGCCTGCGGCAGGTGCAGTTCGTCGGCAAAGTGCAGGGCGGCGACGCGCTGCAGGGTGTAGTTCTTGAGCTGCTCGTCATCCAGGCCGGAGGCATCGCCGATCTGGAGCATCACGCTGACGCGGGCGTCCGAGGCCATCTGCTGGTAGTCCGGGGCCGAACCGAGATTGTGCCCGAAGAAATCCCGGCGGGCGAGGGTGCGGTCCGCGCGGCCGACGCCCCCCTGGGCGCCGATCGTCACCACGAAGGAGATGATCGTGGCGCCGAGGATGACGGCGAAGATGAACTTAAAGTGGTGCTGGAAGGAACGCTGGATCCAGGAAATCATAGGGGGAAGGGGAATGACGCTAGAGGGGGAGGGGGCGGTGGCAAGACATTGGTGCGGACGCGGCCCGGGCGCGCCGGGCCCCGCCGACTCACATCCGCGTCAGCGTGCGCAGGCCCAGCAGGTGGAGGCCGGTTTCCAGCATCAGGACCGTCCGCGCGCACAGGAGCAGCCGGCGGGCGCGGATCGCGTGATCGTCGACCAGGACCTTGTCGGCGCTGTAGAAGGCGCTGAACTCGCCCGCCAGCTCATAGAGGTACAGGCAGAGGAAGTGGGGGCGGAGCGAATCATTGGCCAGCCGCACGGCGTCCGCGAACTTGAGGATCTTGCGGGCCAGGGCGATCTCGGCCGGGGTCTCGGGCGCGCCGGCGCCGGCCTCGGCCTCCGGGTCCCCGGGCTGGAGGCCCTCCTTGCGGAAGATCGAGTGGATCCGCGAGACGGCATAGAGGAGGTAGGCCGCCGTGTTGCCCTCGAGGGAAATCATCTTGTCCCACGCGAACAGGTAGTCGCTCGACCGGTTCTGGGCCAGGTCCGCATATTGCACGGAGCCGACCCCGACAATGGCGGCGATGGAGCGGCGCTCGGCCTCCGGGAAATCCGGGCTCTTGGCGCTCACGAGCGCGTAGGCCCGCTCCTCGGCCTCGCCGAGCAGGTCCTTTAGCTTGATGTTTTCCCCGTCGCGGGTCTTGAGCGGCTTGTTGTTCTCGCCGAGGACGGTCCCGAAGTCGACGTGGTGCAGGGCGGGGAGGGTGCGGCGTGTCCGCCTGAACCATTCCGCGGCCGTGAGAAACAGCTGCTCGAAGTGGTCCCGCTGGCGCGAATCGACCACATAGATGATGCCGCGGGCCCTGAAATGGTCCGCCCGATAAAGGATGGTCGCCAGGTCGCTCGAGGCATAGTTGGCGGCGCCGTCGGACTTGCGGATGATGAAGGGCTGGGTCTTGAACCTGGGGTGGCTCTCGTGGAAGACGACCAGGGCACCCTGGCTTTCCGCGGCGAGGCCGGTGTCGGCCAGCTCCCGGTATACCAGCGGCACCTTGTCATTATAGAAGCTCTCCCCCAGGGTCTCGTCGAAGTGGATACCTAGCCGGTCGTAGATCTGCTGGAAGGCGGTCAGGCTGGCGTCGATGATCTGCCGCCAGATGGCCAGGTCCTCGGCATCGCCGGACTGAAGCTTCACCAGCTCCTGCTGGGC
The DNA here is from genome assembly GCA_903916755.1 of uncultured Opitutaceae bacterium. Taxonomy (GTDB): domain Bacteria; phylum Verrucomicrobiota; class Verrucomicrobiia; order Opitutales; family Opitutaceae; genus Palsa-1447. Next base: position 17,573 of record CAIWXW010000053.1, on the reverse strand, counting down.
TTCCTTCAGAATGGCCGGGTCGGCCTCGGCCGCGGCGTTGCCGGCCTTGTAGAGCCGCTCAAACTCCTCGATGGGGTCCCGGGCCAGGGCAGCGGCATCCAGCTGCCGCTTGTAGGCCCAGATCAGCTTGCCGAACTGGGTGCCCCAATCGCCGATATGATTGTCCCGGATGATCTTAGCTCCGGAGAAGGCCATGATCCGAGCCAGCGCCTCGCCGATGACCGCCGAACGCAGGTGCCCGACGTGCATCTGCTTGGCCGTGTTGGGCGAGCTATAGTCGACGATCCAGACCTCACCCGGGCGGGCGGCCGCGGCTCCGGCGGCCAGAAGGGCGGGGGTTGAATACGCCTGCATCCAGCCCAGAAGGGCGGCCGGCTTGAGGGTGAAATTGATGAAACCGGGGCCGGCGATCGTAACCTCGCACGTTTCCCTAACGAAATCAGGCAGTTGCGCCACGAGCTTGGTGGCCAGGTCCCGGGGATTGGCCTTGGCCTGCTTGGCATAGGCCAGGACGCCGTTGGCCTGGAAATCGCCGTGCCGGGCCTCCGCGGCGCGCACTTCCGGGTTGAAAAGCGCGAGGTCCAAACCGGCGGCCCCGGCCGCGGTTTTCAGAGCGGAATCGAGCCCCGTGAGGAGGTGGAAGGGGGTGCTGTTTCGGCTCGACATTCGTTGGGTATACGTTTGGCTCGTACACTTTTCCGCACAGCGGCCCCTCCGTCCATTCTAAAAGCCAATGACTAGCAAACGAAACATTCCCGCCCGCCGTTTTATCAAGCCGTCGTTCAGTTTTCTGATCGAAAAGAAGCGGGACGGGGGTGAGTTCAGCCAGGAGGAGATTCGTTTCATCATCGACAGCATTCTCGACGGGGAAATGCCCCAGCACCAGCTGGCGGCCCTGGCCATGGCGATCTACTTCTCGGGCATGTCGGCCCAGGAAACCGCGGATCTGACCGAGGAAATGATGCTTTCCGGCGAAGTGATCGACCTTTCGCACATCGCCAAGCCCAAGATCGACAAGTACTCGACCGGCGGCGTGGGCGACAAAACGGCGCTGGTCCTGGTCCCCTTCGCCATGGCGGCGGGGGTCGTGGTGCCCATGATGTGCGGCATTGAGCACGATTACGTGATCAACCCCCTGGACAAGCTGGCCTCGATTCCCGGCTTCAAGGGCAACCTGAGCAACGAGCAGTTCACTTCCCAGCTGAACCGCATTGGCGGCGCCATCATCGCCCAGAATGAGGACCTGGCCCCGGCCGACGCGAAGTTCTACGAGCTGCGCAAGGAGACCGGCACGATCCCGAGCCTTCCCCTCATCACCGGCAGCGTCCTCTCCCGTAAACTGGCGGAGGGCGCCGAGGGCCTGGTGATCGACGTCAAGTGGGGCAACGGTTCCTTCATCAAGGACCTCGAGCAGGCCAAGCAGCTCGCGCGCTCGATGACGCGGGTCGGCCGCTCGATGAAGCGCCGCTGCGTCGCGCTTGTCACCGACATGAACCAGCCCCTGGGCGACACGGTCGGCACCTCCCTCGAGATCAAGGAGGCGATCCAGTTGCTGAAGGGCGAGGGCCCGGCCGACATGAAGGAGCTGGTCCTCAAGCTCGGCATGGAAATCGTCCGCCTGGCCGGCGTCGCCGGCTCGACCCTTTCGGCGAAGCAGACCGTCCAGCGCCACCTGGCGGACGGCTCGGCCCTCGCCAAGTTCAAGGAGCTGGTCAAGGCCCAGGGCGGCGACACTTCCTACATCGATCACCCCGAGAAGTTCGCGGCGGCCCGGCACATCCGGAAACTGCCGGCCCCGAAGCGCGGCTATGTGCACACGATCAACGCGGCCATGATTGCCCGCGGCGTCCACATCCTCGGCGCGGGCCGGGAGCGCGAGGGCGACAAGATCGACCACGCGATCGGCGTCTCGGAAATCAAGAAGGTCGGCACCCAGGTCAAGCAGGGCGAGCCCCTCATGATGATCCATTACAACGACGAGGCGAAGCTCGAGCAGGCGCTCGAGTACTTCAAGAACGCCTTCCGGCTCGCGCCGAAGCGTCCGACGCCCCCGCCGTTGATCGTCGAGCGGGTGGCGTAGGCGGCTTTGATTGCTGCCGACCCATCGGCGCCGCTCTCGCGGCGCGCGGATGGTGACCAGAGCCGGTAGAGGGGGTCGGCGGTTACGGTAGCCGCCGCTTGTTGCGTCTAGCGCTGCCCGCGCGGCTCTTTTTGCGCGCGATCATTCGTGGCATCTCCTCCGGGCTCACGAAACGCAATTCTCCGGTTTCACTCGGCCAATGGCAGTTTCAAATGCTGCGCCGCCGCCCGCAGGCGCTTGTCTTTGGTGAAAAATGGTCCGACGGCGATTCGGGCGAAGGTTGCGAGATGAAGCGCGTCGAGCGTTCGTAAGATCAGGGGGGCGGGAAGCTTGCCCAGAACTGCTGTAGCCTCCTGTACGATGTCCCAATTTAGGGCCATCAGATGAATTCTGCGCTCCTCCAAGTATCGTTCGAAGAGCGCCCATGCAGCAGTCATGGTTTCCGCTGGGATCAGACCATCGCGCTTTTTCGAGCGAAGAGCTGAGCGCAGTTCGCAATAGGTGAGTTCTGAGGAGACCAGGGTGAAACCTCCAACCGTTGATTCGCAGGCATCGGAATCGGGCTCCCGGGTGAAAAGCTTAACCGCAACAGAGGTGTCGATATACATTTTGAAAGCTCCTCAGAATCGATCGCCTCGGATTTCATCCAGCAGGGCAGCGGAATCAGGCCCCATGGGCATCGTTTCCCGGAAGGCGCGCAGCGAGATCCATTTCGGTCCATCAATGATTGGGCGATATTGCACGATCATCGCCTTCGGGTGTCCGTCGCTGGTGATGATGATTTGCTCCCCGCTGGCTGCTCGATCCAAAAGGCTGGAGAACTGGTCGCGAGCTTCTCGTACGTTCATAACGTCGCACCGCACGCCGTAGGCGAGCGCCGCCTCTTTGAGCTCATGGGCTGTCGGTTCGGGTTGCGAATAGCCTGCTGGGGTGCCGCTTTTCTTCTTCATGTGGCGACAAGTGGCGTCATGACGCCATTATGTCAACTCTGAGTCTTTTGGACTAAGTGCTATGCCTTGAGCCCCGAGAATTAGGGTAGATTCATCGTCCGGTCGCGTTCATCCCTTTTTGATATGTCCGAAGAGTTTCCAGAGCCCGAAGACAAGGCTCCCATCGCCCCGATCGACCGATCGGGCTGGCCGCGTCCCTGGGCCCAGCTGAAGTACTTCACGTTTCAGCCGCAAATCTTCCCCCGGCTCCTGGGCCAGGTCTCCCAGGAGGCTCGTCCGGGCGATCTCGTCGCCGTCTACGACAAGAAGGGCGAGCGGCTCGGCTCCGGCCTCTACAATCCCCGCGCCAAGATCCCGATTCGGGTCGTGGCCCACGGCGCCGAGCCGATGGGGGAGGAGTATTTCGAGGCGGCGATCCGCCGCGCGGTGGCCCTTCGCCGCACCCTCTTCACGTTGGACGAGAAGACCGACGCCTACCGCCTGGTGAACTCCGACGGCGACGGCCTGAGCGGCCTGATCATCGACCGCTACGCCGACACGCTCCTCTGCGAGGTGACGAGCCTTGGGATGGCGCAGCGCCTCCCCGACTGGCTCCCGCTCTTCCACGAACTCGCGGGCACCACGTTTGCCCGCGTCCACGTCGACCACGACCTCGGGAGCCTCGAGGGGATCAAGCCGTCCTGGTTCAAAGAGACCAACGCCGCGGCGCCCAAGACGGTCAAGATCCGCGAGAACGACATCCGCTACGAGGTCGACTTCACCGAGGGCCACAAGACCGGCTTCTTCTGCGACCAGCGCGACAACCGCAAGGCGATCGGGCGGTTCACGCCGGGGGCGCGCGTGCTCGACCTCTGCTGCTACACCGGCGGCTTTTCCCTCAATGCCAAATTAGCGGGCGGCGCCGACGAGGTGACCAGCGTGGATCTCGACGAGGTCGCGATCGCGCAGGCCAAGCGCAACGCCAACCTGAATCAGGCGCGGCTCAAGTTCGTGCACGCGGACGCCTTCGCCTACGCGCGCCAGATGCAGCAGAACGGCGAGTCGTGGGACGTGGTCGTCCTCGATCCGCCCAAGTTCCTTTTCACCCGCGAGGGGCACGGCAACTGGGAGGGCCGCCAGAAGTACGAGGACCTGAATCAGCTGGCGATCAGCCTGGTCAAGCCGGGCGGGATCTTCGTCACCTGCTCCTGCTCGGGGCTGTTGAGCCTCGAGGATTTCGAGCAGCACGTGATCAAGGGCGCCCACCGGCTCAACCGCAGGCTGCAGTTCTTCGACCGCACGGAGGCCGGCCCCGACCATCCGATCTACTCGAACTGCCTGGAAAGCCGATACCTCAAGGTGCTCTGGGCGCGGGTGCTCTGACCGGGGGCCGGGGAGCCCGGAAGGATGGCTCCATTTCCTGTCACATTCCGCCCCCGCGAGCCACCTATGCTGACATGAGACCCTCTCCGATCCCCGCCGCGGCCTTCGACGATGTGGAATGCGTCCGCCAGACCCTGGCGGGCGACCGAGCCGCCTTCGGGCGGATCGTGGCCCAATACCAGTCCTTGGTCTGCTCGGTGGCGTACAATGCGACCGGCGATCTCCGCCGGAGCGAGGAGCTGGCCCAGGAGACTTTCATCGTGGCGTGGCGGAAGCTGCGCGACCTGCGGGAGGCGGCCAAGCTTCGGTCCTGGCTCTGCGGTATCGTCCGCCACCAGGCGGGCATGGCGCTGCGTCGCCAGGGCCGAGAACCCACGCACGGCGCCGAACCTCTGCAGCGGGCCGACGCCATTCCTGAGCCCGGGCCCTCGCCGCTCGAGGCGGCCGTCACCGGCGAGGAGGCGGCGATCCTCTGGCGCGCGCTGGAGCGGATACCGGGCCTTTACCGGGAACCGCTGATTTTATTCTACCGCGAATCGGAGTCGACCGAACGCGTGGCAGAAATCCTGGACCTCAGTCCGGAGACGGCCCGGCAGCGGTTGTCGCGGGGCCGGAAGCTGCTGCACGAGGAGATAGCGGCCTTTGTGGCCGGCGCCCTCCGGCGCACCGTTCCGGGCGCTCCCTTCACCGCCGGCGTCTTGTCGGCGCTGCCGGCGCTGGGGGCGTCGGCGGGCCTGGCCGCTTTCGCCGCCTCGGCCAAGGCCGGCGGGGTGGTCAAAACCGCCACGACGCTGAGTGGGGGAGCGGCGCTGTTCGGCCCAATCATCAGCCTGGTCGGCCCCTATCTGAGCTACCGGCTGACGCTCGCCGCCGCGGAATCGGAGGAAGAGCGCCGCTTCGTCAACCGATTCTTTCGACGGATCGTAATCTTCATTTTTGCCTCCTGGGCGATCCTCGTGCCGGTGACCGTGATCGGGGGCGAGGCGATGGTCCGCCGCCACCCGTGGGTTCTCTTCGCGCTGATGAACCTGACGCTGCTCGCGATGTTGGCGCTCATGCAGCGGACGCGGGCGCTCTTCGAGCAACGGCAGCCGGGATTCCGCGCCGCCCGGGCCGCGCGCGTCGGGACGGGGTCGGCGCCGGGCCCTCGCCGCGTCCTTGCTTTCCGCAGCCGAGCCTCGTTCCTCGGCCTCCCCTTGGTCAACATCCGGCTGACCCAGGACTTGGCTGAAAGCCAGGAACCGGTCCGCGGTTGGATCGCGGTCGGTGGCACGGCCGTGGGTGGCCTTTTCGCCTGCGGGGGCATGGCGGTGGCTCCGATCAGCGTGGGCGGGCTGGCCGTGGGCGGGCTCGCGCTGGGTGGCTGCGCCCTCGGCCTGGTCAGTGGCGGCGGGTTCGCCGCCGGAATCTGGGCCTTCGGCGGGATGGCGGAGGGCTGGCAGGCGGCCGGCGGCATGGCCTTTGGATGGAGGGCCGCGATGGCCGGACTCGGGTGGGCGCACGACTTTGCGGTGGGCGGAATGGTCCACGCCCGGCACACCAACGACGCCGCGGCCGTCGCCTTCGTGCAGCACCAGCTGTTCTACCGCGATCCGAAGTTCGCGCGCACTCTGCTCCTGTGGGGCCCCCTAGTGATCTGGCTGCCTTTGTTCCTGGTCATGGCGTGGGCGCAGCGCGGCTCTGGCCGCGCATCTTCCCCGAAGCGGTCCTGAGCCTCAGCGCAGGAGGGCCGAGGCACACCAGAGGAGCGGCGCCTGCCCGTGCATGTCGCCGACCTTCTTGCCGCGGGTGAGATAGTACTGGAGGTCGGCCTTCTTGTTCGTCCCCTCGCAGACGTCGCGGATGTCCCCGTTGGGATTGATATAGGGGATGAGGGCGAGCCAGGCCTTGCGCGCGGCCGGCCCATAGCGGTCGGCATCGAGCCAGCCATTCTTGACCCCGGTGATCATGGCGAAGGCGAACATGCCGGTGCAGGAGGTCTCCGGCCAGGCCTCAGGATGGTCGATCAGCTGGTGCCACATGCCCTGCGGGTCCTGATATTGCAGGAGGGAAGCCATCATCTTGTGGTAGCCTTCCATGATCCGCGGGCGCAGCGGATGGTCGGCGGGGAGCGAGCGCAGCAGTTCGGCCATGCCGACCGCGAACCAGCCGTCGCCCCGGCCCCAGAAATAGGGCACGTCGGGGGCGTGGTGGAAGAGGCCGTTCGGCTCCTGCAGCTTGTCGAGGTAGGCGGCGGCCTCCTTGGCCGCGCGGTCGATGTACTTGGCGTCACCCGTCGCCCGGTAGGCCTGCGTCTGCAGGATCGTGATCATGTACATGTCATCCACCCAGAAGCGGGTCTGGGGACTGAGGCCGCGCTGGATGGCCTCGGCCGTGACCGACGGCTCGATGGCGGCCGACGGGGTCTTGGCCAGCTCGACCAGGTCGACCGGATTGTCCCACTGGGCGTCGGCCATCGCCTGGCCCATCTTCAGGTAGCGGGGATCCTTGGTCTCGATCGCGAGCTCGAGCGGGACCGCGCCGAAGACGCTCAGGTCGACATGGATCGGCTTGGGGATCAGGGAGGCCTCGGTGCTGAAGAAGGGCTGGAAGCGCTGGACCAGCTGGGCGGTGAGGTCCTGGTCGCCGGCCAGCTGGGCGAAGGTGAGCGAGCCGTACCAGGCACACACTTCCGGATAGATGATGAAATTGCGCCCGATCCCGAAGTTCGGATGGGGGCTCGCGATGAACCGCTCGGCCACGCGGCGGCCGATCTCCTGCGGCGACGATCCGGCGGGCCAAGACGAGAAGTAATCCGTGGCGGCGCGCGCAGCGGAGGTGAGGGCGATCAGGCTGAGGCCGAGGATCGTGACGGGGCGGCGGAGCAGGCTGCGCCCGGGGCGTGCGAGGGGGGTGACCATAGGTGTAGTCAGCAGGACGCGCGGGCCGCGGTCAGGTTGCGCCGCTTCTGACAGACCGGCGAAAGCCGGGCGTCGCCTTCCGGCGGTTCGCCGCGATCAGACCCGGCCGAGGTAGGTGCCGTCCGCCGTGCTGATGCGGATAACTTCGCCTTCCTTGATGAAGAGGGGCACCTGGACCATGAGGCCCGTCTCGAGCTTGGCCGGCTTCTGGACGTTGCTGGCGGTGTCGCCCTTGATGCCGTCGGAGGATTCGACCACCTTCAGGTTCACGGCGGAGGGAAGCTCGACGGTGAGGGCCTTGTCGTCAACGAAGAGGACTTCCACCTTGCCGCCGGCCGTCAGGTAATTCTTCACGTCGCCCAGGGTTTCGGCGCTCAGCTCGATCTGGTCGAAGGTCTCCGGATCGATGAAGGCGAACGCCTCGCGGTCGGCGTAGCTGAACTCCAGCGTGCGGCGGTCGGTTGGCAGCACTTCCAGGGACTCGGTCGAGGCGAAGCGCTGGTCGAGCGACTTGCCGTAGCGCAGGTTGCGCATCTTGACCTGGACGAAGGCGCGCAGGTTGCCCGGGGTGCGGTGCTGGGTCTCCATCACCAGATGGGGTTCGCCGTTGAACCGGATGACCTGACCTTTGCGGATGTCGTTGGCTGCTGCCATGGCGGAAAAAGTGGGGTTTGAGCTTAGAAAAGGAGGGTTAGAAGTACTCTCGGCCCCAACCGTGTCAAGGCTTGCCCTTGGTGCCGGTAGTTGCCGACACTGCGAGTCTTACATGAAGCAACGGACCTTGGCGCGCGCAATCTCAGTCAAAGGCAGTGGGATGCACACCGGTGAGACGGTCACCCTGACCCTCAAGCCCGCCCCGGCCGGGCACGGCATCGTCTTCAAGCGGACCGACCTCGCCGGCCAGCCGGAATTGCCCGCCCGGATCGGGCAGGTCACCGACCTGGTCCGCGCCACCACGATCCAGAGCGGCCACGCGAAGATCCACACGGTCGAGCATGTCCTGAGCGCCCTGAGCGGCTGCGGGATCGACAACGTCCTGGTCGAGATGGACGCCTCCGAGCCTCCGATCATGGACGGCTCCTCGCGGCCGTTCGTGCAATTGATCGCCGAAGCCGGCCCGGAGGAGCAGGACCTCGAGCGAAAGTACTTCACCCTCGACGCGCCGATCTCGGTGACGCGGGGCGCCTCGTCCCTGATCGCGATCCCCAGCGACGAGCTGAAGATCTCGTGCACCTCGACGGACGACCGCGGCGTGCACACCCAGCACCTGTCGATCGTGATCGATCCGGAATCCTTCCAGACCCAGATCGCGCCCGCGCGCACCTTCACGATCTATGAGGACATCGAGGAGCTGCTGAAGCTCGGCAAGATCCGCGGCGGCTCGCTCGACTGCGCGGTCGTGATCAAGGGCGACAAGATCCTTTCCAAGGAGCCGCTCCGCTTCAAGGACGAGTTCGTCCGCCACAAGATCCTCGATATCATCGGCGACATCGCGCTGCTGGGCATGCCGCTCAAGGCGCACATCGTCGCGATGCGGCCGGGCCACGCGGTGAACGCCGAGCTGACCAAGGCCCTCTTTGCGAAGATGAAGGAGGGGAAGGGCGGCGCCCCCCGCAAGGAGATGCACACCTCGCGGGTGATCGATCCCTCCGAGACCCAGCTGGACATCCGCCGGGTGCTCGAGACCCTGCCGCACCGCTATCCCTTCGTCATGGTCGACCGCGTGATCGAGTTCAAGGGCTCCGACGAGATCGTCGCAATCAAGAACGTCACGATCAACGAGCCGTATTTCAACGGGCACTTTCCGGGCAATCCCGTCATGCCCGGCGTCCTGCAGCTCGAGGCGATGGCGCAGACCGCCGGCATCATGATGCTGCGGCTGACGGCCAACTCCGCCAACTCGGCCTTCCTGATGAGCGCCGACAAGGTGAAGTTTCGCCGCCCGGTGCGCCCCGGCGACCAGCTGCGGATCACCGCCAAATTGACCAAGTCGCGCGCGGGCAAGCTCGCGACGGCCGCGGTGCAATGCACCGTGGACGACCAGGTGGTCTCCTCGGCCGAGCTCATGTTCACGCTGGTGATGGCGGAGTAGTCGGCGGGCCCGCCCGAGGGCGGGTTTGACCTCGGGGGGATTGCCGCTAACGCTGTCCCTCCCATGCCTGGAAAGACCCAGCGTTCCCAGCCGGCGCGGCTCCGCGCGACCCCGCCCCCTCCGGCGGGGGAGGTCTTCGTGACGCGCGAGATCCACTTCAACGCGGCGCACCGCCTCTTCAACCCGGCGTTCAGCGCGGCCTGGAACGCGCGCCAGTACGGCCTCTGCGCCAATGCCCACGGCCATGGCCACAATTATGTCCTCCAGGCCACCGTGGCCGGCGAGCCCGATCCGCGGACCGGCTACGTGATCGACCTGGGCGAGCTGAAGGCGATCCTCCAGCGCGCCGTGGGCGAGCCCTGCGACCACCGGCACCTGAACGAGGAGGTTCCCTTCCTGCGCGGGATCATCCCCACGACCGAGAACCTCGTCGTCGCCTTCTGGCGGCGGATCGAGCCCCGGATCAAGCACGGCCGCCTGCACGGCGTGCGCCTGTACGAGACGCCCCGCAACTTCGTGGATTACTACGGGCCCGCGGGCCCCTCCCGCCCTTGAAAAAGAAGCCCAAGTCCAAGCCGATGTACCTCCATACGTCCGCCTCCGGGGCGGCGCCGCGCATCAAGCGCGGCTATGACCGCGCGTTTCGCGCGGACGACGCCTACCGCGCGTCGCTGCCCGACATGATGGAGGCGGCGCACGACGCGATCCAGGGTTCGCACGTGCCGATTCAGCAGGTCGGAGTGTCCAACTTTCGGCTGCCGCTCACGTTCCGCACCAAGGGGGGCGGGTCGCTGAACCTGGAGGCCAGCGTCACCGGCACGGTCTCCCTCGAGGCGGAGCTGAAGGGGATCAACATGAGCCGGATCGTCCGCTCGTTCTACGAGCGCAAGGACGAGGTCTTCACCGGCGAGTGGATGGGGCGGATGCTGAAGTCCTACCTCCGCTCGGTCGGCACCAAGGACGCGCGCCTGCGCGTCAGCTTTTCCTATCCGATGCTGCAGCAGAGCCTGCGCAGCGGGCTCGAGGGCTACCAGTACTATGAGGTGGCTTTCGAGGGCGTGATGACGCGCTCGGGCGCCTACCGGCGGTTCATCCATTTCGACTTCGTGTACTCCTCGGCCTGCCCCTGCTCGGCGGAGCTCTCCGAGCACGCCCGCGACCGGCGCGGCGTCTACGCGATCCCGCATTCCCAGCGGAGCAAGGCCCGCGTGACCCTCGAGGAGGCCGACGGCAAGAAGATCTGGATCGAGGACGTGCAGGCCCACTGCCTGCAGGCGCTGCAGACCGAGACCCAGGTGATGGTGAAGCGGGAGGACGAGCAGGCGTTCGCCGAGCTGAACGGCGCCAACGTCAAGTTCGTCGAGGATGCGGCCCGGCTGCTCTACCGGGAGTTTGACCAGGACAAGCGGATCCGGGATTTCCGGATCGCCTGCTCCCATTTGGAATCCCTCCATTCCCACGACGCCGTCAGTGTCATCTGCAAGGGCGTGAAGGGGGGCTTCACCGCCGACTTCTACGATTTCAGGTCGCTGGTGTGCTAGACGGACGGCCCTCCTGCGATCCTACCAGGGGGAAGTATAACGTTGCTGGCCAGCTGGTTGTGAATCAGCTCCCGCCCTTGCCGTTTGCACGGGAAACGGGGCGATTTCGTGCAAGATGCCACCGCGCGATGTTCCGGATTTCGGCGGGAATGCTCCAACTGCCTGAGGCATTGCGATTTGATTCACCCCTGGTTCCCTTGGCACGGCGTTGGCTGTAAAAGGGCGCATGAAATCGAAGCAAGAAATGGATCCCCGGAACGGTTTTGCCTTCTTCGGCGTGGGGTTTTTCATGTGGCTGCTGCCCGCCCTTACTCCCGGACTGTTCCCGGCGCCCTATTTTGGCGGATCGAACAGCCAGGCGCTCTGGCTCGAGGGCATGGGCGTCGTGCAGCTCCTGCTCGGCGGCGGCCTGGTGCTCCGTCACTTTGCGCTTCCGGCCCTCGCGCGGTGGGCGACTGCCCGCAAGGCGGCCCCGGCCGCCCCGGCCTTCTCCCTTTCCAAGCTGCGCGGCGGCGTGCGCCTCTAACCTGGGCTACAGCAGGTTTCCCTGCTGTACGCCGGGGGCCGTGAGCCCGACGGCGCCATAGCCCTTGGGTGTCAGGACGCGGCCCTGCGGCGTCCGCTGCAGGTAGCCTTCCTGGATGAGAAACGGCTCGTGCACCTCCTCCAGGGTCTCGGTCTCCTCGCCCACGGCGACGGCAATCGTGCCCAAGCCCACCGGGCCGCCGCGGTAGTTCTCGGCCATGACGCGCAGGACGCGCTTGTCCATTTCGTCCAGGCCGGCGGCGTCGATTTCCAGGAGGGCCAGGGCGGCGGCGGCGACCGGGCGGCTGATGATCCCTCCAGCCCGCTCCTGCGCGTAGTCGCGGACGAAGTGAATCAGGTTGTTGGCGACGCGGGGGGTGCCCCGCGCTCGGGCGGCCAGCTCAGCGGCGCCGTCATCCTCGATTGGGATCCGCAGGAGCCCGCAGCTGCGCCGCACGATCCCCACCAGGGTGGGCGTGTCGTAGTAGTCGAGGCGCGTCTGGAGCGTGAACCGCGAGCGCAGCGGCGCGCTCAGGAGCCCGCTGCGGGTGGTCGCGCCGACCAGCGTGAAGCGCGGGATCGACAGGCGCACGCTGCGGGCGTTCGGCCCCTGGTCGATCATGATGTCGAGCCGAAAGTCCTCCATCGCCGAGTAGAGGTATTCCTCGACCGTCTTGGAGATGCGATGGATCTCGTCGATGAAGAGGATGTCACCCTCCTCGAGGCTGGTGAGGAGGCCGGCCAGGTCGCCGGCTTTCTCGATCACCGGCCCCGAGGTGACGCGCACGGCCTTGCCGAGTTCGTGCCCCAGGATGAAGGCGAGGGTGGTCTTGCCGAGGCCGGGGGGGCCGGAGAGGAGGATGTGGTTCAGCGGATCGCCGCGGCGCTTGGCGGCGGCGACGATGACCTGCAGGCGCTCGATCGTCTTCGGCTGCCCGGCAAAATCGCTGAAGCTCCGCGGCCGCCGCGCGGCCTCGGCCGGGGTGAGGGGGGCGGCCAGGGCCGAGCTGATATACCCCAGGCCCTTCGGGGCGGGATCGGTCGGGCCGCTCATTTCCACTCCAGTTCCGCGCCGAGGGAGCGCAGGTTCTCGACGAAGCGGGGATGGGCCCGCTTGATGATCTCGGCGTTGCGCACGACGCTGCGGCCCGGGACCGAGGCCGCCACCATGGTGAGGGCGACGGCCGCCCGGATGACGTAGGGGGAGTCGACCACCGCGGCGTGGAGCGGCTGGTTGCCGAAGACGATGATCCGGTGCGGGTCGCTCACCACCGCGTGCGCGCCGAACTTGGCCAGTTCGGGAATCCAGGAAAAGCCATTCTCATAGACCTTGTTCCAGAAATGGATCGTGCCCTCGGCCCGCGTGCTGAGGGCGATCATCAGGGGCAGGAGGTCCACCGAAAAGTAGGGCCAGGGCGCCGCCTCGATCTTGGGCAGGAGGTTGGTCGTGTAGGGCTTCTCGATCACGAGCTTCTGGCCGCTGCGGACCCGCGCGGTGTCGCCCTCGTGCTCGATCGCGACCCCCAGCTTGGCGAAGGCGCGGGTGATGAGGTCGAAATGCTGCGGCACCGCCCGCTCGACGCGGACGTCGCCGCCGGTGATGGCGCCGAGGGCGAGGAAGGTCACGACCTCATGGTAGTCGGTGCTGATCGCGATCGTCGCGCCGTGGAGCCGGGCGACGCCGGTGATCTCGAGCCGGCTCGTGCCCAGCCCGGAAATCCGCGCACCCATGGCGACCAGGGCGGCGCAGAGGTCCTGCACGTGCGGCTCGCTGGCGGCGTTCAGCAGGGTGGAGTCGCCCCGGGCCAGGGCGGCGGCCATCGCGAAGTTCTCGGTCACGGTCACCGACATGTAGTCGAGCCAGTGCCGCGCGCCGCGGAAGCCCCCGGGCAGCGCGATCGTCAGCGGCTCGCCCGCCGAGATGTCCGCCCCGAGCGCCCGCAGGATGTCCAGATGCGGGTCGATCTCGCGGACGCCGAGGGAGCAGCCCTTGGCGTTGGACCGCAGGCTGATCCGGCCCAGCCGTCGCAGCAGCGCGGGGTAGAGCAGCACGGTCGAGCGCATGTCCTGCGGCAGTTCGTCATCGGTGAGGGTGGAGCGGAAGCCCGCGTGCTCCGCCCGCAGCGTTCCCTTCGTCCGGTCCCAGTCGATCTTTGAGCCCTGCGCCCGGAAGAACTCCACCAGCTTGTTCAGGTCGGTGATGTCCGGGACGTTCGTGAGGGTGACCGGCTCGTCGGTGAGGAGGGTCGCGCACAGGATCGGCAGGACGGAGTTCTTGTTGCCCGACGGCAGGATGGTGCCGGAAAGCGGCTTGCCGCCGTGAACGATGAGATCGGACATTAAGGAAGGAGGAGGAAGGGAAGGGGTGCGCGCAAAAAAAAGGCGCCCGCGGAAGCGGACGCCTTGGCTCTGCGCGTGGCAAGTTTTATCAGATTGCCCCGCCGCCCTGGCTGCCCTCGGAACGGGGGCCGCCGCGATCATCCCGACCGCGACCGCGCCCGCGTCCGCCGCGGCTGCGACGGCGCTCGCCGCCCGGGTAATCACCGCGGTGCTCGCGCGGCTCGCCGCCGGGGGCGCGCTGGCCGCCCTCGGGGGAGTGGCCCTGCTCGCCACCGCCGTGCTCGGCATTGAAGCCGCCGCCGCGATGTTCGCCGCCGTGACGGCCGCGACCGCCGCGCCGGCGGCGGCCGCGATGCTCGCCGTCGTGCTGGGGGCGCGGGCCGTCGGCGCGGGCGGAGGGGGTGGTGGCGGCCGGCTTGGCGCCGAAGAGACCCTTCAGCCACGCCAGGAAGCCGCGGGGCGGCGGGACCGGGGCGGGACGGATCTCGCGGGCCGCCTGTTCGCGGCTGCGGAATTCTTCACGGGGACGGAAGCCCTCGCGGCCTTCGCGGCGCGGCTCACGGCCGTCGCTGCGGTGACCGTCGGACCGGTGACCCTCGGTACGGGGGCCGTCGGAACGCTGGCCATAGCGCTGCTCGCGGCCGTCCGGGCGCGGGCCGCGGCCATCGGCGCGGGGCTCACGGTGATCCGGGCGGGGCGGACGCGGCTCGGACGACGCCTCGCGATTCTCGGGACGGGGCGCGCGGGGTTCACGCTGGTCCGGACGGCCGTCGCGGCGGGGGCCGCGATTGTCGCCGCGGGGCTCCCGCTGGCCTTGGCCACCCGGGGTGAGCGGAAAGATCGGGGCCTGGGCGCCGGCGGCGGAGCCGTTTTCCCAGCTCAGCGCGGGCTGGGCCGACTGCGCGGGGGGCAGGATGGTCAGTTCCGGCTGGGCGGTTTCCTCGGACTCGTCCGCTTCGTCCTCGTGGGCGATCGTGGCCTCGGCCGGCGTCGGACGCTCGGGCAGGGGCTCGGATTCCGCGGCGGGCTGGGGCGTGATGTACTCACGGACGGCCGGGGTGGCGGTGAAGGTCCGGGCGACCGGGGCGACCGGGGCAACCGCGGCGACCGGAGCGGGCGTTTCCGCCGCGGGGGTCGCTGCCGTCTCTTCGGCGAACGGGTTCTTGTATTCGCGCTGGGTCACGATGACCTCGAGGGCGGTGGGCTTGTATTCGCCGCTGTGGGCGGCGGGGGCGGCGGAGGCCGCGGGGGAGCTGGTGCGCTTGCCGCGGGCGAGGCCGGAGCCCCGCACTGCGCCGACGGCACCCGTCGGGAAGGCGCCGAAGGCGCCGATGTCGGACGCGGCCGCCGGCGCCTGGCCATCCGTCTGCGACGGGCCGGCACCCGGGGCGGAATTCGCGCCGGACGTATGTATATCACTCATGTTTGTGGTTTTTCTCTGAAGGGCGTCCGAGTCCCGCTTGCGCGAGGGGGAGTGGCCCGTGGGTTTGTCAGTCCTGCGGAGCGCGTGTAAAACGCTCGACGCGAACTATAAGAGATAATTATCCCTCGGTTTTGCGCCGAGCGCAACTGCAATCTGAATCCCGCCCGGCTCAGCTTCGGTGCGCTTTTTCGAGCACGACGAAGGACTCGAACCGGCTCTGGTCTCCATCGACCTCATAAAGGACCTGCAGCGGCTCGCCAACCGCCGCCACGGCGCGAATCAAAAACGATTCAAAACCAGCTGAATCCCAAATATTTAGGTGCTCCCGGCGATTCATGAGGTGCTCGAGGTAGCCCTGTCGCTCCGCCTCGCCGACCTGGAGCATCTGGGGATGCAGGTAGCGGACGATGTCCATGTAGTCGGCCGGCACGGGCTGGAAGGTGCCCTGCCGAAAGAAGGCCTCGAGGGATTCCCAGGGAGTGACGGGACGGTCCCGGTCGAACGTGAACCGCTTGTCGGGGATCGCCAGGGCCGCCCGGCCGCCCGGGCGGAGCACCCGGAAGAACTCCCCGAGGGCATGGACGGGATTCTTCAGGTGCTCGAGGACGTGGCAGCAGACGACGAAGTCGAGCGAGGTGTCGGCGAAGGGCTTCAGCCCACCGGCGTCCAGGTCGACGATGACGTCGACCTCGGGCAGCGCCGCCGGGTCGATTTCCGTGAAGATGCGCGCGGCCTCCGCCTTGCTGAATCGGTCGCAGCGAATCAAGCGGTCGGCATGCGGCACGTGCGCGGGATGCTCGAAGCCGCCGATCTCGATCCCGGTGCCGGAGAGCAGGGCATAGCCGGGGGCGCGCAGCTCGAGGAAGGTCACCGCGGAGGTTTAGGGGGGGGCGGCTGCGTTGGGAAATCATTTCGGCAGGGGCGCCGGCTCCGCGCCATTTCGCTGGCGCTCCGGTTTTCCACCGTGCAGCTTGGGGCGCATGGACAAACTTGAGGAAATCTTCCAGATGCAGGACGCCCTGAACCGCCGGATCGGCGTCGCCCTCCCGCCCGCCACCGAGGAGGAAAAGGCCAAGTGGATCCTCAACTATACCCGCGCGATGCAGCAGGAAATGGCCGAATTGGTCGATTCCGTGCCGTGGAAATGGTGGGCCAAGTACCAGAAGTTCGACGAGCAGAACGCGCGCGTGGAGGTGGTCGACCTCTTCCATTTCCTGATTTCGCTCGCGCAGACCCTCGGCATGAGCGCCGACGACGTCTACCAGGCCTATCTCAAGAAGAACGCGGTGAACCACCAGCGCCAGGAGACGGGCTACGTGAAGAAGGACGAGGCCGACTCGCGGCACATCTGAGCCGGCGGCCCCAGCCCGTCCTCGTTTCCCGATGGCCAAAGCGGAAGAGCCCAAAATCATCTTCTCGATGCTCGGCGTCGGGAAGAAAATCGAGCGCAAGGAGATCCTGCGCGACATTTCCCTGTCCTTTTACTACGGCGCGAAGATCGGCGTTCTCGGGTTCAACGGCTCCGGCAAGTCCTCGCTCCTGCGGATCCTGGCCGGCCGCGACACCGACATCGAGGGGCGCGTGCACGTCGAGCCCGGCTACACGGTGGGCCTCCTCGAGCAGGAGCCCTCCCTGGCGGCGGGCAAGACCGTCCGGGCCTGCGTCGAGGAAGGGGTGCAGCCGCTCCTGGACCTGACCGCCGCCTATGACGCCACCTGGGACGAGCTGGCCGAGGCGGACGAGGCCGCCAAGGAAAAGATCATGGAGCGGCAGGGCGAGCTGCAGGAGAAGATCGAGGCCCTGAACGCCTGGGACGTGGCGCCCCAGGTGGAGATGGCGATGGACGCCCTGCGCTGCCCCCCGGGCGACAGCCTGGTCGACCGGCTCTCCGGCGGCGAGCGCCGCCGCGTCGCGCTCGCGCGGCTCCTCCTGCAGAAGCCGTCGATCCTGCTCCTCGACGAGCCGACCAACCATCTCGACGCCGAGAGCGTGCATTGGCTCGAGCAGCATCTCGCGCGCTACCCGGGCACGGTCATCGCGGTGACCCACGACCGCTACTTCCTGGACAATGTCGCCCAATGGATCCTGGAGCTCGACCGCGGGCACGGCATCCCGTGGAAGGGCAACTATTCCGGCTGGCTTGAGCAGAAGGCGCAGCGCGCCGCCGTCGAGCAGCGGACGGAGGACCGCCGGCAGAAGGCCATGGCGCGCGAGCTCGCCTGGATCCGGCAGTCCGCCCGCGCGCGCCAGGCCAAGTCGCAGGCGCGCATCAGCGCCTACGAGGCCATGCTGGCCGAAAACGTGACCGAGCAGGAGCGGGAGTTCGAGGTGGTGATCCCGCCGGGCCCCCGCCTGGGCAG